>CAZWVC010000107.1:0-12472 GCA_964637245.1 uncultured Desulfocapsaceae bacterium
AGCTTCACCCTCGATGCCTTAGCCATAAACCTTTCAGACTCGTGAAATATCCGGGCTAGGGTGTTTTCCTGATTCAACCAGCAACCTAACGCATATATTTACCGAAAATAGGTAGAATTACTGATCGCAGGTTAGGTAGAATTGCGCAGTTTAAAATTGGTATTTCCCGATATTTACTTTTGCTTCATTATTTTGTAATGATTGAAACGTTACTTTCTGGGGAGAGAGGAACAAAGTTAAACAGGCAATACGTATACGAAGAATCGATCATTCTGAGCAATACTTCCAGCCTGGCAGTTGCCTTACATAAATAGTACATAAACCTTGGTAAGCTTATAGAAGCCTTGCCGATGGTAGTCATTGGCGCACCAAACCAGCTGGTTTGGTAAGTGTCATGAGGAATTTTACTACAACAGGTATGGTAAACGATAAAAATATATCAGTAGTGTGTTCCTACTGCTGCAAATTAATACGGGTGTCAGAGTCCTGGAAAAATGGGGTTGAAGACCCAATGCAGGATGATTCTGTACAACTCAGTCACGGCATCTGCCCGGAATGCCTGCTTGAAAAATTCCCTAATGAATATCTTACCATCCAGCGTGACAATAGACTGCGGATAAAAAAAACCTACACCGTTCAAAATTTTGGAACTGCCGATCTCATGGCAAAATAATTTATGCAGCATAGTTCCCAACTACACACAGTGGATTGATCTACTCTCAGCTATTGGTTTAAAACTGAACTCCTATGAATCTGGCAGCGTCATCTTTTGCTATAAGGGCTGACCATTCTACTCCTATGCTCTTCAAGCCCTGATTTTTCATGTAAAAAGTAGCTTTTATTATTTAACTTATAATAACTTCTTGTTACATCCTACGTAAAGTAGGTTGTACAGGGTACAGATTATACCTGTACACAATTTCGACAAACTCTTTATTTCACCATGCAGTCGAGTCGATAGTACCGCCCGGAGTCTTACTACGTTCACTTACCTTTCATCTTGTTCTCTGCGTTTCGCATACCATTTTTTGATAGCAAAACGCAGAGATCCTAGACTAACGAACCATCTCAACTAATGAAATGTCCTGGCAAATGATTTGGGCTATCTTGAGATCAAATTGAAATAAATGGTTTGATTTTCTCTAATAGCGAGGCATCTATACCTTCGACATTGGTAAGATCGGTAAGAGCTTTGAAAGGACCGTTCGTTTCACGATATGATGAAATTGCCTCACTTAACTGTGGTCCAACACCAGGTATTTTAGCCAGTACATCAGCACTGGCTGAGTTGATGTTTATCGTCTCCATTGCACCTGCGGCTTCTGCCGCTTCCTTAACCGCTGCGGCTTTAGGCGCAGTATCTGCGGCTAAGAGGGTTGCAGGACCAGACAGCATGATGGCTACAACACAGATCACTACACGTTGCAATAATTTGTGGGTTTGCATTTGAGAATCTCCTTTTTATTACTCATAATTGAGCACATCATAGAAGAACTCCCCTGTTGTTTTCATAATAATGAGTAGTATTTAGAAATTGTCCAGGTCTAACTTGAGACATTCACTAACCTGTTGTCATTGCTGATCTGTCCTACTCGTCAAAGTATTCCAGGATTCTGAAAGGTGATTATGCTGTCAATGATGAACAATAGACATATTAACGCCAGAGATTACCTTTGTCACACTCACAAAAAATTGATCTATTTATGAAATACTCAAACTAATGATGTGAGAAACGTGTGGTAATATCCCACAGCAAGGGAATAATAATAATGGTAAGAAAAGTTGCAGTACACAGACCGGTTACAAATGTCATTGCCATGCTCCCCCATATTACTGAGTACTCGGGTATTCCTAAAGCCATGGGAACCAGCCCCAATGTTGTTGTCAGAGTGGTAAGCAGTATTGGACGCAATCGTATATGGGTTGCTCTCATCAAGGCATCGCGTCTTTTAAGCCCCTTCTGGTAACACTTGTTGATAAATTCAACTAGGACCAGCGAATCATTCACAACCACGCCGGTTACTCCAATTACCGCAACAAAACTATTAACAGTAAAAAGTGTACGCGAAAAAACCGTTCCTAGAATCACCCCAGTAAGAGCAAAAACTACCGCGGCAATGATAATCAGTGGCTGTAAATATGACTGAAACTGAGCTGCCAGAATCAGGTAGATCACAATAATTGCTATTACAAAAGCATAGGCTAAGGAGAGAAATGACTTCTGGGTGGATTCATGCTCTCCGGCAAAATTCAGGGATGCACCGGAATATTTCGTGCGAATGCCATTATAAAACTGTTCAACGCGATTTACCACCACAGGACTAGTTAATGGAGCACCAGATTGTATATTTGCCGTTAAAGTAATAGCTCGCTGGCCCTGAAAACGATTCAGATATCCTGGTTCTAGGCTGAAAACTGGCTGGCAAAGATCGCCCAGGCGTACACTTCCTGCGGTGGTGAGTATTATTTCCATATCCATAGCCGCAAACATTGGTAGAACCTTTTCCTTGTTTATTTTCAGCCGTATATCGATGGTCTCTTCTGGGAGTTTCATTTCCCCGACAACCCTTCCCTCCATCATCGCTGCAGCCAATGCCGCGACATCCTCAACGGTAAAACCAAATTCAGCAGCTCGTTCGCGGTCAACTTTAAAGCGAAATACTCTGGCATCACTCCCTTGATCATCCTGTAAGTCCAACAAAGATGGGGATATGGAGATATCCTTCCTGAGGAAGAGTTCAATCTCACTGGCCAATGCTGATACGTTCCCGGCATTCTGCCCAAGAATTCTGATGTTGATATCCTTACCAGATGGGGGCCCATCCTTTTCAGGACGAACCGCCAAGTCAAATTCAGAGGGTACAAGTGGCCTGACCAGTTCCCGAACTTTATCCAAATGGACAACCACATCGTTTTCAGGATAGTCCGCAAAACGTCTCAGATCAAGGGCGGGGAGTGTCACTGCGACATATCCAAGATTGCGGCCATACTGTGGGCTAAAGTCCTCGTTAATGTAATATCCGGCAAATCCCAGTGCTGATTCTACCTGCTCTTTTCCCTCAGCATTGAGCCTGGTAGCTATCTTCTTAATAAGCTCATGAGTTTCATTGAGAGATGTACCCGGAGGTCCGGTAATCTCAACATAGTAGAGGGAATAATTATCAGGAAAAAACTGAATGCGTACAAGACTTGTCTTTCCTTGCATAGAGCTGAAGAATACAACCATCGCCGTCACAAAAACAGTTGCAAGCAGTGCTAGAGAAGTGAAACGATAACGTAAGGTTAGAAGGATCAAACTATCAAAGAATTTACGGACAAGAGTCATGATTTTTCCTTCCTGAGGCAGACTCAAGTCTGTTTCAGGAAGGTTTGGAATAGTGTGTTGTGCTGAAGTAGATTTGGCTGGGACACGAGGACCAAACTCAAGGTAATGACAGGGAAGAATAAAGAGACACTCAAGTATTGATGCCACCAGAGCAAATACGATGGTCTTAGGTATTATTTCAAAAAAATCTCCCACCATTCCGGTCATTATCAGCATGGGTAAAAAGGCTACTATCGTAGTTAATGTAGCACTAACAACGGGTAAAAACACTTCTGCAGTGCCATCTGTAATTGCTGTTTGCAGCGATTTCCCAGTCTGGTGATGACGATAAATATTTTCAACCACCACAATAGCGTCATCCACAATAATCCCCGAAACTAGGACAAATGCAAAAAGTGAAACCTCATTGATCGAATTACCGGTAATATACATAAGGACCATGGTGACCAGGAAAGCGAAAGGGATTCCAATGGTGGTCAAGGCAGCATTTCTGAAACCCATGAATAGCCAAATGATCGTGCAAACCAGCAAAATACCCAAAAGTAGATTAACACCGAGAACCCTGATTGAGTCTTTTATTCGTGTACTGGAATCCTGAGTAACGGTGAGCTTGATACCAATATCGGTGTAAACTGGACGTAATTCATTGATAATGGCTCTGACACTTTCAGCTATAAAGAGCGCATTACCACCCTGGTGCTTCAGAATCTGCAGAGTAACACAATCTGCGCCATTGACTGAAGCCATGATGAAAGGATTCTGATAGGAAAAATAGCCTGCCTCAATGATATCCTTCAGACGAACAAAAGACCCGTCACCATCTTTTCGAATGATGGTTGAAAGCAATTCATCCCTGTTGCTGAACTGTTCATCAACGCGGACTACAAATTCACCTTGTCCTGTCTCTGTGTGCCCTGCAGGAAAAGTTATATTTGCCTTTTGTAGAACTGAGACAACATCGAGATAGGCGGTGCCCGTTTGGCGCAGCTTCTCCTTAGAGAGAACAAGATGGAACTCCCTGATATAATCACCTGAAACCTTTACTTCCTTAACTCCAGTAAGCTGTGCTAATGGTATCTTTAAGGCTTCAGCTACCTGTGTCAGAGTAGCATTAGTATGATCACCTGCAACATTTACGCTAATGGTGGGAAACCAATCATTTACATCAAGGAAATTAAAAAAAGGTGGTTCTGCTCGTTCCGGCAGGTCATCAATTATGGACAGTACCCTTAAACGCACGTCATCAAAGCGTTTCTCATAATCACTATCATCTTCAAATTTGATGACAATGTTAGAACGTTCACGGTAGCTGCTTGAGCTAATATATTCGACCTCTTCAAGATCCTCTAGAGCTTCTTCTATTTCAGTGGTGACAAGAGTTTCGATGTCTTCAGGAGAGGCACCAGGTAAAAAAGTATTAATGTACATCTTACCGAACTGGATATTGGGGTATCTCTCAACTGGCATGCGTAATATAGTGAAAGCGCCAATAACCATGAGCAATACAAAAAGGAGGTTAAATACTACCTTTTGTTGGAGTGTGAAGCTAACGAACCGTTGCATTGTCGTATTGCTGCTAGTGTTTTTCTCTTTTTGGGATTATTCAATCGCCAGTGAGTTGATAACTGAAGAGCGTTGTTACTACTCTATTTTCTGCAAATCTGGTTTTGTCACAAAGACATCCTCCTGAGAGAGGTTTCCACCATTGATAATTGCATCATTTCCATCTTCGCTACTCCCAAGAAGAATAACCTTGCGCTGTTCACCCTCAGGGGTTAACAGCCAGTGTGCTTCATAGCGATTGATTATGGCAGAATGGGGTATTCTATATGAATTTTTCTCAATTTTCCCTGCGATGGTAAGTCGGGTTCGCAATCCTCCACGCAAATTTTCCGTTGCCTGCACTGTTGCACTCTCAATTATCAGCTCAGTTGCAATTTTTCTCTTTGTATCATCAAAATCTGGTGCAACTCTGTAAACAATTGCATCCACCGATTTTCCCAGATCAGAAAAATAGAGCTGCAAGGCCGGCATATCCCTCAGCAAGCGTAGCTCTTCATAGGTAAACAGAAAAGGTACTACTAAGGAATTAAAGTCACCCAATTTAAGAAGCGGCTCGCCCTGACGTACAAATTCACCTGGTTCAACAAGTCTCTGGGTCACTTGCCAGCCAACCGGACCATATAATGTATGTCTTTCAAGTCGTTCGCGGAGGCGGTTTTCCTCGTTTTTTAGACTTTTTAGCGATAGTTCTAGTACTTCAGCCCGCAGCAGTGCATCATCATACGTTGCCTGAGTGGTCGACCCCTGGTTAATCAACTTTTCAAAACGAGCCAAGGTTTTCTTTTCCAAGGCCAATTGCCGTTCTGTTTTTCTCTGTTCAATCTGATTTTTAGTGATATCAATTTTTACAAAGGTCGGATCAATCTTTGCCACTACTCCCTCTGACCCCACTTTATCACCAACATCCACGAGGACCGAGGTATATTTGCCATCAATTTCAGCAGCCACAGTCATCTCTTTTACTGGTCTGGTAAATCCAATAAATGATACCTCTCGGGTATAGGGCCGTAATTTGACCAGCTCACTGGCATAAACCAGTGAATTATTGCTGCAGCAGAGTAGTATTAGCCAGATGATCAGCGGCATTGCGTTCTTGAATGATTATATAAAATAAACCTAGAAAGACACAAGTTATCGGTATTATTCATGCTATTTTGTACTATCATAATGCATACCACCCCTTGTTGCACCATGCTTTTTTGTGTCAGGTACATCAATCGATTCTATGAGATGCATGATTTCCTGAGAAAATTTCAGATGAGCAAGTTTGAGCAATTGATAACCGAATCGCAGAACTACCATTCGCCCTTATTTTCCATTGAAGACCATGGTTCCCGAATGGGCAGGTTATCTCCTGCCTGAAGAAGTTCTATGGATATTTGATCAGGGGTGCGGATAAAGGCCATGTGACCATCTCTGGGAGGACGAAGAATGGTCACACCTTTCTCCATAAGCATGGTACAATAATCATAAATGTTATCAACTTTGAAAGCCAGGTGACCAAAATTTCTTCCTCCACTGTAGGGCTCTTCCTGGTCCCAGTTATAGGTCAACTCTATCTCCGGTTCTCCCGGTGCAGTGGCTAAAAAGATCAGGGTAAACCTACCGCTTTCCACTTCTTTTCTTCTAACCTCCACAAGACCCATTATATTGATAAAGAAATTTAGTGATGCATCGAGGTCCTTAACTCGTATCATAGTATGCAGGAATTTCATGTTAAAATCTCCATTATTAGTCTTCTTTTCAAAATCAGTTTGCTGGGCAAAAAATAATTTCAGACCCTTTTGAGTTCCTTGCGGGTCAGCTCATTTTCTATGTTTCCGGTATTCAAGGTGGAATTTGGTTCAAAAAGAAGAATATGAACCTCCTCTTGAGCTACAGGTTTATGCGGAACACCCCGAGGAATTATGATAATCTCTCCTTGCTCAATTTCTTTGGTGTAATTTTCAAACTCAATGCTCAGCACACCATCTAACACCATGAACATCTCATCTTCATTCTCATGATGATGCATGACAAATTCACCTTTAACCTTGGCAATTTTGACGAGTTGGTCATTAAGTTCGCCTATTATAAGCGGATCCCAATAATTGGTAAGAGTTCGTAATTGGTCATCTATGGATATGACATCAATGTGATTTGTACCCATATTCACTGCCTCCGCCATAGGTTATCTAGGCTTTTTATATCTGTCCTTTTTGGGGTTGATTATATGCCATTTTCCGAAACAACACTTATCCCGCAAGTTCATCAGAATGGATAACCAACATTTTCTCAACCTGCATGTCCTTGATGGTATGAGGTATACCACCCACCCCATAACCAGAACTCTTTAACCCCGCAAAGGGCATCCAATCTACGCGAAATGCGGTATGTTCATTTACCATTATCGCTGAACCATTTATCGTTTTATACAATTTCATAGCTAAATCGATATTTCGCGTAAAAACTGCTGCCTGAAATGAATATGGCAGACTATTAGCCATGCCCACAGCCTCATCAACATCTGCATACGAATAGACACATACGACAGGTCCAAAAACCTCACTGATACTTACTGTAGATGATTCCGGAGGGTTATAGAGTACTGTGCATTCATAGCAGGTTTCCGAGATGGGTTTGCCACCACATAAAAGTCTGGCACCACCGTCGACAGCCTCATGCACCCACTGATCGATACGTTTAACTTCTGCAGGATCAATCAGCGGTCCAACCTCAGTTGCTTCATTAATGGGATCGCCCACGATGAGTCTGCTTGCTGCACCAGCGATCTTTTCGGCCAGCTCCAATGCAATTGACTCATGGGCATACACCCGCTGGACCGAAACACAAACTTGTCCGGCATGATAAAATCCAGCCTTAACCAGTTTGGGCAGCATCTGATTCATATCAGCATCGGCGGCCACCACCACTGGCGCAACGCCTCCATGCTCAAGAGCACACCTTGTACCAGGAGCAAGTTTTGACCTCAACATCCAGCCAACCTTAGCACTACCGATAAAGGAGAAAAAGCTGACTCGATCATCGGTTACCAGTTGTGTCGCCAGAGCTGAACTGTCAAGGATTAACACTTGACACCATTCCTTTGGTAACCCTGCTTCCAGGAGTAATTCCACAAACCTGCAGCAGGAAATAGGAGTTTTCTTTGCCGGTTTGACGATAACAGGACATCCTGCAGCCACCGCCGGAGCTACCTGGTGAACAATCAGATTCAGAGGATGGTTGAAAGCGCTTACTGCTACAACCACTCCGCGTGGTTCTTTGGTGGTAAAAGCAATCTTACCTGCCGAAGCAGGATTTACACCCATGGGAATTACTTCTCCTCCATCAACTCGCATGGTTTCAATACAGATCTTAACACCATCTATAGCTCTGGCCACCTCAACCCGAGAATCAATGAGTGGTTTTCCACCTTCTTGTGCCGCTGATATGGCTAGACTCTCTGCCTTCTCTTCCATGAGTACCGCAGTTTTCTCCAATATTTCCAGTCGCTTGGACAAGGGTAAATGTTTAGGTCTATCTTCAAATAGGGTATATGCGGTTGCCAAAGCCTGATCCACATCCATTTCATTTGCAACCTCACAGGTGGCAATCAAACTTCCATCGTAGGGTGAGGTTACTTCAAGGTGCTCATGTGTAGATCGCTTCTCTGCAATCATCAAACTGTAGTGATCAACCATGCAATCTCCTCTAGAGAAATCGGCTTTTTTCTCTAATTTCCTTGTTTAAGATTCTGTCGTTATCTGAATAATCAACGGGTACTTCAATCAAATGCACACCTGGAACAGTAAAACACTTCTTTACCAGGGGAAGGAAGTCCTTACTTGTTTCAAGTCGATGTCCCTTTGCCCCATAACTCTCGGCATACATCACAAAATCTGGGTTATTGAAATCCAAGCCAAAATCATCAAATCCCATATTGGTCTGCTTCCACTTAATCATGCCATAGGCATTATCGCACAGGACTAAAATAACGAGATTGAGTTTCAATCGTACTGCTGTTTCCAGTTCCTGTGAGTTCATCATAAAGCCGCCATCACCGCAAATTGCCATAACCTTGCGGCGCGGATAGACGATCTTTGCCGCAAGCGCTGAGGGAAGCCCAGCTCCCATGCTGGCCAAAGCATTATCGAGCAATACCGTGTTGGGTTTATAGGCTTTATAGTTTCTGGCAAACCAGAGCTTGTATACGCCGTTATCAAGTGCTATTATTCCATCATCCGGCATAACGCTGCGAACATCTTTGACGAGCCGCTGCGGGTACATGGGAAACCTTTCATCATCCGCACCTTCAAGCAGATGCTCTTCAAGTTTTGCCTTAATTTCATGGAAATAGCCGAAATCCCACTTTCTCTTTGGCTTTATCTGCTGTTTTAGCTGATAGACACTATCGGCGATATCACCTATTACCCCCAATTGGGGATAGTAGACCGGGTCAACAGACGCTGTGAGATAGTTTACATGAATGACTTTAAAACCACCCTGCTCCATGAAAAACGGTGGTTTTTCGACCACATCATGCCCTACATTGATGATGAGATCTGTGTGACTAATTGCCCGATGCAGAAAATCGTGAGATGACAGTGAAGCATTGCCTAGAAATAGAGGATGACGTTCATCGACAACACCCTTTCCCATTTGCGTGCTAAAAAATGGGATACCGGTTTTATCAACAAATTTTTTCAGCATCTTACTTGATTGTCGGCGATTGGCTGCGGCACCGATGAGCAACAACGGGCGTCTTGACTTTTCAATAAGCCTAACGGCTTCTTGTATAGCCTTTTCTTCTGCAACCGGCCGACGATAGAGACTTTTCTCAATCACATTCGCCTCTGTCTGTTCAACTGCAATATCTTCGGGCAGCTCCAGATGGGTAGCTCCAGGACGTTCATCTTCAGCTAGGCGAAAAGCCTCACGCACCCTACTGGGAATGTTATGAGCGCTGGCTATTTGCTGAGTGAATTTGGTGAGGGGTTGCATCATGTCTACTATTTCAACGATCTGAAACTGTCCCTGCTTGCTTGCCTTAATCGGCTTCTGTCCGGTAACCATGAGCATTGGCATTGCACCCAACTGGGCATATGCCGCAGCTGTTACCAGATTGGTAGCCCCTGGACCCAGAGTAGATAGACAAACCCCGGCTTTACCTGTCAACCTTCCATAGGTTGCAGCCATAAAGCCTGCTGCCTGCTCATGACGTGTCACAATTAATTTGATGCTTGAAGCCCTTAAGGAATCCAGCAGATCAAGATTCTCCTCACCCGGAATTCCGAATATATATTCAACGTCTTCAGCTTCAAGCGCTTTAACAAAGAGGTCTGCAGCCTTCATCAAGTTCCCCCTAAATGTATATGTGTATTCTGCGTAAATGAAGAAAGATGTATGCAAACTCAATTTTCTATCAAAAAATACACTCTTCCTATTACTATATAATTATGGCAAAACAATATACCAAAGAAATTTAAACAGCCGGGATCAAGCAGGTTACAACTAGTCGGCTTGGTATTAAAACTTTGCAAAGCAAAATGTTTATTCTCCTCCCAGCAATGTTTATAGTCTTTCCATTCACGTTATTTTAACTAAAAGATAAGAGTCACTTATCAACTAAATATTCCCTAAAGGAAGAACGAATAACTGGTGGCTATTGTCTTTTTAACGGTCTTCATTGTTTCAATACTTTTGTAATAGCAGTTCTATTGACTGATGAATACTACAACACCATTTCTACTTGATAAGGTTCAAATATGCGCTGGAAAACGGGTCGTCGCAGTCAAAACATTGAGGACCGTCGAGGAGTAAGATTAAGCAGCAGAAAAGTCAAAGGCGGCAGCATTGGTATTATCTTAGTAGCCCTTGTCGGTATGTATTTTGGTATTGACCCCTCGGTTATACTCAATTTAAATCAGGTCAATCAGGGAACCACCCAGCAAAAAACACAATATACTCCCAGTGCAGCCGAAAATCAGATGGCAGATTTCGTTTCTGTAGTGCTTGCCGACACCGAGGATACCTGGGAACCAATATTTAATCAATCTGGGTGGGCCTATGAAAAGCCTAAACTTGTACTTTTTAGTGGAGCAGTCAAATCTGCTTGTGGTTTCGCACAATCTGCGGTGGGACCTTTTTATTGCCCGGCGGATAAGAAAATATACATCGATCTGGCGTTCTACACCAGCCTGAAGAATGATCTTAACGCACCAGGCGATTTTGCCCAAGCATATGTCATTTCCCATGAAGTCGGCCATCATGTGCAAAACTTAATTGGTTTAAGCAGTAAAGTTCAAGCCCAGCGCAATAATTTATCCGACAAAGAATACAACAAACTTTCGGTAAAGCTTGAACTGCAGGCTGATTGTTTTGCTGGTGTCTGGGCTAATCATGCCCAGCAATTACGTAGTATCCTTGAACCGGGAGATCTTGAAGAGGCTCTCAACGCTGCAAGTATGATAGGTGATGACCATCTGCAAAAGCAGGCCAAGGGCTATGTTGTCCCAGATTCATTCACCCATGGTACTTCAAAGCAACGGGTCAAATGGTTTCGTGAAGGCTTTACCGTAGGTAAAATAACGCAATGCAACACATTCAAATGAAAAATGGTCACTTCCAGACATACCACAGCTAATTAATAAACTAGAATCCAGCACTCACAACAAAATGCTTTTTCTTTATAGCTATTATTAAGCTGGGTCAGATAGTCGAATTATTATCCAGTTATCAGAAGTTACGCATAAATTCAGCTTGAACTCTACCTTGCCGTAGTGTATGGTGCTCGTTTCCCCGAAAGACCAGGTAACAGAAATGTTGATTAAAATGGTGCCTTGTGCTGCAATAGTAAAAACAATGTGTTGTGTGTATGATGAGTGGTTCTGCACAACCAGCAAGGCAGAATACAGGAAAATTCTAGTTCTACTGAGCAATTAAACAGGTTGTTAGAAATGGCACGAAAAAGAGATAAAATTAGATATTGCCTAGATGATTATCTCGCGCATCTTCCCCAAGAACAAAAATCTGCTTATCTTATTGAGAATACATCCTTGATTACCATTATCCATGCAGGTGAATCAGATGAGAAAATCATGAGTGAAGCAAAAAAGTATGATGAAGAGAATGGCACAAATATTTTTTCTGAGGTCATAAAATACCGGGTTTACTGCATAGCCTGCCATAAGATAGACTGCGATTGTTGATCCCGCAGATACATTACCTCTCAGCTCATCTTTCAAATACTTCCAGGATTCGATTCGCCCGATGGTGCGTGATAGTCCATTGCAGAAGTATCCTTAAAAAAGACACGAGCTTACTCGAAATGAGCATGTTAGTATCTAAAAAGTGAAAAAAAAAGGCTGAGACTAATCTACTTAGCCCCAGCCTTGTTTAAGACCCTTCTGCCTTGGCTACTTTACCAACCAAGTGTCAGATAATCATGGATGGAATTTGCCGCATCTCTACCGGCACCCATGGCCAGAATTACAGTTGCTGCACCGGTGACGATATCACCACCAGCCCAAACAGCCTTCTTCGTGGTTTTACCTGTTTTCTCATCAGCTACCACATTGCCCCATTTGTTCAGCGCCATGTCAGGTG
>CAZWVC010000108.1:0-12426 GCA_964637245.1 uncultured Desulfocapsaceae bacterium
CCACTATAACATCCAAATCTGAGAATTGAATGATACATAGAGTAGATGGCCGCCACTTTAGCAGCCGTATGTGCTCATAATTCATGAGTAATGGTTTGTCAGGATGGATTGAAAAAAAGTAAGTAAACTATATGATTAATCTGCCTACGTGTCGTAAAAGGAGAAATTGATTAATGAATCTGGCGGAATTGAAAGTAAAGAAAATTGGTGAATTGGTGAAATTGGCCCGTAAACTTAAAGTGGATGGCTATAGTGCCATGCGCAAGCAGGAGCTGATTTTTGCCTTACTCCAGGCTCAGGCAGATAAAGATGGGCAAATGCGAGGCAATGGTGTTCTCGAAATATTACCGGATGGTTTTGGTTTTCTTAGAGCTCCCGATTATAACTATTTGCCTGGCCCTGACGATATTTATGTCTCTCCTTCACAGATTCGGCGACTCAACTTACGCACTGGAGATGTCATTGAAGGATTGGTACGTGCACCAAAGGAAGGTGAGCGATATTTTGCCCTCCTTAAAGTAGAAAGTGTCAACTTCGATCCGCCCGAAGCGACCAAGCAGAAGACCTTATTTGGCAACCTCACTCCTCTTCATCCTAACGAAAAATTCAATTTAGAGTGGCAGCCTGATAATTATTCGATGCGTTTAATGGACATGTTCTCTCCTATCGGCAAAGGCCAGCGTGGGTTACTGGTTGCCCCTCCACGAACAGGAAAGACTGTTTTGATGCAAAAGATTGCCAACTCCATCGTACGCAATCACAAAGAGGTCTATCTTATTGTCCTGCTGATTGATGAGCGACCAGAAGAAGTCACAGAAATGGCAAGAACAGTAAAAGCAGCAGAGGTCGTAAGTTCTACCTTTGATGAACCACCTCAACGTCACATTCAGGTGGCGGAAATGGTCATTGAGAAAGCGAAACGCTTGGTTGAACATAAAAAGGATGTTGTAATTTTACTTGATAGTATCACCCGCTTAGCCCGTGCCTATAATACCGTAACTCCTTCAAGTGGTAAAATTCTCTCAGGTGGTGTCGAAGCCAATGCATTACATAGGCCGAAACGTTTTTTTGGGGCAGCGAGAAATATTGAGGAGGGCGGTAGCCTAACAATACTTGCAACTGCACTTATAGAAACAGGCAGTAAAATGGATGAGGTTATATTTGAAGAATTCAAGGGAACCGGAAATATGGAATTGATTCTTGATAGGAAAATGTCAGATAAACGAATATTTCCTGCCATGGACATAAAACGATCCGGTACCCGCAAAGAAGATCTGCTTCTTGAATCCAGTCTAATTAATCGCATATGGATATTGCGGAAGCTGCTTGCCTCAATGAATCCAGCCGATGGTATGGAATTTCTAGTTGATAAACTCAAGCAATCTAAATCCAACAATGATTTCCTTGATTCTATGAACAGTTGATTGATCGAGGGTTCATTGTTAAAGTAGTTGGTCAAGGTAAGCTTAAAGGGTGAGGATTTTTGTTGAAATAATTATTTGATAGGATATACTGTGATGCTTGCTGTTAGAAAGATGAATTAAACTGTTTTCAGTTGAAGGTATATTTATTCTTGTTCAAGGAGTTAGTAGAAATGAAAGCCGATATACATCCAGAATATAACAAAATTAAAGCTGTATGTGCCTGTGGGCATGAGTTTGAGCTGGGTTCTGTAGATAAAGAAATGAAAGTTGAAATCTGCTCAGCATGCCATCCCTTTTTCACTGGTAAACAAAAACTGGTTGATACTGCGGGAAGGATTGAGAAGTTTAAGAAACGTTACGCAAAGCACTTCGAAAAACAAGAAGCGTAAATATCTGGCCTGGGTTTAACCCATGCTGAATATAGAGAATCAAGTCCACAGCATTTTCCTGTTGCTGTGGACTTTTTTTTATTAAATCCTTTCTGCATCATCTAAACTTAGATCAAATACGTCATGTTTAATCAGTTTGAAGATTTAGAAGATAAAATTTCTCACCTCGAAGGTAAACTTTCCGATCCATCTTTGATGGATGACCAGAAAGAGTATCAACACGTAGTGCGTGAACATTCACATTTGACCCGTCTCAATGAACTCTATACAGAATATAAAACCATTGGAGACGAGATCGAAGGAAATCTATCCATTCTTCAAGATCCAGCAGAAGATGAGGAACTGAAAGAATTAGCCCGAGAAGAGACTGAGGAGTTAAAAGAGAGGAAGGAGAGTTTAGAAAATCAGATCCGGATTTTTTTATTGCCTAAAGACCCCAATGATGGAAAGAACATCTTCCTGGAAATTCGCGCTGGAACTGGGGGTGATGAAGCTGCACTTTTTGTTGGTGACTTATTTCGGATGTACACTAGATTTGCCGAAAATGAAGGTTGGCGGGTTGAGGTTATGAACTCTAGTCCACTTGGTATTGGTGGTTTTAAGGAAATTATCGCTCTCATCAGTGGCGAAGGGGTTTATTCAAGGTTGAAATATGAAAGTGGTGTTCATAGAGTGCAACGCGTTCCTGAAACTGAAACCCAGGGGAGAATTCACACCTCTGCAGTTACAGTGGCTATATTGCCGGAAGCCGATGATGTGGATCTCAAAATAGACATGAACGAACTCAAATTTGATGTTTTTCGCTCATCAGGTCCAGGAGGGCAAAGCGTAAATACAACAGATTCAGCAGTGCGAATAACCCATTTGCCCACAGGACTGGTCGTTACTTGTCAGGATGAAAAATCCCAACATAAAAACAAAGCAAAGGCTCTCACCGTATTACGTGCCAGATTGCTCGATATGGCAGAGCAGGAGCATCACGACAAAATTAGCCAAGACCGAAAGTCACAGGTAGGTAGCGGAGATCGTAGTGAGCGGATACGAACCTATAACTTTCCTCAGGGCAGAATGACTGATCACAGAATTAACCTAACACTATATAAACTCGAGTTGATAATGAATGGAAAACTTGATGAGGTTATTAATCCACTTATCACCCATGATCAGGCTGAAAAACTCAAGAACATTCAATAATAACTAAGCTATATTATTGATATATAAATAAGATTCTGGATAGGGTGATAAGTAATGCTTTCCGCTATGATTATATTTTAAATTATAGCAGTGCAGTGTACCAATCGAATTTGATATTGTTAGAATTGGGCAAAATCATCAAATAACTTCTCAGAGAAGCGGTGCCAATGTTACTTCAACAGCTCTTGCGAGAGGCTCGGCAAGAGCTTGAGCAACATAATATAGAAAACGCCGAAATAGACGTCACACTGTTGCTAGGTCATTGCTTACAGATGAGCCGGACAGAGATGATCATCAAGGCAGTTGAAGAGGTCGATGAGAGTATCACCTTATTATTCCGTGATCTCATTAAAAGAAGAAGTGAACGGGAGCCTGTTGCATATATTGTAGGGGAGAGGGAGTTTTGGTCTTTGCCATTCATAGTAAATGAAAGTGTTTTAATACCTCGCCCTGAAACGGAATTTCTTCTTGAGACAGTCTTTCGTGAGGTTGAGAAATCGAGAAAAAAGATCTGCCATTGTCTGGATTTATGCTGTGGCAGTGGTATTATTGCTGTGGTGTTGGCACTGGAACTAGGTTGTAAGGTAAATGCACTAGACCTTTCAAATGAAGCCCTCAAGGTGACCACGAAAAATGCTATCAGGCATGGTGTTGAGAGTGCTGTAAGACCAATCTGCTCGGATTTATTCGCAGCGCTTGGAAATGACGGGAATTTTCCACTGATTGTCTCGAATCCGCCCTATGTACGTACCACTATGTTGAGGAACGCATTACAACCTGAAGTATCTGAATTTGAACCACATCTGGCGTTAGATGGAGGCCCTGAAGGTCTTGATTGTGTTCGCAGAATATCCAGAAGTATTCTCCAATACCTTGAGCCAGAAGGAATGTTTTTTATGGAATTTGGTGCTGATCAGGCACTCGACGTGAAAAAGATCTTTAAATCGGTCCATTTGCAGGATCGTTTTTTTGAGACACTCACTATTCACCAGGACTATAGTGGACGAGATCGAGTACTTTTTGCTAAAGTAAATAACTATAACAAGTAGAAATGGAAAAACTCATCATAGAAGGCGGAATTCCACTCAAAGGGAGTTTGCGAATCAGCGGTGCAAAAAATGCTGCTTTGCCCCTTATTGCTGCGACACTGTTAACCCCAGGTAAGCATATTCTCCATAATGTTCCAAATTTGCGAGACACCAGGACGTTTTTAAAACTCATGGAAAACCTCGGTGTTTCCTGGGATTATGATGGAGATACCTTAAATGTTGATAGCACATACCTCAAATTTTCCGAAGCATCCTACTCACTGGTGAAAACCATGCGTGCCTCCGTTCTCGTTCTCGGACCGCTGCTTGCCAGACTAGGAATGGCCAAGGTCTCACTCCCTGGGGGGTGCGCAATTGGGGAGCGACCCATTGACTTTCACATAAATGGATTCGCACAGATGAATGTGCAAGTCGAGCTAAAGCAGGGATATGTTGATGCCCAGGTGCGAGATCGGATGAAAGGTGGCGTTATCTATTTTGATATTCCTTCAGTCACAGGTACCGAAAATATCCTCATGGCTGCCAGTCTTGCTCAAGGTACAACGGTTATAAAAAATGCTGCCAAAGAGCCTGAAATAGGTAACCTTATCGATATGTTAGTTGGAATGGGGGCTATTATTGAAGGGAGAGATACCGATAAGCTTGTTATTCATGGTGTTGAAAAACTGACACCCACCGAATCGGTTATAATTCCTGACAGAATTGAAGCTGGGACCTATCTCATTGCCATTGGGGCAACTGGAGGTGAGGGCACAATAACCAATTGCAATCCAGCCCACCTGCCATCTCTACTGGAGAAACTTCGGAGTATAGGTTTTATCATTGAAACAGGAACAGATTCTATCTCCATAGCTCCGGCTAGGGGGGGAGGATTGAATCCCCAATTCGGTAGTGCTGATATAAAAACCATGCCGTACCCAGGTTATCCTACTGATCTGCAGGCTCAATTTATGGCGCTTATGTCCATCAGCGATGGTGTTTCTGTTATCAATGAAACCATTTTCGAGAATCGTTTCATGCACGTTGCCGAACTTCGTAGAATGGGTGCTGATATCCAAATTGATGGACATACAGCAGTGGTTAAGGGAAGGGGCAGCAAAGGATTATTGGGAGCTCAGGTGATGGCGACAGATCTTCGGGCAAGCTCATCACTTGTGATAGCTGGTCTAGCATCGCCAGGCAGAACAGAGATTTCGAGAATCTACCATCTTGAGAGAGGTTATGAAAAGCTGGTGGACAAGCTCGGTGGCCTTGGCGCCAGGGTGTGGAAGGAGCAGGAATGATTATCTGAAAGACTTTAAAAATGAATAAACCAATTTACATAGGCAAGATCTTCACCAGCATATACATCGTCAAAGTCGCTACTGTACAAGAACACACCAACATCAAGACTCATCTCATCACTTAAACTATATTGCACCTGAGGTGCGAAAAAGGTTGACTGGTCTTCTATACTTATGATTGTCAACAGACCAACAGTTAACAAAGGGCTGAGTTGGACTGAGAATTGTAAAGCAAGGCTATCGCCACTATCTTCTTCATTGAGATAGTATTCACCCAGCAAAGTAATAGAATTAGGAAAGCCATATTCAATGCCTAAGATACATTCAGCGCGTATATCGCTGCTGCTAGTTGCAACAAAGAGGCCTCCTTCAGATCGCAATTCAATACCGCTCTGCCAGAATTCACCTTCTATTTCCCAACCAAGTATTGTTACATCCTCCTCATCATCATAGATACCAACAACAGCAAGATCAAATGCATTGAAAAAGCTTTTAAAACGGCCGGCAGCGCTATCTTTTGCAAGCGTAATATCCATAGTAGAAAGGCTTGAGGGGTAATATTCAACCCTGAGGGAATCGGTACCTTCTCTTTCTTCTGGCTCAACTGAGGTAATATCAATCGGGTTAAAGACATCTATGGGATTCCAGATTCTGCCGACCCCTAGAGGTACACGTTGTTTTCCTAAGAAAATACTGTGGGTTTCCCGTTGATATTCGAGAATTGCCCGATAGAGATCAACTTCATTCTCGAAAGAACCACCAGGACGTATATAGCTTGAATTGTTGTCAATAATTAATGTTGCTTTAAGTGGCACAGTATTTTCAAGTTCTACAAAACCTTCAAGTCGTAGCCTGTTGAAATCTGAGATTTCTTCTACAAAGGTGGCAATATTATTATTTTCGAGTTGTAAATCACCACTAAATTCTAAAGCGACAACGTTTCTGCAACAAGAGAAAATGAACAAAATCTGCCAAAATATAAAACTACCACTTATGCAGACAGGAAACTTCATATGTTATCAGCAATCACTTGTCCGTCTTTCATGATAATGCTACGTTTTGCTTTTGAGATTATCATGGGGTCATGAGAAGTAAAAAGAATAGTAAGTCCAAAGCATATGTTGAGATCTTGCAACATATCAATAAGATTTTCTGCACTTTTTGAGTCAAGATTTGCCGTGGGTTCATCGGCTAAAATGAGTTTTGGGCGTGCGGCAACAGCTCTTGCAACTGCTACTCTCTGCTGTTGCCCACCACTCAGCTGATGCGGTAATTTATAGAGCAGTGTATCGATATCCAGTATTTTAGCAACTTCTTCTGTTCTTCTAGTGCACTTCTCCTGAGTCATACCTTGAAGCTTCATCACATACTCGATGTTCTCTCGAGCAGTTAATACAGGTATAAGATTATAGGCTTGGAAGACGAATCCAATATTGTCCCTGCGGATAAGTGACAACTCTTTTTCTGAAAGTGCGGTTAAACAGATATCTTCGAGGTTGATAGTTCCTGAAGTTACCTGGTCAAGCGCACCTATCATATTTAGCAGTGTAGTTTTGCCACTCCCCGAAGGACCAGAAATAACCACAAATTCGCCCTCACTTACCTCAAGGTAAATGTCTTGGATACCTATTACTTCCAAACCTTTGTCTTGGCTGAATATTTTACTGACATTAGTCAATGTGAGAAATTCTGGATCAGTCATGGTTGTGAATATTTTAAATGCTAATTTCTATTAATACTCTCTATTGGTTGCGAACGTTTTAGAACCCAAAGTGGATAGAGCACGCTACAAAAACTGGCAAAGAAAATTGCCAGGAATGCTGTGATAAAATAATCCGGACGAATTATAGCATAGATTAATGTATCTATCCCGAAAGCTTCAAGTCCCTCGCTGAAAAGAGTGAGATCCAAGCCATGGGTCATAAAGTGAAAGAGAGTTGCTCCACCAAGAATACCCCCGATGATATACCCCAGTATGCTCATGCAAAAGGCCTCTATGACAATGAGCATGAAAATCTGAATGTGTTGGGTGCCGACTGCCAGCATTACCCCAAATTCACGAAGTCTTTCCAGTACAGAAACCAGCATCACCCCATATATACCCAGACCCGCAATTAAAAAAACAATCAGGGAGGTGACCAGGTTAAATATTTTCATCATCTGCCGACTTTGCAGCAGAGCGGGATATAAGACATCCCAACTCAATATATCTAGTTTTGGGTATCGTCCCTGTAGATCATTTATTGTCATATTAAGTTTTTGCTGATCGTTGACGATTATGGATATTTGACTTGCTCCTTTTTCGACTTGAAGAAAATCTCGGGCTTTTTGTAGGTCAATAAAAACCACTCGTTCATCAATTGACAAGTTGTTAGTGCGTAAAATGCCAGTTACCCTCAGGGCAATTGCTGATATTTCATAGTTGCTATCCTGGGCTGAGAGGATAATTTTATTGCCGATTCCCGCCCTCAGTTTTTTTGCCAGTTTAGCCCCAAGGATGATCCCTTTGCTCTTTTTACCAAAACTATATTCGCCTTCTACGAGATAATCATCTAAGCGGGCATGCTTTTTCTCTGTTGGCAGGTCGATTCCCTGAACAATTCCATTTTGTGAATAGTGAGCCGTAGCAATTAAGCAATCCTGAATTAAACGTTGATTATAGCTTTTAACGTTTTCCGTTTGCTGAAGTTCCTTTAAAATATTCGCTGCATTTTCAATGCGTTTTTCCAGTATTTTGTCGAGTCGATAGTCTCGAGCATAAATAGTGATGTGTCCACTACTGCTGCGAATGGCATTATCAATAACCTGCTCTGTCATACCGTCATAAAAGCCTTCCATAACGAGCATACCCCAGAAGCAGATAGCAATCATGATAATGACCAATACTGTACGACTTTTTCTTCTGCTCAAAGAGGACCAGGCTATTTTAAGGAGCATCTTAAACATGGTGCATTGCCTCGATAGGGCTATAGCTGGTCACTTTAACAATAGGATACAGCGTTGAACTAACCGAGAGGATAAACATAATTAGCATATCCCGCAGGATAAGAAGTAGAGAAAAATCAGCAGGCATGGCTGATACGGCTAGCCCATATTGTTTGAATTGCTCCTCATAGCCACTGTAATCAATTGGATTGATGTTGAAATAGAGGGAGAGGGCTCCACCAATGATAGCCCCGATAATGACACTTATTGAGGCAAGAATTATCGACTCCAGTAAAAACGTTAATGCTATTTGTGTCGGTGTAGTACCAATGGCTCGAAGTACACCTATGGTGCGCACCCTCGTGAAAATTGAGAGAAAAGTGTAAATCATCACCACAAAAAAGATAACCAGAAAAATGATGGCGAGGGTGAGATATCCAAATATTGAATCCACTTTCATAGCCGCAACAAGACCTGATAGACGTATTGTCCAGTCCTCAGCAATGTAATCTTTGCCCAGCTTTTTATTGATCGCTGCGGCAAGTGACTTTGACTGAGGTTGATCCATGGGCAAGACAACAATGTGGGTTGCTAAATTTTCGGCGACCATGACCTCATCTAAGTATTTCTTAGTTACAAATGCACCATTGGAATCAAATTCAAATAGACCTGTTTTGAATAACCCTTTTACTTTAAGGTTATCTGCGGTGAATGAATAGTCGGCACCAGTTCCGATAAAAGACAGGGTATCTCCCAGATTAAGATTCAGCCGCTTAGCAAGTTCCACGCCCATATAGATTTTACCAACATCATCTGGTTCAAGAAACGAACCTTTAACCAATGAGCTTTTCAAACGTGAGAGATATTGCTCCTTTTCTGGCTCAATTCCGGTAAAGAAACCGCCGACCGCCTTGTTCTCATGGGAATAGAGTACAAATGATTCAAAACGTGCTCCACAGGTGTGAATTCCTTCAATTTCAGCAAGTAAAGTTTTAATGGCTTTTACATCAAAAATAAGGTTTTCCAGACCTGGTGATTTACGGAAATCACTATTGGTGATCTGGATATATCCAGGGTATATCTCAACTCCGCTGGTTATCATAGTCTGATGTGAACCGCTCATGAATGACGAGGCAAAGATCATTAATGCTGTCATGCAGACAGTGAGTATAACTGTAATAACTGTTCTTTTTTTATAGGCGAGGATATTCTTCCACGCCATTGTAAAAAGAATGTTCATCTTATCGAGCCTCTTGCAAAATAGCCTTTTCGCCCATACTCTGCGTTATGCTCAAATTTTTCATCCTCGAGATAAGCACCCCTAAAAACTGGGCATAAACTTCGACTTCGATATTGAGTAAATGCACCCCAAGGGCACTTCTGATAGGGTGCCTGTGGTAAAACTTTTCGCATGCCTTGATTCTGAAAGTAAATCGTCATTTTGCAAAAGGCTCTAACGTGAATATTTTTTCAGTGCCCGTTTATTGAAATATTTTTCGCTAATATCCTTATCAAACTGGGCATTGGATATGTCAATAACGGTTTGATGATCCGCCTTATCAGCGGTTTTTGGGGTCATTACCCAATGGGTTGGATAATAACGATCTTCGATCTTGGTGACCTGCAAATAGAGCAATTCGCGGATGAGGGTATCCTCTTCATCATAATAGAGAACTTTGGTCGGGAGAAAGTACTCTTTTGAAACTTCCATTATAAGTTTGCCCCACACCACCGGGGCATCATCATTTGGATTTAGCAGAATACGGTAAATATCTGATTCTTCTGCAATGAGAGAACTTGTGTAATCTTCGCTGATTGAACTTTCCCGGACGAGGTCATCATTGGTGAAATCGCTTCCCATCCAACTCTGGAGCATCATTGACGCAGGTATCTTGATTATTTTCTCAATTCTGGGAACATATTGCCACATACCATTGTCAATTTTAAGAAAAGTTATTCCCCTATCTTTTTTCGGGTAGGTAATTTTTATAAAACTTTTTTCACTACCAATAGAATAGCTTTCCATTTCCATGGTACGGGTTGTCCTACTGGTAGTAATTTTCATAGAGATGTTCATCTGCGCGGTTTTGCCGTTAAGATTATCTTCAACTCTCTCAATAATGTCAGCAATTTCCATCGCACTTGCAGGACATAACATGAAAAGCACAGCAAAAAGCGACAATAGAGGACTATATAAATTTTTCATTGAATGTGTGCTTGGAGCAACCGAATCGCACAAGCCTGAAGGGTATTTATGTGATCCATTTCAGTGATTTATGGTTATCCCACTTGAAGGTTATGTAATGTTAAAATAAAGGCAAGGATAAAGTAAACTTCGCACCACCCAGCTCAGCTGTATCTATCTCGATATTTCCTTTGTGTCCTTCAAGTGTCTGGCGGACTATGGCGAGTCCCAGCCCTGTTCCATCGGCCCGATTTGTATAAAATGGTTCAAACACTTTTTCATACATATCCTCATTTATACCGGCACCGTTGTCTTCTATAGTTATAATAAGTTGTTCCTGATTATCAGCAAGCTTATGCTCTCTTGCTTTTATCCTGATAATTTCATTTCCCGATGGACAAAAAGCGATTCCGTTTTGCACGAGATGATTCATAACCGTAAAGAACTGTCTTTCGTCGGCCCAAATGTCTATTTGGGGATCGATATCAAGTTCGATGGTGCTCGTGTTTGGCCATGTTGGGTCTGCACGACAAACTTGGAGTACTTCCTCTGTACAATTTCTCAAGGAAAACCACTTACGATTTGCCGTGTCGGGTCTGGCAAATTTGAGAAAATCTGCGATGGTAGAGATTAAACGGTTTGATTCTCGCAGAATGATATTTGTTAACTCCAGATTTTCCATGCTCCCATGTGAATTCTTGGCAGAAAATTCCTGGGACAAAACCTGTGCAGAACCTGAAATCGCCGTGAGGGGGTTTCTAAAATCATGGGCAATGCCCGCACTCATCATACCGATTGCGGCCATCTTTTCACCTTGTCGGATTTTTCTTTCAAGCTCCTCAATTTCGCCGATATCCTGAAGGGTAATAAGCTTACTGTCTTCTTCATAACTGAAAAGTTGAGATTTTGATTCGAGATCTCGTCTCGGCGGATTCAATGAAGTTATCGAATAGCCAATTCTGATTTTGGTCCCATCTCGTTTCGTAAAATCTGCAGCCTGGCGTGCTCCGATATTTTTAATATCCATACTGGGAAAAATCACCGAGAGATCCTGATCAATTAATTCTGTAATCGAGTGGCCTGTTATGACAAGTGCGGCATTATTTGCCGAGGCGATGATATTGTGGTCATTAGTGGTGATAATGCCGGTGGAAATATTGTCAAAAATGGTTTTATAAAGATGCGAGAGTTTATCAAAACTCTCAATCGTACTTGAGAGAACTTCTTCGGTAGAGGTGAGACGCATACCAAACATTGCACTTAACAATGCGGCAAGAAAAAAAGTTAACCCTTTGACTGCAAAAAGGTTTACTAATTCAGGTAGTTCCTGCACTTTATTAAAAGTGAAACCACTAAAATATTCTGGGACTATACCTTTATATTCCAGGATGAGGATTATTCCGAACATCAATGTTGCAGTCGCTGCAGCAATCAGGCCACCTTTTCTTGGCAACAACAAGCCACCGGTAATGATCGAGAAGAAATAAACTGAAGAAAAAATTGAATTTGAAATCCCTGTAAAATATATTAGCGCACTGGCAAAAAGGGTATCGAGAATGCACTGAATTAAACCAAATAGTTGCAGATTGCCGCGCAATTTTGTGAGGATGAATGCCGAGGCTATCGTAAGAGAAAATACCAATAAGAGAAGGAGTATCAGTACGGAATTTGGGAGAATAATTATCCCAATCTTGAGTTCACTCAAGATATAGGTAATACCCAAAAGCAAGGTGTATAGTACAATTCGGAGCAGCAACATCCAGAGTAGCTGCTGTCGCAGAATCTGATCAACGCTGTTTTCTAATGATATGGTAGAGGTGAAGAGCGAGCGGAGTTTTTTCATGTATTCCTAAATTTTGCAATTGGTAAGTTTGCCGGAGATGTGAGGCATCAATAGTGTAGACGTATAATTATACTTCAACCTATTGATAACGATAAAGATTCGGTAAAATTGCCAATCCCGAAGGGCGTAGAATG
>CAZWVC010000109.1:0-12317 GCA_964637245.1 uncultured Desulfocapsaceae bacterium
ATCCGGACCCTAAAAAGAATCCTCCGGCGATGGCAGCGTAGAGTTGCTCATGAATACCAAAATCAATAGAGATGAATTCAGTGGCTATCGACATAATCACTACGGCATACAGAGTATACAATACAAAGCGTTTGCTTATATATAGCCATCCCATAATGCACAGAGGTATATTGAGAATAAAGTACCAGATGCCCGGAGAGAGAAGGTCAGTCTTATAATAGATGAAAAGAATTAAACCGTATAAACCGCCGGGAATAAAATTATGGTGTATTATTACACCTTTCATACCGGTTATGAAGAGAATGGATCCCACTGTAAGCAGGAAAAGATTCCAGGGAATTGAAAACCGCAGATCCTGATATTTAAAACCCATGATGTTTATCTCCAGAAGATGTTAATGAAACAGGTGCTGATATATGTAAAAAAGACGCTGTTTTAAATCTTTAGCAAGAGAAAGTCAAACGTTATTTGTCGATTGTCACTATTTTTATGGAGGGAATAGTAGGTGTTAGAGCCGTTTTTCCCTCAACACGATAACTGTGCTGATTGAATCCGGTGAAAATGTAAGTGCCAGCCAGCTTCTTCAGGGGGTTAACCAGCTTTGGAATTCAGGTTGTGTATCCTTCATATCTTCATATATCCATACCATGCGATCGACAAACCAGGCTTTTGGCACTATGACCATAAAATTACCAAGGATGATAGCCCAGGGATTGAGACTCATCAGGCCATAAAGGAGTACAGGCATACCAAGTGCCGTAAGCCAGGTCAGAATGTGGGCCATACGAATATGATGCTCTGGGATATAGAGATCTTTTTTACGCAAAAAAATACGCTCACCAAATGTTCCTTTGGAAGCCCAATTATCAGTTGATTGCGGTGGACCAAAAGCGCGAGGATTATACCAGATCCAGAAGAGGGCAAGCAGTATCAACGGAATTGCTAAATAGCCAAGCTCCCCTCGCGACCAGATTGCCAGGGAAAGTAGGGGTAAGCAGGTGAACCGTGAATATACGCTAAGCGGATTTGCATGCCTGGCCCAGTTCTCCTCGCTCATGGTCATCATCTTTTGGGAAAATTTGAATATATCCATATATTTTTAATATTTATGTTCCAGTTTTAAAAGGAAATCTTACTCTATTTACCCAAAGTAATTCACATTGGTTGAAAATTGTATCATCCGGTAGATAAATGAGGAGTATACCATGCAAGATTCTTTTATCTTTTATTTAACGCTTCTAACATCATTAGGAAGTGGGTTGATGGCAGGGTTATTTTTCATCTTTTCAAACACAGTGATGCGTGCTCTCGGTCAACTCCAACTTTCACAGGGTATTGCCGCAATGCAATCAATAAATCGGGTTATTCTCAACCCTCTATTTTTAAGTGTATTTTTTGGCACTGCAGGAGGATCTCTGTTCCTACTCGTTTCGATTATCTGGCGATGGTCGCAACCCAAGAGCATGTACCTGCTCGCTGGTAGTATATTATATCTTACGGGAGTTATGCTAGTGACCATCAGATTAAACGTGCCTCTGAATAATACTCTTGAATCAATGTCATCAGGAGATCCCAAAGCAGAGCAATTCTGGGCTAATTACCTCAACCGTTGGACCATGTGGAACCATGTGCGTACTGTAACGGCGCTTCTCGGCACAGCTGCATTCATATTGGCATTACGCTAAGCAAAGAATATAAGTAACTCTTGACGTTTTTGATTTAAATTAGGAAAAACTCAGGGTCTATTTTATGGCAAAGGCTTTAAAAAACGTATAGCAAAAGACACCATCATCTTCAGCTGCCCGATATAATGCCTTTATTCCATTGTCAAACGTTTCTTCGTCAATCAAACCTGAGGCCAGGGCAGAAGTACGAACCCCTTCAATCATTGCCGTAAAGGTATTTTTGGTAAAACCTTCAACAAACTCAGGTTTGCTGGAGTCTACGTAAACCATGCGTGGTGATACCTGCACTGAACGTAATCCCGCAGCGGTGAGTAGAGGATAGAGTTCTCTGCCGATGTTTGCATTACCGCCAGCTCGCTTTTGCAGTTCCACCTGACATTGAATGGCTTTGTGGGCTGCTTTACTGTCTGGGTGGAAATAGGTAGATCCGTGGTCTCCTTCAATCACGGTAAAAGAACCACCCGGTTTGAGGAGCTGGTTTAAGCTGGTAACGGCATCAGTTGGTCTGGCCAAATGTTCCAACACAAAACAGACAAAAATATGATCGAAAGATTCAGGTTCAAAACCAAGGTTAAAAATATCTCCTTGTTGAAAATGGACATTGGAAATATCTGCCTGTTCTATCTTGCTCTTTGCTTCAGCAAGCGAAGCAGTAGAAATATCAATTGAGGTGAAGCGTGCATGAGGGCTTGTACGGGCCAGCGTTATGGTCTGGGCACCTACTCCACAACCGGCTTCCAAGACCTTACTACCCTCCTCATAAAAAGTATCGTAATGCAATAATTCTACAAGTGTATTTGCCTGGTCTCGTAGACGTAAGTTCTCTTTTTGGTCATAACCATGTATGTATTTCATTTTACGTTTTAATTTCAGATTATTGCTCGAATTGTTCTTTTAACCCTGTGACATTCTCGGCACAGTCGCAGAAAAGACAACAGATGAACACCCTAGATTAGTATAATCCCTGACATTTTATCAGCATGGATCAAGATTGTCTATTCATCTAATTTGCCCTGGTCTTTTTTCACATATACATAAAATAGTAATAGAATGATAATTTCTCCGTTGAGTGTGGGTAATTCTGCAGGCAACAGAGTGTGTAAAACATAAAGAGAAATTACCCAACAGATCTAAATCGTTGCAAACAGGGAATAAATGGGCTAGGTTTTCTCGAATTACCTGGAAGAGAGAAAGTAGCCAATATGTTATTTCTATGGTGCATGGCATTGCTGGCCAGCGTGTGATTATGTCTGAGCCTGCTCGAAAAATCCTCTATTGGCAGTTTTAATCTATGCGAAGGAGAGAGAATGAAACCGATGATGAAGTGTGTTTTTCTGACTGTTGTCTTTTTGTTTTTAAACAAGGGCGTAGTTTTCGCCTATGACTTGCCGTCAGTTAATCTGGGTTTTACCAGTTTTATGGATGGTGGTCCGCCTGCTGGTCCGGGCTTCTATTTCACTGAATATATCCAGTTTTATACTGCCGATCAGCTCAATGATGCCAATGGTGACGAGATTCCTTTTCCAAATCCTGATTTGAATGTCTGGGTGAGTCTTAATCAGGGGATCTATCAATCCGATACTGAAGTTCTTTGGGGCGGCAAATGGGGACTTGATGTAATTGTTCCACTGGTAAGCCTGGATCTGGATTATGATGCCATGGGTCCTTTTCCCCAGGATAATGGAGCGGGTTTGGGAGATATCCTCATCGGTCCATTTATTCAGTGGGACCCAATAATAAAGGATGGACGGCCCCTATTCATGCACCGCATCGAGTTCCAGTTTCTTCTGCCAACCGGCAAATATGATGAGGATAAGAACCTCAACCCCGGATCCAACTTTTTTTCCTTCAACCCGTACTGGGCAGGAACACTGTTTATAACACCAAGCTGGACAGCGACAACCCGTATCCATTATCTCTGGAACGGTGAAAACGACGATCCTTTTGGTGGTGCAGATGACAGCCAGGCAGGTCAAGCAATACATTTAAACTTTGCCAGTGCTTATGAGGTAATTCCCAAGATGCTGCGGGTTGGAATAAATGGGTACTATCTCAAGCAAATTACCGAAACCGAGGTGGATGGTGATGATGTCGATGACAGTGAGGAGGAGGTTTTCGGCATAGGACCAGGATTGTTATGGCATATTTCTCCGGATAGCCATCTTTTCTTTAACGCCTACTTCGAGACCAGCGCGGAAAACCGATCGGAGGGTAGTCGATTCACCTTACGATTTGTTCATCACTTCTAATATTCGTGAAGCAGCTTGACTCGGATGAGTTAACTAAGCAAGATAAGTATCATAGCTGCTACCAATATAAGCAGGTGAACCGTAAGTTCTGACGTTTAAGATTAACAAAATCAACTGATTAAATTAGCCAAGCACTTAGATTGTGCTTGGCTAATTTTTTTTTGCAATCTTCTTCCCCTAGATTACCAGAATTAAAGATAGCTATAAGCTATTTCTTTTCATTTTTTCGGTCAAATTCTTTGCCGTTTATACCCAGTAATGAGGCACGAAACACACTATTTGTAAAGAAAGAAAAGCAAATTTAAGAAAAATATTAAAAAGTAAGAAAAAATATTATATCAAATTTGAATTTTTGCCGAAAAGAGGCATAGAATAAAAATGCAATTGAATTGGTATAACAAAAAACAGAAGTCTTCTTTTCTTAATCAAATGAAATGGGGCCACCGAAGTACAGGGGAATCTGATGCTAAATAAATTCAAAAATATGAAGTTTACAACCAAACTCTTCTTCGCAATGCTTTCAGTTGTAGTCATTTCAATACTCATTATCTCGGGTAACGCCATACGTATGTCAAATGCAGGTCTGCGTACCTTGGGTGAGGGAGCATGCAGAGATATTCATCATAGTTTAGTGAACTCACTCCTCGCAGTAGATGAACTTGTACGGAAAAAACTGGACGGCGACCTCCTTAATCTCGAAAATCATATCAAAGTAAAAGGTGGGCTTTTCCTCGATGATTTTAAAATGATTGAAATGACACTCGTCAATCAGATCACCAAGGAAGAAAATACACAGGAAATTCCGAAATTCCAGGCAGGCTTGATGTATCTCAATGATACCAATGAAATTGTTGATGAAATTGAGAAACTAACAGGATCTTCTGCGACTATTTTTCAGCTTGTAGATGATAAGCTATTGCGGATATCCACTACAGTTAAGAAGAAAGATGGTGAACGGGCTATAGGCACCTATATTCCATCAGATAGCCCTGTTTATAAAACCATAATGGAAGGCAAGGTTTATAGCGGTAAGGCTTATGTGGTAAATGATTGGTACATCACCGCGTATAAACCTCTCAAAAATACTGATGATGAGATCATTGGGGCAATTTATGTTGGCCAAATTATGATTTCTGATGTGGTACGAAAACATGTATCAGAGACAAAGATTGGTCCTGGATATTTCTTTCTTTATACCGATGAAGGATCATTTCTTATCCACCCAACATTAACGGAATCTGATAACTTATACGAGATCGTTCCCTTAATGAAAGATGCAGATGGAATGGTGGAATATGTGTATAAGGGAGATGAAAAAATCGCGTTTACTAAAAGAATTGATAGCTGGGGAGTCCATGTAGCAATAGCACAAAAAAGAGAGGATTTTGTTGCTGGTCTGGATATGAAAATGTTGCGCAACAACCTTCTGGTTGGAACTCTGGTTGTTGTTGCTGGTATTCTTGTAAATATTCTACTTGTGCGTTCAATAAATCAACCACTGAAAGAACTGGCAGAAAAAGCGATAAAAGTTGGTGAAGGTGATTACACAATTGATTTTTCCTCCAAGGTTGATGATGCCATCGGCCAATTGACGAACTCACTGGGGGTAATGGTTGTTAAAGGCAAAGAGATGCTGGAAGATATCATCAAATCTTCAGATTCACTTTCAACGGCGTCTACTGAGCTTGCCAGTATCTCAGATGAAATGGTTGGTAATGCTGAGTCAACCACAGATATTGCAGATGATGCATCGAATAATGCAGCACAGGTATCTGATAATATGAATACAGTATCTGCAGCCATGGAACAGTCAACGGTAAATCTTGATATGATTGCCTCCGCTTCTGAGGAGATGGGGAATACCATCCAGGAAATCGCAGAAAACAGTGCCAGGGCTCGCAAGACTACCGAAGAGGCGGTGGTGAACGCCCAGCAATCGCATCAAAGCATTGAAGGTTTGGGAGAAGCTGCCAAGGCTATTGGCACGATCACTGAAACGATCACTGAAATATCGGAGCAGACCAATTTATTGGCGCTGAATGCTACCATAGAAGCAGCCCGGGCCGGTGAGGCTGGTAAGGGTTTTGCTGTTGTCGCCAATGAAATCAAGGATCTTGCCCATGGTACTGCAGAAGCGACTGGTAAAATTAAGGAGGCTATTAATGGTATTCAGTCTAGAACCGGGCAAACGGTCAAAGAAATCGAAACTATAACCAAGGTAATTACGGAAGTGGATGAAATTGTAAATTCCATTGTCACTGCAGTTGAGGAACAATCAATCACCACCAATGAGATTGTCAACAATGTTACTCAAGCCTCACAGGGAATTACCGAAATAAATGAAAATGTGGCTAGCAGTAATCAGATGACCACGGATATGAGCGAGGGAGTTGGCGAGGTCAAGCAAAGATCGCTAGAGGTAAAAGATAGAAGCCAGCAGTTAAGAACTTCTGCCGATGAACTTTCTGGGTTAGCTGGGAAGTTGACCGAACTTGTTGCTAAATTCAAAATTAATTAAGCCCATTTTTTTGAAACAGAGATTTATAAAATACAAAAATAGAGTTGAAGCAGTCTGGAAGCCCCGTGATCATTACCTGAGGTTTCATTTTTCTAAATCAAGGCTAAGGAAGCAACGGCTTTCAAAAGAATCTTAAAACATGGAATCTTTGGGTATTGCGTAGAATGATATGGAAATTTTGAGAAGGCTACTTATGTTTTTAGTGCTGTTGATATATAACTGACATACTGGTTTAATTGACCGATTTTATTGCTTTTAATTGTCAGGTTGCAGCTTGTCTTGAGTTTAATTGGAAGGTGCGGTATTCAGAAACATGAACGATCTTTATTTTAGAGGATAGATATTGTGGACAAACTGGTTTGTGATTTAGCTACAGGTAAGTGAGGGCCCAAAAAGGGTGCTGACAGTTGTCAGACAACAATTGCTCAATTAGAGCAAGGCAGAAGCCAGCTCGAGCCGAACTCCTATTCACAGGATGAGAGAGAACAGGTCAGAGGTGTTGTTCGGAAAAAATATTCACAGGTGTCAAGCTCTGCAGAAGGGTTGTTTAAGTATACAACAGGTCACGAGGGTGCTCAGGTTCTGGGGTATAATAATGAAATTCTCAAGGATATACCGACCGAGCTGCTGAACTCTTTTTGTGGCGTTGGCAACCCTTTCTCTTTGGGTGACATAAAACCCGAGAGTGATATTCTCGATATTGGTTGCGGAGCCGGGTTCGATTTAGTCGTGGCCCGTACTTTGGCTGGAGCTGACGGCAGAGTATGCGGTATCGATATTACCCAGGAGATGATAGATCGAGCACGTCGTGTGTTCGACAGCTTAGATATTGATGATATTGAAACAATACATGTTACCTCAGAAACCTTACCGTTTGAGGATCAGGGATTTGATCTGGTAATTTCGAATGGGGTAATTAATCTCTCGCCGGCCAAAGATGAACTTTTTCAGGAAATGTATCGAGTGTTAAGGCCCGGAGGAAGGATCCAAGTTGCCGATATTGTTGTAGAAAAAGAACTGCCTTTGCACCTGGTTGGTAGTTTGGAAGCCTGGTCGCAATGAATAGGCGGGGCGATCTCCGTGGGAGATCAAATAAAACTCATAAAAAACGCTGGTTTCACAGATGTTGAATGTGTCGGAAAAACCAGTATTCATACCTCCGATTTTACCGTTGGGGCGCATTTCGTCGGCGTTAAAAAATAGTATTGGACTATCATTTATACACTCTAGGGAATATCATGAGATCTCCTCGATGATATTCCCTAGTGTAATATCTGCCATTCTCATCTCTATCTCGATTTGAATATCACTAAATAGTTCGAGAAAGTAGGTGTTAATCGCGGCTGTTTGAAGCAGTTCCTCGCTTTTCAATGCAGCCACATTGAGATGAAAGGCTTTACGATCCTCAATTGCGCAATAAATTTCCTGGAGATTTATATCAGCGGGAGATCTGGTAAGGACATATCCGCCTGAGGCACCTTTAGTAGGTGTTACAATTCCGACCTTTGCCAAATCAGCGAGCAGTTTGCGGAGTTTAGACGCATTGACTCCAGTGTTGGCAGCAAGTGTTGAACTGCTTTGTGGTAGAGGGCTCTGCTTGGCGATGAAACACAGGGCTTTTACCGAGTTAGATAATTTGGTGGATGCTGACATGTACTTTTCCTAATTCATGTGTTACAGTTATTGTAACATATTAACTGATGAAGACGAACGCAAGTCATTTTGCGATTTGTTCTTCCATTCATATCAGATATCTTTCTGAAAACTGAACAGAGAGGTGCAAAATGAAGTTTTTAGATGATCTGGCAATTGAGTTAAAAAATTATGGTGTGTCCAGCGGACTGCAATGGGGCTCAACTGAAGATAGCGGTGAAATAGAAGTAGTTTCTCCGGTTGATGGCAAGGTGATTGCCTCCGTATATCAGGCTTCAGCGAGTGATTATCACGAGGTTGTTCAAACAGCAGAGAATGCTTTCAGCCAGTGGAGAGCAATCCCAGCGCCACAGCGTGGCGAGATTGTGCGGCAGATCGGCAACGGGTTTCGCCGGCAGAAAGAGCCGCTGGGGACTTTGATATCCTATGAAATGGGCAAATCACTTCAGGAGGGTATGGGGGAAGTCCAGGAAATGATCGATATCTGTGATTTTGCAGTTGGGCAGTCACGTCAGCTCTATGGTTTTACCATGCATTCCGAACGAGCAGAGCATCGCTTGTATGATCAGTATCATCCCTTGGGTATCGTTGCTACCATTAGTGCCTTTAATTTTCCGGCTGCAGTGTGGTCATGGAATGCCATGATAGCAGCAGTATGTGGTAATGTAAATTTGTGGAAGCCGTCTTCAAAAACACCACTTACTGCTATAGCCATTCAGAAAATAGTCTCCGAGGTAATGGCCCATAATAACCTTCCCGAGGGTATTTTCAATCTGGTGATCGGCAGGGGTGGAGAGATAGGTGAGCTGCTTTTGGGAGATAAGAAAATACCGCTACTTTCCGTGACGGGATCCTGCAAAATAGGCCGACATGCTGCTCAAGTGGTGGCTACGCGTTTTGGTAAATGTATCCTCGAACTCGGTGGCAATAATGCGATCATTGTCACCCCCAGTGCCAATCTGAAACTTGCTGTACCAGCAATAGTTTTTGGTGCAGTAGGAACAGCTGGCCAACGCTGTACAACTACCAGGCGTTTGATAATTCATGAATCAGTCTATGAAAAAGTGAAAGAGTCCCTGCTCAATGCCTACACCACTATACGTATTGGTAATCCTCTTGATGAGACCAATCATATGGGGCCATTGGTGGATAGGGGGGCTGTCCATGGATATCTGGGTGCCCTGGAAAAACTCAAAGAGCAGGGTGGGGTAGTTCTCTGTGGTGGGAATGTGCTCAATGGCGGGGAATACGATTCTGGATGCTATGTTGAACCTGTGTTGGCCGAGGTGGAAAACAGCTGTGCAATTGTGCAGGAGGAGACATTTGCCCCGATCCTCTATTTAATAAAATACAGTGGTGAGGTAGAAAACGGCATTGCCCTGCAAAATAATGTAGTTCAGGGATTGTCTTCTTCGATTTTTACCGATAATCTACGTGAGGCGGAGATATTCCTTTCAGCTGCCGGTTCAGACTGTGGAATTGCTAATGTGAATATCGGCACCTCAGGGGCTGAGATTGGAGGAGCATTTGGTGGTGAAAAGGAAACCGGTGGAGGCCGCGAGTCGGGTTCGGATGCCTGGAAAGGCTATATGCGGAGACAGACCAACACTATAAATTATGGCGAAGCTCTACCTCTTGCCCAGGGAATCAAATTCGACATTTAGGCGCCCAAACTATATCAGGTAAAAAATTACAAGCCCGTCTCAGTTTAAAGAAACGGGCTCATTGGGTTAACAGTTACATCCAATTTGAAATATGCTAATTTGCTCTATATTAAATGTATATGATTTTATGGATTTTATAGTACAGCCCAACTTAATTGCTTTGGTAGAAACTACCGTTCTTCGTTTGCAGAAAATCCTGTAGCGGTATGTCTTCCATTCTGATAAAGCCTTTAGCAGGAAGAATTCCACTGCGAACCATCTCAACAACAGCACATAGTGATGCTGCAGTAGTCCATGAAATAGCACGTCGCATCTTACCATCTATTTCCTTGGGGTAGTAAGCGTTGACAAACTCATCGCGGACCAGTTTATCACCCTTCCAACCTTCTCCTGAAGCATGGACAAAAACAACATCATCGTTAACCGCAGGTTTGGCGTTGGTCAGGATCTGGCCGGCCATCTCGCGGTTTTCCCGCAACAACAGTTCATGGAAAAAGAAATTCATTAGTTTTACATGGCCGGGGTAGCGAATGGATTTGTAATCGAGATTGTCAACCTTGCCGAGAAAGGTTTCGCACATGGTCCCAAGCCCGCCCGAGGTAGTAAATGCCTCAAGCTGGATTCCGTTGATAACCAAGGTTTCGACCCAATCCATGGGTGATACCCATTTGTGTCTTCCATTTTCAATGACTTCACAGTCATTGAGGTATTCATTTACCACACCTTCCGGAGACCAGTTAAAGGCGTATCCTAAAAGACCAGTGGGGTGTTGCGGCAGGGCACCAACCCGCAGTTTGATGGAACGGATCTTATCAAAGCCAGAGGCTAGCCAGGCACCTACAATAGCTATAAAACCAGGGGCAAGGCCGCACTGTGGAACCATTACAGAAGATGAAGTGTTGCTCATCTCAATAATCGCCTTGGTGGTTGGAACATCCTCAGTCAAATCAAAATAATGAATACCCTCTCGGTGAGCGATGGTAGCAACATTAAGATTAAAGTTGTAGGGGAGACAAGAGATGATGCAATCAAATTTATTGAGTTGTTTAGTGAGATTCTTTAGATCACTGACATCCACCTTTATTGTCGTATAGGATTTATTCTCCGGTGGGTGAAGATCAGCTCCGGTAACCTGAAAGCCGCTGTTGTGAAGCAGTCTTGCCACTAGATAGCCGACTTTGCCCAGACCTAATACCACAATCGAGTCGATTCGCTTTTTCATCTGCTGCCCCCTTGTAGATATATGTTATACCAAGTGTAACATATATCTTTCCATAAAGGTAGATTTGAGTAATATCATACCAGGAGCGTAGCGAAATATATCAGAAAAGTGGGTTATGGGGCTATTGGCACCTTTCTATCTGTTATTATTCAGGGCGGCGGTTTATATCTCTACTAATCATGAACATACAGTTCATCTACCTCATCCCATTCATCAGCATCACCTTTTCGCAGGAGAAGCAGCTTTTCATAATAATAGAGGAGCACCTTGATAGTCTGTAAGCGGATATCCTCGCATTTCCTGGAATCATCAGGTGCCAATGCACATGCTTCATCATCTGGTAGTGCAAGAATTCTATCAACTTCAGCGAGTAGTCCCGTTTTTGTCATCCGCAGGAATGAGTGGTTTGGAGTTACAACGGCTGGTGCATAATTGAGACCTTCAAGTCTGGTGGCGGTTTTTTCTATTACTTCAGGTGGATGATCATTCGCAAGTTCACCTATTATATATTTGAGCTCATCGACCTGATCTTCGAAAGTATTAACATTTACCATTTTAACATCCTTTAACGGTGGTTAATGAGGTCGTTCTTTGCATGAAATTGGTAATTTTACATACAGGCTACAACTATAAGGCCACTATACCAAGTTTCAAAATCTTTCGTAAGGGAAGAGTCAAATTCACCACACTAACAGTGAGCACAGAGGATCTGAGAAATTGTAGGTGTTTGATAATTAATTGAAAAATCGATATTCTGAGGGGTAAATTATTTTTATATTAAATGATTTTTAGCTAACGGGCACACTACCTTCAGTTGAAGGCAGCGTGATAAACGGTGTGCCGAGGATAATATTATTTTCGCTTTATGACTGAGCTTTTTGCCGCATCCATTTCCAGGGCATATGCAGCGATACCTACCTGTGATATTCGCTTAAGTGAGGCCTTTCTATCAGATCTGAAGACATAGTAGAAAAATTTAGAAAAAATGGTGTTGAATTTGGCACACTCGTTGACATCATCAAATGCCTTGCAGTCATCGCAGGTTGAAGTTCCTTGACGCTCAGTGCAGCTGTGTATTTTGCACCAGGTGGCTTTGTTGTTTTCTGAACACCCAGGACATTTGCCTTTTTTGTAACGATAACATTCTCCGCAAAAAAGTCCGCAGGGCGAAACGAGCAGTGAAATATTTTGCATAACGAATCCTCCATATTGATGAGTGGTTCTCATCATAAATAACCTGCCCTTTTGACACCATTATGTCTAACCCGGATATTTCATGAACAATTTAATGATCACAGATAAATACATTTTTTTTCGACACATTAC
>CAZWVC010000110.1:0-12299 GCA_964637245.1 uncultured Desulfocapsaceae bacterium
GAATACCCGCTGCTGTAAAATTCTGCTGCCACGAAATTCATCACGGCGATGAATGAGATAAACTTTATTCGTAATTTTTGCCAGGTAAAGAGCATCTTCCAGGGCAGTGTCTCCTCCACCAACAACGGCAACGTCTTGATTGCGGAAAAAGAATCCATCACAGGTTGCACAATAGGAGACACCTTTGCCGAAATTCTCATCTTCCCCTGGCGCCTGCAATTTCTTCGAAGTTCCTCCAGCGGCAAGGATAACGGCATGGGCTTTTATCACAGATCCGTCAAAGAGTTTGACGCTGTGATAATCGATACCGGGTTCTGTACTTACTACCTCCGTTTCCCTGATTTCCAAATCATATTCCTTGGCATGCTCCAGGAATTTTTCGCATAATTCAAATCCGCCGATTTCTTTATATCCAGGATAATTTTCCACATCCTTGGTGATGGCAACCTGTCCACCTGGAACACCCTTTTCTATCAACACGGTGTTTAATGCCGCTCGTTTTGCATACATCCCGGCTGTAAGCCCGGCTGGTCCTCCGCCAACAATTATTAAATCGTACATCGTCGACTCGCTCATGGATATCTGACTCCTCTGGTTCAGGTATAATGGAAAATGTATATATAAAATTTTTGAAAACGTTATGATTTTCATCAATGAAATAAAGCAAACTCTGAAATAATGGTCTTTACTCTACGTCATGTCAAGGGATCAATTTTTCAGAGGAGCAGAACTGATGTCTTTTTATTACTGCTGAATTGTAACTCGCAGTCCTCGTATTCTGTTGATAGCTGCAGCGAGTTCGAGTTTTCGGGGTTGAGCGAGAAACAGGGGGATGTCTGACAGCTGGGAAAGTACTGTGAGTCCGTTTTCTTCAATACGCTGATTAAGTTCAGCAGCCAGTTCAGACGGCGACATAGGGACATCCTTTACAACTTGCCTCGCAAGCAATAAAGCATATCCCAAGGACATGGTTTGACCTGGATCTACCAATGCATTTTGATGTGTTATATCCACCTGTTCTTCGCCATATTCCAAGATCTTATTCTGCAAACGAAGAGGCTTAATCCGCACATCAATGTTTTTGCCGAATCTGCTGGCATAGTAGGAAGGGTCGAAATTGTCAGTGAGTAAACGGCGATTGTCAGTAACTACCAAAGGCGTTTTCGATTCCTGGGGTTGAGGCAGAGTCAGGTTTTGCAGCTTTTCGGCAATGCTTATTGGTAAGTAGTTTCTAATAGCAAAAACCTGATCTGCTACACCGAGATAGTCTGAACTGCCACCAATTGAAATCAGTATGCTCACCCCATATGTTTGATACATTTCACGCACCCGATCAAACAGAGGAGTTATTGTTTCCTCAGGAAGCAGTTTATGCATATGTTGATCTTTGATGAGGAAATTCATAGCCGATGAATCTTCGTCAATTAACAGATATTTGGCACCGGCAAGTATGGCTTCAATAATTGCTGCTGCTTCGGAGGTGCTCCCGCTGGCATTATCTGTGGAAAATTTTTTCACATCAGCCCCACCTGGAAGATTATTAATAAATCCTGAAATATCGAGGCCTTTAATCGACCTTCCATCTTCGCAGGTTATAACAACCGCATCTGGATGAGTGATGACCCTTTCCCGGCCATCACCCGGGATGTGTGGATAAACACCTTTGGATAGTGCATTAAGAAATGTGGATTTACCATGGAAGCCGGCCCCGATGAGAGCACTCACGCCTTTATAAATACCAAGCCCTCTTGCTCGACCAGCATTGGGAAAATCCAGTTCTATTGCCAATTTATCTGGAACATGGAAGGCAACAGCTCCTTGCTTTAAAGGTTCTTGTGAAACTCCTGATTTTCTTGCCAGGATCGAACCGTCACCGATAAAGGCAACCAGACCATGTTGGTCGAGCTGACTCTGGACTACCAACATGTCCTCAACGACATCACAGTGATGGTTGAGCTTGAGTGTATTGGAGGTCAATTTTTTCAGTGCATTGACGATAGCCGGTAGTTCTTCCGTGAACATTTTACAGGCTTGGCTGCTAAGTATGGTATTGGTAGTGGAACCGGGTAAACTGATATGAAATGCGATTTGCATTTCTTCCTCAGTGAATGTAACCACATTGCGCTGTAAAACCTGCGGTGGCAATGATATTGGCTGAAAAGAGCCGCTGCCCTGAACACCTCGATTTGGCTGGGTGTGGTTGATAACGGCTTGCTGAAAAGCACGCAATAGAAAGTCTGCTGCAGCTAACTCCCGGTATTTGGAAGTAAAACACTTACTCGTCAATCCTAGTTCTTTGATTTTGATGAACAGTTGGCACACTGATGCGGGGGATGCCCCGGGACTGCCTTGAATGTGGATAAAGCTTAAAAGAAAGCACTCGTAGATAAATTTTCTGCCTAACAATCTCTGGTAATTGTCATATGGTTTTGCCTCCAGCTTTTGCAAGAGGTTAATCAACTCAGAATACTCATCGCTATGTATCATTTTCAATTAGGCCGTTTGACCTTTAGCGCATCATTACGCAAGATAGGAAGTAATTGGTTTTTTTTACCTTACAGATTACCTAAATCTTCAGCCTGACAATCATAATGAAGCAGCTAGTGTGTACCAGAGTAATGTAATCTGTCTCTCGCATTATTGGATTCCTTCACCTGAATCTTACCCAACTATTGAAATGAGCCAACTGCAGATCAAGCCTCTAGTGACACCCTCTAGCGTTCTATTTTACCTCAAACGGAAGAATTACATTCCTGTTTTAGTATAATATTACTAGTTTGTGATTAATAGTATAATCAGCATAAAATATACTGAGACATAAGCCATATTATTTTTCAAAAATTCAAGTAACAATTAACAGTTGAGGTTCATGATTAAAAGAAAGATCCGTTTACCTGTTATCGGCTGGAGAGAGTGGGTGGCGCTTCCAGATATAGGAATCTTTTTGTTTTGTCGACGGGGGGACAGAGAGAGAATGAATCTCTCTGTTTAAAGGGACTTCCTTTTATGGTTTTTGCCGGAGGCTGGAGAATTATCGAAAAATGGATGATTAAAATACCTTTATTTTCCTGTTTCTATAGTGTAGATGATGTCTCCACCGCTTGAAACACCCGAGGATTCCGTTACCAATTCCCAGCGGCTGCTTAGAATGTATTGCAGCCGAACAGTGGATACTGGATCGAACAGGCCTAATCCGTAGCTTACATAGAGTTTGGGTGATAGATATTTGCCGACCACGAACGAGGCATTCTCAGGACTGGTATCTGAACCTGCCTCGCCTGAATCGATGCCGAATTGATCCAACCCCAGCTTGCCGCCGATTTTTTCCGCCACCTTATTGCCGCCCTTTAAACCTAAAGCTAATGCAGCCCTGCTCAGGGCTGAGCCCTCTTTGTTAGACGCTCCCCTTAAAGGCCGGCCTAGCACAAGGTATGAGAGCTGATTGCTCTGTGTCATGGTTGGCTGGGAATACAGGGTAAAGTCAGGCTCTCTGAGATTGCCTCTCACCTGTACACCGACAAGTATGTCCTGCTCTGGCCGACGCACTGCCCGCACATCGAGTCCCGGCTGACTGATAGGCCCTCCGGCAAAAAGGATACGGCCCTTTTCGACTACCAGCCCTTGGCCATAGGCTCTGTATTCACCATCAAGGATATTCAGTTCACCGCTGCCCGTGGTGGGTTCACCAGGTGTTTCAACGGCAAAGATGTTGCCTTCAATACGGGCGTTCAGTCCAAATCCATCAAAGTTCACTTCATCTCCTAATACAAAACGCACACGTGCATGCACTTCTCTTCCTACTTGTTCGTTTGTTTTTTCCTGGTCTTCTGAAACTACAATAACCTGATCGTCGGAGACTTTAACCGCAGAGTCTGATAATGTCTTAAGTCTGATTTGGGCTCTTGGAAATACCACTTCTCCTTCCACATCGACACGTTCACCGCGCAGGGCTATAGTAAGGTCTGGTGAAGCATCAACATCTGCTTCGAGCGTATTGATTATCCTGAAATTTTTGCCTTTTACTTTAAGATCGGCTTCAGTCGCTTTACCATGCAGTTTAGCGGTTCCGGTAACATCCAAATCACCAGAACCAGAAGCAGCGTGAGCTTTTAGCTGGACTCCTCGATCACCATCACCGTTAAGATTAATCCGAATATCCTTCAATTCTAATCCGGGACGTTCAAGTTTGGCCATACCTTCAACCAGCGCAATGTCTCCATTCAGCACAGGCGATGTCAGATTGCCGGTCAGTGCGATATCACCACTAAGTTTCCCCCTGATCTCCTGGACCTCAGGGATCAAATCTGCGATAAAAGCCAGGTTCTCGATTTCCGTGGTAATATGTCCCTGTAATGGCCTTTTCATCAATGGATCATCCCCTGGAGAAATAGAGGCTTGTAATGCAAAACCATCTGTTTTGGACAGGGGTAATTTCATATTTGCAACAAGCTGGTCTTGCTGCATTTGCAGGCTGATATCGCCGGGTTCAAGTTCAATGAGCAGTATATCGTCCTCCTGCAGTTCTTCGTCTACATTTCGAGACAACACACGAGCCTTGGTTGTCTTAAGATTGATGCTGCCGGATGGACTTTTATTTCCTGATTTTCCCAGTATTCCTCGGCCACTGAGGCTGCCCTGTAGAGTTATATCGGGTGGAAGGTAGCGGGCAAAATAGGCAAAAGGCAGGTCTGTCAACTCAAAATTGGCTGTTGCTTCCTCCCCGGATTGATTCCCCTGCAGGCATAGCTGCGCTTCACCAGACCGCCAGCAGCTATTGGAAAGTTGCACCTGTGCTGTTGCTATGGAGCCCGTAGTAGGGGATTGCAACACCCATCCTTCCAGACCCGGATAACTGAACCTGGCCTGATTTAACCTGAAGTTCCACGCAATGTCCTGCTCCCAGGGATTGTGCAGCTTACCCTGTAGGTCGATATCCGCTTGTCCATGGTTGGACTCCATTGCCAGCGTCACTGCATGTGCGTTCGGATTGCCCTGACCATCCAGTGTCATCTTTCTCAGTTCAATACCCAGACCACTTCCTTCTTCTGCAACGAGCGACATCCAGGATTGGTTATCTCCAGTTAAATCAACATCACCATCGAGGTTCAGCGATTGCAGGTGGTAATCTGCATAGCTTATTTGTTCTGCAGTCAACTGAGCTGTGACCCTGGGACGTTTGACTGGTCCGGCCAATCTGCCGCTCCCGGTTATTCGGCCTGCGGCCTGCGGCAGGAGAGTACCTAGATCATCGCTGTGAACCTTCCAGTTGAAATCGAATATATCGCTTATGGCACCACTGACTTCAATTTGAGTTGAACCCGATGACAATGAAACATGTTGCAGTGTAGTGCGGTTTTCTGCATAGGCTCCCGCTGCGTCTAGTGACATTTCATAGCCACGAAGCTGGCCTTCTGCGAGGAGATGTTCGAGTTGCACGCTGGGCTTGTTACCGGCAACACCTCCTTGAGCCTTCAGCGAAATTGCCAACTTGCCTGGCCATTCTTCCAAGATTACGCCGGGGTTCAGGTCCTGTCCCTCCAGTTCAACGGCGGCTTTCAGTTCTGGGCTCCAGCGGAGTTTAGCTGTCCCATTAAGTTTGCCTTCCAGTGAAGCGAGCTCTATTCGTGTCAGATCCAATGCTTCCTGGTTACCCTGCCCCCTCAGTAAAAGCTCGCTGTCTGTCTGCTCAAGAAACTTAAGCCTGGCATTCATATCAATTAAATAATCTTCTATTGTACCGGTAGCTGCTATATGTCCCTTGGGACTTTGCACTTCAGGGTCCAATAGAGGCCATTGCAAATTTTGCCAATCCATTGCAACATCGAAAACATGGTTTTCCCGGTCGGCGCTGCCTCGGATCCTACCGGTACTGCCTACCACCATATCAACTCCGGCATGCAGATCTTCAGGCGTCCCGGAAAGTATTATTGTGCCCTGTGAACTGGTAATCAATGGGGCGCCCTTGAGCGGCCACTGGAGTTGATCCCAGTTTGCCTTTACGTCGTAAATAGGTGTATTGGCAAGTTCAATCTTGCCAGCCACCTTAAGTTGGGCAGGTTGTTCCCATACGGAGATTTTGAGCTCATCAATGGTGATAGTCTGTGATTTGAGATCGCCAGTCAGTGCAGCATTGAACCTGCCAAAATCTGAATCTTCTACCCATCCAGTGAGATCGAATTCAATGTCATTTGGGCTTCCCATAGCCGTGCCTTCCAACTGAGCGGTAATCGGTGGTAAATCTTCATTCAACCCCTGCAGCTTGATCGGATTAACAGCCAAATCGATCTCAAATGCAAGATCACTCAAGGGGTTTCGCAGCTGGGCAACGACCTGCAAATCGTAGGGAGCTGATATACTTTGAGTGATAGTTAGAGCGTGAAGGCTGCCATGAAGAATAGTTTGTCCAGTTAATGTTGGATAGTCCGGTATGGGGATCTGCCAGCGAAGATCTCCATCAAATAGATAGCTTCGGTCGGTCATCAGAGATGTATTGCCCTCAACGGAGAACAACGGTGCATTGATCTTAATACTAGATAGTGCAACCCGATGAGAATCCGCAATAGCACTGAGCATTGCTGTATCAATGATGAAAGGCTCAGTCTCAGCTTGGGAACGAAATTCAAAATTCTGCAGATTCAGCTTGTCGAGTCTTATTTCGAGAGGGAGCTCAATCTTTTCAGGCAGGTTAAATGGCTTTGATTCTTCATTGGTCTTGGGGGCAGAGGTTTGCAGCTCAATTACCCGCAGACCTTCAACGGTGATATGATCTACCTCCAGCAGGCGACGAATCAGCCGTGAAGGTCGCCAATCCAGTTCCACAATATCCATTTCAACATTAAACGTTTGTGTCGTTACCTTTAGTCCTCTTGCTTCGAGCGGACCCATGAGACGGCCTTCAATTGCATGTATCGTAATAGAATCTGCCAAAAACGGTTGGGCACGCTGCCACACAAATTGAGTTCCCCGTTCGGTTGTGATGACAAAGACAAGTGTACATACCAGTATCGCTGTAAATACGGTTACCAACGACAGCATTATGGCAAGTACAGATGAAAGTGCGCGTTTCATAGATCGGCTCCGATACTGATATGAATGCGATAGTTATCATCTGAATCATCCAGTGGGTGAGCTATGTCGAAGCGAATCATACCTACCGGTGAGCGATAACGTAGTCCGAAACCGATACTTTTTTTGGGACTGGGAGGCAGATCGTCACCAGCATTACCGGCATCAAAGAATGCCGCCGCACCAAAATTTTCGTAAAATAGATAATCGGCCTCAATGCTGGCAACGGCAAGGTATTGACCGCCAATTACATCACCATCACTGTTTTTCGGACCGAGGTCCTGATAGCTATAACCTCGAACACTCTGATCACCACCGGCATAGAATCGGTGTGAGGGCGGCAGGTCGGAAAATGTGTCTGCCTGAACCATGCCAAATTCTCCTCGCAATAAAAGTCGACTGCGCTCCGTAAAAGATAACACTGAACGAGCGCTTATACTGGTGTGAAGAAAAGTCGTTTCTGTCAATGGACTCTCAAGGCCGCCATGTACATCAACTGTTGCGCTGTAGCCCCTGCGCGGAAATAGTGGATCAGCGGTAGAGATTCTTGATAGCTGAATCCCTGGAATCAACAGATTCGAGGTTTGGGTACCTTCGCCAACATCGAAATTCTCCCTCTCCAGACTAAGATAGATTCGTCGGCGGAAACCTAACCAATTTTCGCTGAGACTGCTACCGATGTTAAACTGGTTGGTATCGATATCGCCCACTTTCTCTCTCGATGCAGAAGCTGTAAAGGCGAGATTGTCTGTGACAATATTTCTGATCGGGATCAGGTATTGGGTATTGATGGATTGCTCAATGAACGATGCGCGAATGTCAGTACGAAACTTGTGCCCCCATCGATTGATCCGCCTGAATTCAGCGCCGACCGTGACACGTGGTCCAGTATCAGTGCCGAAACCAAGCCCGGCAGTATAACGCTGCGGCTTGTTGGACTCAGTTTTGACGATTACCGGAATCTGGTTGCCCACTGCGTTGTCGCGTTCTGCGAGTATCTCTACCTGGCTGAAATAGTTGCTGTCGATCAGAGCAAGTTGAAAATCAATGAGTTTGCTGGAATCGAAGTGATCTCCCTGTTTGATGTTTGCAAATCGACTGACAAATTCGGGGTGTAAAATATCCTGTTCAACAGTGATTGGGCCATACTGGAAACGAGGGCCAGACTCACCAATCAAGTAGATCTCAGCCTTGCGATTTGCAGGGTAAACCTTGATTTCACTCTGGATGAATCTGGCATCAATAAAGCCTGCATTATACAGGGCATCTGAAAGTTTGCTCTTCGTCTCATCATATTTACTATGATCCAGCCTCTGCCCAGCAATAAGTTCTGTTGAGTTCAACACATCTTTAACTGACGAATCATCACCGCCTTCACCGTTTACCTGGATTTCAACGATACCCAGTATTGTGGGTGGTCCTAGGTCAATCGTATAGGTTGCCAGCCACTCACCACTTACCTTTTCCAGTTTTGCATCAATTTTGGGTTCATAGTAGCCAAAGGGCTGTAACGCCTGGGTAATCTCTTGCTCAGCTAGGCGATGAAGCCGCCGTATGTCTCTTTCTGAGAGTTCCGGTTTTTTCTCTTGTTTGTCAAACTCGAAGCTTTCCAACAGACCCGACTTCTGTTCGGCTGATGCTTGGGCAATACTAAGAAATACTTCAACATTTTTAAGTAATTCATCCTCGATTCCCGTAATTTCGACGTTGAGTGTTTCTGCTGTATTCGCCAAGCCTGCCGAGCAACTGTACAATAAACAGAGAATCAGCAAAACCAGGTTCCTGGTCAAGCAATAATAGTTAAAAGTAAGAGAAAGTCGTTTGCAGGGTAAATCACCATGAGTAGAGTAATGTCGCAGAATACGGCATGAAGGGGTTGAATTCGATATGTGGTCGTTATACCTCAATCGTTGAAGATAGTGTTTGGCTATCAAAAAAGGATTTATGAAGTAAAAGGTTTTTATCATTCTATTCTAAACCAATAAATGGCGATTAAGAAAATAATTAGTAGCAGTAACAAATAGTGCCGATCGAGATTCCGTTTTAGAATAGTCAATTCAGCACAAATGAGCAATCATGCTGTCAACACTACGTGTTAAGATGAAATATCATGATCCCTAAATGAACTTGTAACCATTTGGTTATATCTAATAGTAGTCTGAAATTTTTAGTAAGAAAAAAAACAGGATAGATGCATATGATATTGAGAGGTGGTGCTGACTCAGGTTCTCTTTGGCATACAGTTGAAGGGCATTCAGGTGTTAGGGTAAAGAGCTAATTCAACAATAGATTAATAGCCAGTATTTTACAATAACATAATGAGATGAGCTATGTAGATTTGAGAAGATATTAATCTTGCTACAATATAATAGACACTAAGTTAAAACATCTAACTTCCATTTCATTATTCATCTTCATGGCAGGGTCATAGTTATGGTAAAATTTCACCTTCAAAATTTTTCCTTATTTCATTATTCATCAGTTGATATAATGAGAGTAGATTAACACCCTTTTTTCTTTTTTGACTTACCTTAGAGAGACCGGCAAAAACCCTCTGATCTGACAAAGAACTGAGGCAACCAGGCTGAACTATTCTATTTGAGGAGGTGGGCTATGATTGAAAAGGATATGTTTTCAGGGTTTTCACTTTTTGAAGATTTTTCGGACGATCATCTTGAGGAGATTGCTCAACATGTAGAATTACTGGAATTTAACCCTGAGGAAGTTGTTTTCACTATGGAAGAGGAAGCTGCCCAGTTGTATGGCGTGTATTCTGGGGAAGTTGAACTGATCATGGTTGCAGAAGATGAAATATTAAAAACGGATGTACGGCATGAAGACTATGCCCGCAGTGAAATTAAGAAAGTCAACCGAGATATTGTGGTAGATACCATAGGTGAAAAAGAAATATTTGGATGGTCATCATTCACGGCAACAGGGAGATATACATCAAAGGCGGTTTGCGTGGAACCAACCAGAGTTATTGCTCTGCAAGCAAGCAGTTTAAAAGGATTCTTTCAGCATAACCCGCAGGTTGGCTATCCTTTTATGGTGCGCTTGGTTGAGCTCATCTCACAACGTCTAGCCAAGCGAACCGATAAACTCATAGAAGGCTGGTCTCAAGCGTTTAAAGTAAATAGGGTTTGAGGACAGCAGAGGGAAAATCGAGGTTTAATCCAATAAATTATAAACGTAGAAATGGTAGTGGTGGTACAGGCGAGTTGTTTTGATACCTGGACGGAGATGTACGACAGCTGGTTTACAACTCCGGTGGGTAAGCTTATAAGAAAATATGAATCAGAGCTTCTCCTTGAGCTGCTATATCCCCAGCCTGGCGAAAGTGTTCTGGATGTGGGCTGCGGTAGTGGTCTCTTTACTCAAGATGTGCTGGCATGCCAAACGAGTGTAATCGGGTTAGATCTTTCTCTACCAATGTTACGTTTGGCATTAAACCGAGCTGATCCAGCCAACTTCATTGGGCTTTGTGGTGATATGCGCGCCTTGCCGTTTGCTGACAACAGTTTTGCCAAGGTTTTCTCCATGACGGCGATTGAGTTTGTGAAGGATGCCAGGCAGGTACTCTGCGAGCTTGAACGAGTGACCATTAATGGTGGCTGTATAGTCGTAACAACGCTAAACAGTCTCAGTCCGTGGACAGAGCAGAGAAAAGAGAAGGGAAAGCAGGGGCATGATCTTTTTCAGAATATATATTTCAGATCACCGGATGATTTTCGCACATTGGTTTCGGATAATGTTGAAATCAAAACAGCAATCCATTTCCAGAAAAGCGATCCTCTTGCGCTAATCCCTGAAATTGAAAAGGTAGGAAATGAAAATCAAAAAGATACGGGTGCTCTTTTAGCAGTACAATGGACAAAATACAAGTAAGGTTTACCATCATAAAAGAGATGGCAAATAACAAAGATGCACTTGAATGTGGATAGTTCGTTAAGGGTAAGCGGATGCATTCCCTCAAGGTATACGACAAGAAAAGTAGAGTAAAATTATTGTAAAAATGATCAGGCAATGAGTCATTTCCTGCTTCCTTCTCCTTTTCTGTTTAGCCAACTATCTTTGTTTGAAGTTTTATATTACACTATTTTAATGATGGTTTAAGGCAGCAGTTCAACTGGAGTTGCTGTCAGGAGACGCACATGAAACATAGCAGGCGGCTCAGATCTTTTAGTTTAAGGGTTCTATAAGAGTTCTACGTTCGATTTTTTTGGAGGACTGCAATGGAAGCTGTATTTGCTGTTGGGTTTATTTGTATTTTTTTCTATCTTCTCATTCATTTCGGTCGACATGAATATATCCAGGACGGTTTTGAAGAGGCCATTGGAGATATTGAAGGACGCCTGGAGTGGGCGCGCACGCGCACATCCTTTCCCTTTGGTATGAAGGCTCAGCTTGATGTAGCAGGAGAACTTCTCGGCAGAGCTAAAAAACTGTGGCGGAAGAACAAGTGGCATCAAGCCTACTGCGTTGCCCTCCAGTCTCAAGAGGCGGTGGATAAAGCCCAGAACATCTATAAAAGAGTCATCAAATCCAACAGGCAACATAAGAGTGCTGAAAAGGAAGATAGCTGAGAACGTCAGTATTGAAACCTTCTTCTTGTATATTTCGGTAATCCACACGTCCTGAACAATCCTTGTTTTGTGAAACCGTCATTCTTTCATTATCTTCATGAAAAGGGGAGTAGCAGAATTAAAGAATAAAAATGGTCAACCTGAATGTTTCATGAAACGTTTAGCTACTGTTTTTTTAAGTATGATATTAGATATTTATGGTGATGTCTGAGGAATTTCCTACGAGTACACTTAGCTCCTTTTGAATGATGACATGCTTCTTTACTCTTTTCACCCTTCGGGCGAACCTGGCAAGTTCATGTACGGCGTTATCAAGGATTTGTGGTAGAAGATTACAGCTGCGCCCTTGATACCTTGTAGATAAACTTGCCAGATTCGTGAAATATTTAGGCTAAGGAATTAAACAATGCAAAAAATCACAATGCAGGAAGTTGAACGTCACAATACTCCTGATGACTGTTGGGTTGTAATAAACGGCAAGGTTTACGATTTATCATTGTTTCATCAGGAGCATCCCGGAGGATCGGAAGTAATCACAAAATACGCAGGGAAAGACGTGTCTAGCCTGTTCAATCCAGTGCACCCAAAGGATATTATCCAACGACTTCTCTCCCCTGATGCCTGTATTGGCATTCTCGATGAGAGTAC
>CAZWVC010000111.1:0-12292 GCA_964637245.1 uncultured Desulfocapsaceae bacterium
ATTACAAAAACAGATGGAGTGTACATAGAATAGCTGACTTTAATGCTCATCCAGATACTTCATTTACTGATGTAAAATCAGTAATTTTAATGGCAATAGAAACAGTAAAAGGTAAATTACGCATAACAAAAGGCTCCAAGTGGCGCTCCGCTTCGCTGCGCGCGCTGAGCCCAAGCGTTATCTTGAAAGAAATAATCTAACGTGTCGTTTGAAATGATTCGAAATAGATTGCCGGTGTTCTGTAACTCTTTAGAAAGGCTATAAAGAAAATGGAAAAAGAAATTGATTTTAATGGTGATTGGTCAAATGAATATGATGGCACTGCACATAAAATAATACCAGCTTATCAATCTATTTATGAACTAACATATTATCTTTTAAACGATAATTTGCCCGATGACGCAAAGGTATTAGTAGCAGGCGCAGGCACGGGAAAAGAGATAATTGATTACTCAAAGGATAATCCTCATTGGTATTTTACAGGTTTTGATCCGGCAGAGCCGATGCTTTCTATTGCCAGGAAAAAGGTAGCCGCCGCTTTTCTGGAGGACAAGATTACACTCATCCATGGTCTTGTTGATGATGTGACAGAAATAGACTTTGATGCCGCCACATCTATTCTGGTTTTGCACTTTTTACCTGATGACGGCAAGAAATTAGATTTCTTAAAAAGCATCGCTGAGAAATTAAAACCTGGTGCCATTTTCATTCTTGTAGACCTTGAAGGAGAGATTGGCTCGGAGGAATATAATACTTTGAATTCAGCTTGGAAAAATCAACAGGTACATGTAAGGAACGATAAAGTTAAGGTTGAAAAAGAATTTGAAATACGTGAAAAAGAAGTACACTTCATCCCTCAACACCGTATCGAGTATTTATTGCAAGAAGCTGGATTTTTAAAAATTCAAAAGTTTTTTAAGGCATATCTATTTGGCGGATATGCCGCAATAAAAGGATAACCAGGGGCTAGACTCTGACAACAAAAGATCGGCGAACTTTCTAGTTTCGCCGTGTGTATAAAGTTCAAAAGTTGTTCAAACTTCGTTATTCGCAGTTTTGCTGCAGGTTAGCTCAGTGTTATAAGCAGGTATTTCCCTGCGAGTTATTAAACTCCACTTTGGTTTTCACCATGGAAGTACAACCATATTTTATTAATATGATAATTGTTGAAGGGAAAATTCCGAATAGCAACTCTCTGTTTTTTAATGTAAATTTGCTTTTAATTTAAGGAACAATATGCCGTGAACCTTAAATTTGAAAGTTCACTAGATCAGATAGGTTTGAAAATCCTCATTCAACTTCTAAGAAATTTTATGATGATTTGAGATATACAATTCTTGAAGAAAGCAGGATAGACGTTGGTGAAGGTCAATATCTCAATTACTGGATAGCTCGAAAAAGGTTATGAGAAAGATCAGCGCAGGCTGATTTAAATCCGTTTTCCAACTACATTATGAGCTAGTAAAAACATGGAAAAAATAAAAAAATGCACAGAATGTAGAGGTGAAATACCAGTAAATGCAACTGTTTGCCTCCACTGCGGTGAACGAGTTGAAGGCAAAGAATGTCCAAAATGTTTGAGTCTCTGTAAGGCGGAGGCATCAGTATGCAAATGGTGTAGGTTTGAATTCAAGAAAGAGAGAAAAAGCCTGGATATTCAACCATTTCAAGTTATTGCGGAAATGGTACCAACGTTAGTTCTAAGATTTCGGCTGTTTCCGCAAAAGATAAAATTCACCACCGAAAAGATAACTATTTCAACTCCGGGTTTTTTTGCCTTGTCGACCTACCATGAAGAGATCCCCTGGCATAAGGTAGCAGGATTTGATTATCGTTCAGGGATTTTCTGGGATCAGGCTACTATCCAGACTCGTGGACAGACATCGGCAACCATCGGCTGTTTGAGTAAGAACAAAGGTGAGAGAATTCGCAAGCTATTGCAAAAGCTGGAATTATGATGATTATCAAAGCGATCCAGCGTATTAGGTAATTCCTAGGAGGGAGTCCGAGAAATATCTCAAATTCACTTAAAGATACAGGGAATAGCAAGAGATGGGTTATGGATGGAAAATGACTTTACCAGCCTTGGTATGAAACATTTTGGACACCTACACGGGTGCCGCTAATTGAGGCGATAACATAACGTCCACGTGCAAACAGACTTGGGTTCCACCCACATTTAAATTTCACTTCATCCCGTATTGACAGAGAACGTGATTCGCCAGGTTTTGTATCTATTCCTACTCCTGATTCTGAAATATCCTTTAGATCAATAGGCAATTCTCTGCCCGAAGAGAGCAGCATGGTAACTTTACCAGTCTGTTGCTGACGAGGCTGGTTACGTCTATTTAGATTGCAGCGTGCCATAGTGCCACAGTTATGACAGCGGACACTTCTGCTACGAGCTTGAGGCGGAACGGGCAAACTTCTTTTATAATTGCAGTTTTCGCAGATGTAACGGATTCGGTTATCTTTAACCCGGTAGGTTTTCGTTTTTGACATACTGTTACCTCGCTTCCAGGGGGTAGCAGTATTCCAATGCAGGTGAAGTTGTGTAGCATTCAATACAGTGTGACTGCTGCTACCCATATGTGATGTATATCAAAAGACAATAACATTATTTCAGATAAATGCTAATATTATCTGATAGGTATTTGGTATCCTTCAAGTATCTTAGAAAAAACTCGTTAGCTCAAACAGAGAATAAGAGGTATTATTGTCGCTAACGAAAAATTGAAAAACTATTTAATACCAGTGAGATAGAGAGAATATCCTCTATTCATCTGTAACACAGCCTTCGGATGCAGACTTTACCGTTTTTATATATTTATGCAGGGTTCCTCGGGTTGCCTTGTAGGGAGGAGGAGTCCATTTTTTTCGGCGTTCTTCCAAAACCGTTTCGCTGACTTTGATATCCATGCGATGAGTAGCACTGTCAATGGTTATCATATCGCCATTTTCCACAAGTGCTATTGGTCCACCTTGCTGGGCTTCCGGAGTTATGTGCCCGACAATGAAGCCATGGGATCCACCAGAAAAGCGGCCATCGGTAAGCAATGCCACATCTTTACCCAAACCTGCACCAATTATTGCTGATGTGGGTGTAAGCATTTCAGGCATTCCCGGACCGCCTTGAGGCCCCTCATAACGAATAATGATGACATCACCCTTATTTATTTTTTTAGTTTCTAATGCACGAAGCATATCTTCTTCTGCATCAAAAACATTTGCAGGACCGGTGAAGCTAACCCCTTCTTTGCCGGTTATCTTGGCAACCGCTCCATCAGGTGCTAAATTGCCATGTAAAATTTGAATATGGCCATTTGGGTTGACGGGATTCTCCAGAGGTTGGATAATATCCTGACCTTTTCGCAAGGGGCTAAGTGTTGCGAGATTCTCCTCTACAGTCTTTCCGGTCACTGTTAGACATTCACCATGAAGCAGATCTTTTTCCAGGAGATATTTCATTAAACCGGGGATCCCACCTATATCATGAAGATCCTCTTGAACGTAACTTCCACTTGGCTTCATATCAGCAAGCAGGGGGATACGATTACTCACTTTTTGAAAATCGTTAATGTTTAACTCCACATTAACTGATCGGGCCATGGCTATAAGATGCAAGACTGCATTGGTTGAGCCGCCTAGGGTAGTGACAATGACCATTGCATTCTCAAAAGCTTTGCGAGTCATAATGTCACTGGGTTTGATATCTCTTTCCAAAAGTGTGCGAATAGCCACTCCAGCCTGCCGACATTCCTCATGTTTTTCTCGCGATTCTGCTGGATTGCTTGAGCTATAGGGCAAGGACATTCCCATTGCTTCAATGGCCGATGCCATGGTGTTTGCAGTATACATACCACCACAAGCTCCGGCACCAGGACAGCTGTGTTTAACCACAGCCTGTCGCTGCTCTTCGGTGATTGTGCCAGCCAGATATTCACCATAGCTTTGAAAAGCCGAGACAATATCAAGTTTGGCTCCTTCCAGATGGCCAGCTTTTATGGTGCCACCATAAACCATGATTGAGGGTCGATTAACCCGTGCCATACCAATGAGACAGCCTGGCATATTTTTATCACATCCAGGCAGAGAGATGTTGGCATCATACCACTGGGCCTGCATTACAGTTTCGATGGAATCTGCTATCAGATCGCGTGATTGCAGGGAATAGCTCATCCCTCTGGTTCCCATGGAAATTCCATCACTGACACCAATAGTGTTAAAACGCAGACCCACCATACCAGCATCAGTTACTGCTTCTTTGACATAATGTGCGAGGTTGTTGAGGTGCATATTGCAGGTATTTCCTTCGTACCAGACACTACTGATGCCAACTTGTGCCTTTTGCATATCTTCTTCAGTTAAACCTGTTCCATAAAGCATTGCCTGAGAGGCTCCCTGAGATTTTGGTTCGGTTATCATTCTGCTGAATCGATTAATTTTCTTAGCCATGGTGTTTTCCTGGGATGAATAATGGAAGTTGAAAACCAGGCACGATGCCTGTTTGTTTTCTTCACACAATCCGTATCCTTTTAGGCTCAGTCAAGAGACCGGTAATATTTGAAAAAGGTTCCGGCACTCATTTCTCATGAACATTATATCAATCAAACTGTGATTTTTTGTTAGGGTGCTTTCGACAAGCTGGCTGAGTTAGTCAAGTTTTCATAATGTTCATCACCTGGACTGATGAGAAATGTGTACTGGTCTTTATTGTTCAATAGGTGATCAGCTCTAGGTATGTTTTTTTGAGTTATCCAGACTTAGTCAACAAGTTGTCGATCAATTGTTAATTGTTTTTATATTACAGTGCATATATATTAAAGTTTTTTGTAATTCGAGATGGTGATATAGTGGAGAAAGTGAGTGTTTTCTTAAAGTAGTGAGAGTTATATGGCTATAAAAACGTCACTTATCTGACTTTGTACTGCAGACCTTCTGTAAGGTTCAGTTTTTGCATGAAATTATGGGATGTGGTTTTACAGGGAAATGGCAAAAATTGTTGGTGATTCTTTGATAAAATAGACACGATACGAACTTTGCAAGAAGTCCGAAAACCCATGTTACTTATGAATTTTTTCTTAGTAGGCGGTAGAAATGCTCTATATTGTAGCCGGGGGATTTTAGTGACTATGGACCAGGATATCGCAGTAATACCGGCACCTAAATATCAAGCAGTAATTGGTAATATGCGCAGATGAAATGTTGGATAATAGGGGATCGGATTTAGGCATCAATGGGTAGATGTCGATTATTACAAAGAGTTGCCAGGAAGGGCGGCTTAAAACGATGATGAGGTAGATTGTATGAATTATGGCATGGTCAGTCAGGATCAAATAGAAAAAACTGACACAATTATCACAGATAAACTTATCAGCATAGGCGTCGACTGCGTGATTATCATTGATATGGCAGGAAATATAATCACTGCCAAGGATCAAGGAGTAAAGAAATATGATGTTTACTCTTTCGCTGCACTTGCGGCCGGCAATTTTGCCTCGGTTGATGCAATGGCAAGAATAGTAGGTGAAGAGGAGTTCTCCCTTCTCTTTCACAAAGGAGAAGAATCCAATATCCAATTTAGCAAAATAGATGACGATTTGCTCCTCATCTCAATGTTTGGACCTAAAATTTCCCTGGGGTTTCTAAGGATGAATGTGGTCGAGGTCATCGAAGAAATCCGCAAACTTTGGGGGAGCAAGTAAAATAGGAAGCAGGTTTCTGAATTATTGACAATGATTTTGCTCCTGGGAATATGACAATATAATGTCACTCAGACAAACTGGATTTGGCACATGATCCCAAATAACAATGTGCCATTAGGATCAACCGTATTTGGATGACTGCCAATCTGAGCAAGATAAGATACCCAAATTCCTTCAAAACAGTTTTTGCTATACAGGACTATGATGATGTCGTAATCATCAGTGCAGCGGCGTCAGGATAGTATCTTAATTATCATGTTTGAGCACTTTTATGTAGATATCGCCTTTTCCACCTCAAGGTCGAACATATTTTTAATATTTCGATAGACCCACCAGCAAAATGAGCAAAAGATACATGCATTTTCCCTCACCAATAGAACCCTCTCAAGTTTATTAATGAGTCGTTTGTTAATTTTTTACCTGACAATAGCGGTGAACAAGCGTTTACGTCCTTTATAATATCAGGATAAAGCCCAACAGAAAAATATAAATAATGCTGGACATTTTTTGATAAAGCACTGATATATACCTAGTACTACCGGGGGAGAGAGATAGCAGTTATGGATGTTTATCCAGACCAAAATTTCGTATCAAATTTAAACAGGCTTTGTGCACTTAACGAGAAAAAATATCCATTCTTCTTTTAACCTCTGTAGCTCAAGAGAACATCTTGAAAAAATATAACTAAAATAAATATCTAACGATATTGTAGCAAATAAAACACTACTATAACAATCTTCTGACAATAGAGCTGCAACCAGAAATATCGTTTGGTTTAATTGAAAAATGTTTGTAGCAAACATGGTTTTTGCTCTTGACGTTTCTCGCTCATTATTTGTATATGGTAGTGGTTTTCACTAAAGGTACTGCATGGGCACTGTTTACGGGCGATTGCACACATAGGATAAAACCATATAAATAAGAAACTATTTGTAGTAAGTCAGTGCTTAGCTGATTAGGAGACGAATGAAGACTCGGTATTGAGTCAATTAATGATCATGCGCTGATTGATTCGAAATTAATAAGATATTGAATAGCTGTTAATTCCTGTTCGCAGGCAAACATAACTAAAGGGGAGGGTGAAAAAATCCATTTACTATTTTGTAATCTCACCTATAGTATGGAAATCGCTAGGTGAAAATCAGGACGTTAATAGTTTTAGAAAAGTAATCATACCAGCACAGGTATGTGAGGGAAAGCTGTGCGGTTTGGGTTACCTTTGCGTAAAGGATAATACTGGCGTGGGAGTTTTGTAGTACTTAACTGGTCTTTTCTAAGAGACCTGAATTACACAACAAAACGGAGAGGAAAACATGAGTAAAACAAAGAAATTTGTTGCCGCATTTTGCGGTGCCTCACTGCTGGCGATAGGAGCCATCGGAGCACAGGCAAAAACCCTGGTATTTTGTTCTGAGGGAAGCCCGGAAGGGTTCAATCCTGCCTTTTACACTGCAGGTACCACATTTGATGCATCTTCAAGGCAACTATTTAACCGCCTTGCTGAGTTCGAGAGAGGAACCACCAAAATTGGGCCTGCTCTGGCCGAGAGTTGGGACATTTCTGATGAAGGAAAGAAATATACCTTCAAACTGAGAAAAGATGTCAAATTCCATACAACAAAGGAATTTACCCCAACTCGCAATTTTAATGCGGACGACGTTGTTTTCAGTTTCATGCGTCAGCTTGATAAAAACCATCCATTTCATAAGATTTCAAACGCAAGTTATGAGTACTTTAACGGCATGTCCATGCCTGATTTACTCAAGGAAGTTAAAAAAGTGGATGAATACACCGTTGAGTTTATTCTCAACAGACCGGAAGCGCCAATGATCGCTAACCTCGGTATGGATTTTGCCTCTATCCACTCCAAGGAATATGCCGATGCGATGATGAAAGCCGGTACCCCGGAAAAAGTTGACCTTCTGCCTGTGGGCACTGGTCCTTTCCAATTGGTAGCTTATCAAAAAGATGCTGTAATTCGTTTTAAGGCACATCCAGAATATTGGGGTGGCAAAGCTGCCATCGATAATCTGGTATTTGCAATCACACCTGATCCATCAGTTCGCTACCAAAAGCTGAAGGCTGGTGAGTGTCATGTAATGCCTTATCCAAATCCTGCTGATCTCGAAGCAATGTCTAAAGATCCTGCAGTAAACCTGCTGCAGCAGGAAGGTCTCAATGTTGGTTATCTGGCCTACAACTCCAAGGTTGCCCCATTCGACAACCCCAAGGTACGTAAGGCATTAAACATGGCCATCAACAAGCAGGCAATCCTTGATGCGGTTTTCCAGGGTGCTGGTAAGGTTGCTAAAAACCCAATACCTCCAACTATCTGGTCCTACAATGATGCAGTTAAGGATGATCCCTATGATCCTGCAGCAGCAAAGAAAATGCTGGCGGCTGAAGGTGTTAAGGATCTGACCCTGAAAATCTGGGCTATGCCTGTGCAGCGTCCATATAATCCTAATGCTCGTCGTATGGCTGAGCTGATCCAGGCAGACATGGCTGAGATCGGGGTGAAAGCAGAGGTTGTATCTTACGAATGGGGTGAATACCTCAAGCGTTCCAAAGACCAGAATCGTGATGGCGCAGTTCTTTTGGGCTGGACCGGTGATAACGGTGACCCAGATAACTTCCTTGCAGTTCTCTTAGGTTGTGACGGGGTTGGCGGTTCCAACAGGGCGCAATGGTGTCATCAGCCATTTGAAGATCTTATCCAGAAAGCTAAGGTGGTTTCCGATCCTGCTGAGCGTACCAAGCTCTACGAGCAGGCTCAGCTTGTTTTCAAAGAGCAAGCTCCCTGGGCAACCATCGCCCACTCGATTGTCTTCAAACCTGTTCGCAAAGAAGTTGTCGATTTCAAAATCGATCCCTTCGGCGGACATGTCTTCTATGGGGTTGATCTGAAGTAATAGTCCACGGACCAGGCAGTATCTGCCTGGTCCTTTTTTTTTATTCTTTTCCATTTTTCTGTTAAGTTAGATTACATGTTAACGTATCTCATAAGAAAACTAGGGGTGATCATACCAACGTTTTTCGGAGTTACGCTGGTGGCGTTTGTCTTCATCAGACTGCTGCCTGGCGACCCGGTTCTGCTGTTGGCAGGAGAGCGCGGTATGTCAGATGAGCGCCATGCTATGCTTATGGCCGAATATGGTTTTGATAAACCAATAATTGTACAGTATGGCAATTATCTGGTTGAACTATTTTCCGGTGACTTTGGTACTTCAATTATCACCAAACAACCTGTACTGGAAGAGTTTTTTGTACTCTTTCCGGCGACCATGGAGCTCTCTTTTGTAGCTATGTTGTTGGCAGTGTTTTGTGGCCTACCTGCCGGGATGATCGCTGCCACAAAAAGAGGTTCTGCCTTTGACCATACCGTCATGACCAGTGCACTCGCCGGATATTCCATGCCCATCTTCTGGTGGGGACTGCTGCTCATAATTTTCTTTTCGGGGATACTTGGATGGACTCCTGTTTCTGGCAGGATATCGTTGCTCTATTATTTTGAACCGGTCACCGGTTTCATGTTGATTGACAGCCTGCTTTCTGGACAGGAAGGAGCATTTAAATCAGCAGTATCACATCTTATCCTTCCTGCAATCGTATTGGGCACTATACCCCTTGCAGTCATTGCCAGACAGACTCGTTCTGCCATGCTGGAAGTACTCAGTGAAGATTATGTCCGTACCGCAAAAGCTAAGGGGCTTGGCCCCAGTCGGGTTATCGGACTGCATGCTCTGCGGAATGCCATGATCCCTGTTATTACTGTGATTGGTCTGCAGATTGGGGTGCTTTTTGCCGGTGCCATTCTCACAGAAACTATTTTCTCCTGGCCGGGTATAGGAAAATGGATGGTCGATTCAATCTTTCGCCGTGACTATCCATCGGTTCAAGGAGGATTATTACTCATTGCCGCCATTGTCATGATTGTCAATCTGGTGGTCGATTTACTCTATGGCCTGATAAACCCACAAATTAGACATACGGATTAGATTCATGGCAGATGGAATAGCAGTTACCGAGATTCAGGAAATTGATTCCAGACCCACTGGCAAGATAGCATTGCTGAAGGAGTTCTGGTCATACTTTAGCGAAAATAGAGGAGCTGTAATAGGACTTTTCTTCTTTTTAGCAATTATCATTATTGCAGTTTTCGCAGAATTTTTCGCACCACATGCACCCAACCAACAATTCAGGGACGCATTGCTGCAGCCACCATTCTGGCAAAACGGTGGAGATACCAGATTTTTCCTGGGTACCGATGCCGTGGGTAGAGACATGTTATCCCGCCTGATTCATGGTGCCAGGTTTTCCTTGTTTATTGGCTGCATCGTTGTCTCTGTCTCCCTGGTGGTTGGGGTCATTCTAGGTTTAATCGCCGGATTTTTCAGGGGTAGAATTGATACCTTTATAATGCGCATTATGGACGTGGTACTTGCATTTCCAAGTCTCCTTCTTGCTCTGGTATTGGTGGCAATTCTTGGTCCTAGTTTAATCAATGCGATGATAGCTATTGCCATTGTGCAACAGCCTCATTATGTGCGTCTAACCCGTGCTGCAGTCATGGCAGAGATGACCAAGGACTATGTCACTGCCTCGCGCATCATTGGGGTAAAGACCTTTCGTCTTATGTTCATAACGGTTTTGCCAAATTGTATGGCACCGCTTATTGTCCAGGCGGCGCTGAGCTTTTCCACCGCTATCTTGGATGCAGCCGCCCTTGGTTTTCTGGGAATGGGTGCTCAACCACCAGCACCGGAATGGGGAACCATGCTAGCTGAAGCCCGCGAATTCATTCTTCGAGCCTGGTGGGTGGTTACCTTTCCCGGCGTTGCCATACTCACTACCGTTCTTGCAATTAATCTGATGGGCGATGGTCTGCGCGATGCCCTTGATCCGAAACTCAAACGCTCCTGAGTATTATCATGTCACTGCTTGAAATCAAAAATCTTACTGTTGCCTTCCAAACTGCAGGTGGAATGTTCACTGCCGTGGACGGTGTAACACTCAATATTGATCCCGGCGAGGTTGTCTCGATAGTCGGGGAATCTGGTTCTGGAAAATCCGTTGCCATGCTCGCCCTGATGGGATTACTTCCCTGGACGGCCAAGGTCACTGCCGATGTTTTAAAATTTGATGGCAAAGACTTGCAAACAATTACCAAGCCGGAATTGCGTAAAGTTATCGGCAAAGAAATGGCGATGATCTTTCAGGAACCGATGACTAGTCTGAACCCTTGCTTTACCGTAGGATTCCAACTCTCAGAAGCCTTGAAAATTCATTTTGGCATGAATCGTAAGGAAAGAACAGACCGTGCTATAGAGCTGCTTGAACAGGTCGGTATTCCTGAACCCCAGAAAAGACTCTCAGCATTCCCGCATCAGCTTTCAGGGGGGATGAACCAACGGGTAATGATTGCGATTGCCATTTCGTGTAATCCAAGATTGCTTATAGCCGATGAACCTACTACCGCACTTGATGTAACCATACAGGCACAAATTCTTGATTTGTTATTAAAGCTTCAGGAAGAGAAAAAAATGTCGCTGGTTCTCATCACTCATGATATGGGTGTTGTTGCGGAAACGGCTGAGCGGGTCGTAGTGCAGTATGCTGGTCAGCAGGTCGAGAAACAACCGGTCAAGGGTTTGTTTTCCACACCACATCATCCTTATACTGCTGCCTTACTCGATTCATTGCCGGAAAGATCCCAGACCAAAATTCTACCATCAATCTTGGGAGTTGTTCCCGGTCAATTCGACAAACCTTCAGGGTGTCTTTTCTCACCAAGATGTAAACATGCAACCGATCTCTGCAAAACCACTCCACCCACTCCTGCCGATGATGATATGGGGCGGGCGTTATGTCACTATCCGTTGAAAGATGGGATACCAACAAATCATCCTGGGAAGAAGGAGGTGGCATAATGAGTGGCAAGTTGGTATTAGAAGCTTCCCAACTGAAAAGGCATTATGAGATTCGTCGAGGAGCGTTTCGTGAGCCGGCTATCCTCAAAGCTCTTGATGGCGCTAGCTTTCAGCTTGAAAAAGGCAAGACACTAGCGGTTGTTGGTGAGTCGGGTTGCGGTAAATCAACTCTTGCCCGGCTGGTAACACTTATTGAAGAACCGACAGCAGGAGAACTCAAGATTCATGGTGTAAATATAATTACTGCAGATGCAACGGCCAAAAGCGCTCTGCATAAAAAAGTTCAGATAATCTTCCAGGATCCCTATGGATCTTTGAATCCACGCCAGAAAATTGGTTTCTGCCTGGAGGAACCGCTGCTCGTCAATACTCAGATGACCAAGGAAGAGCGAAGTGATGCGGCTAAAAAAATGCTAGATTTAGTCGGCTTGCGCCCTGAACATTATGATCGCTATCCGCATATGTTCTCAGGTGGTCAGCGACAGCGTATTGCCGTCGCCAGGGCTCTGATGCTTAATCCTGAAATACTGGTTCTCGATGAGCCTGTCTCGGCACTTGATGTTTCTATTCAAGCCCAGATTCTTAATCTACTGACCGAATTGCAGGAGAAATTTGATCTCGCGTATCTATTTATCAGTCACGATCTTTCAGTTGTCC
>CAZWVC010000112.1:0-12258 GCA_964637245.1 uncultured Desulfocapsaceae bacterium
ATATAGCTGAAAAAGAAGATCAATTAGAAGCTTATCGTCAACAACTTGGCTCAGACAACCACTTCCAGGGTATTGTCGGTGGATCAGCATGCATGCACCAGGTGTTTGACATGATTAGGAACGCTGCAGCATCCCATGCACCTGTAATTATTTATGGTGAAAGTGGAACAGGCAAGGAGCTTGTCAGCCGGGCAATTCATAATGTTGGTTTGCGCAAGGAAAAACCCTTTATCAAGGTCAACTGTGCGGCCCTAACTGAATCTCTGCTTGAAAGTGAACTTTTCGGCCATGTACGTGGTGCCTATACCGGTGCATATAAAGATCGCATAGGTCGATTTGAAAAGGCGAATGAAGGCGACATTTTTTTAGATGAAATTGGCGATCTCCCAATTTCAACGCAAACGAAACTCCTCCGGGTTCTCGAAGAAAAAGTTATTGAAAGAGTAGGTTCCAGTAGTCCCATTCAAACTGATGTGCGGATCATCTCTGCGACTAATCAAGACCTGATGGAACTCGTCGAAAAAGGTGTTTACCGCAAGGATTTTTATTTTCGCATCAATGTAATCCCCATTTTTCTCCCTCCGCTTCGTGACCGGGTAGAGGACATTCCTCTTTTGGCTGAAGCATTTCTTAAAAAACTTATTCTAACAGACACTAAAGCGATCAAAGGAATCGGCAAAGATACAATTGAAGTTCTCATGAATCACTCGTGGCCCGGTAATGTGAGAGAACTAAAAGGAGCATTCGAATATGCCCTGGTGACGTGTCATGAAGATATTATTCTACCCCACCATCTCCCCGAAACCATTTATAAAGCTCGAAGGCCAACTTCAATTAATAGTAGACGAAATTCGTTTAATCTGCAGGAAATTGAAAAAAGAGAACTTCTTGAAGCACTTCTGAAAACGGCAGGAAATCAGTCAAAAGCAGCTGAAATATTGGGTATTTCCAGAGTTACCGTGTGGAACAGAATGAAGCGTTATGGTATAGATGCCAAAAAGCTAATAGAAGTAAGAGATAACTCTTCAAACAGTATAGGGTAGCTCTGGCGAAAAAATTCTTTGATTTGCCGCTTCCCTTCAAATCAACAGCCTGAGATCTCTAAATTAACTCAAGCCATCTTCTGCATAGGTGGTATTTCAGCGTCCCAGAGAAGCTCCGTGACCCTGTTATACACATCACGCAGATAAACTACCCCAACCACTCTGCCATCCATGGCAACAACTGGAAGTCTCCGAATTTGCTCAACCAATAGCCTATCAGCACACCGCATAATCGACTCATCCGTGCGAATCACCCTGACATCTTCTGTCATAATCTGGCTCACACGGATATTGTGGGTCTTCTCTACTCTGCTGGCTCTAAAGCCCTCCCAGGATAGTCCATCTGGACCGTCATCAAGTAGCATTCCCGGAGGAAGAATAGTGCGTAAAATATCTGTTGTTGACACAATTCCAACTAACTTCATTTCTGAGTCTAGAACTACAATTGCGTTAACGGATAAGCCATGACCACGTTTGGCGCTATGCATAACGTTAATTGCTTCATGCATCGTCATTTCTGGATTGAGCCAATACTGCAAATGTTCCATAATATCGATTACTTTCATGATCCCTCCAACCGTTACTCGTAAACAACATGAAAACCAGACGTTATTAAGCTAATACTTCCATAAGTATGTATCTCATGTAGTATAATACCATGCACAGAATTTAATTCAAATATTTTGATACTTATCATCACAAAAATATATACTCAGCGTGCATACTTTCGCCGGCGAGCCAACACATTGACAAAATACCTATACAGTCGTTACTTTCTCCGTAGTAATATGACAACAAACCCTGTTGTTTAGCCATATAATTTAACCGCATCATCTTGTCATGAGCCACGATCATTTCCATCACCTTATCTACGGATCACTCAATGATTACCTGACCGGAGAAGAACTTACCGACACAGATGATGAACGTGTTCGTCAGGATATCAGTAAATTCATGGTGGAGCAGAAGGGCTACAAAAAAAAGGAACTCATCCCTCGACTCTATATCGAAACACTCTTCAGCCAGAGTTTTGTCCGATCAACCATAGACTTGACTGTTGTAGTAACAACTCGACAATTCATGGTAATTCGCTATGGGCCAGGCTCGCTTGTCACCAGAGAACGTTCGGCAATAGCAGCAGCTCGTGTGCTTAATCTGGAATATCAAATTCCCCTGGCGTTAGTAACAAACGGTAGAGATGCAGAATTAATTGATACACTTACTGGCAAGATTTTAGGGAATGGGTTAGAATCTATCCCCAGTCGCAGAGAAGCAGAGCAACTAATCTCCACTCTCAAATTTCCTACCAGACAGCAGGACCAGGAACTGGAACGTGAAAAGCGTATATTAAACGCCTTCGATGTGGAGCGCTGTTGCCTGTAGAGTCAACCTGCTTAGCAAAAAGAATTGCCCCCTATTTACTTATGAGGAATGAAATGGCTAATGATAATGAATGGACCAAAACTAGCTGGAGAGAAGTCACCGCGCTGCAGCAGCCAAACTGGCCGGACAATGGAGAGGTTGAAAAAGTATTGAAAAACCTCACTACCTTGCCTCCGCTGGTTTTTGCAGGTGAGATTCGCTCACTAAAGGATATGCTCGCCAAGGCAGTAAACGGTGAGGCTTTCTTATTACAAGGTGGCGATTGTTCCGAAAATTTTTCCCAGGTGACCGCCCCTAAAATTAGAGAAACCCTCAAAGTACTTCTCCAGATGGCTATTGTTCTCACCTATGCTGGTGGAAAACCGGTAATAAAAGTGGGGCGTATTGCTGGACAGTTTGCTAAACCCCGCTCCTCGGATACCGAGACAGTCGAAGGGAAAACCTTACCTTCCTATCGTGGTGATATGGTAAACAGTGCAGAATTTACCGAAGATGCCAGGGTGCCAAACCCAAAGCTGATGCTCAAGGGCTACAACATGGCCGCATCAACGCTTAACCTCTTGCGGGCTTTTACCCGGGGAGGATACGCAGCGCTGCACCGGGTTCAAGCCTGGAATCAGGAATTTGTTGTGCAATCTCCCATGGGAAGATCCTACAATAGATTAGCTAAGCAGATCGACCAAGCAATTCGATTTATGAGTACAATTGGTATCCCCACCGATATTCCCCAAGTGAACCAAACCCAGTTGTTCACCTCACATGAGGCTTTGTTGCTGGGGTATGAAGAAGCACTAACCCGCATCGACTCAACCACCGGTGACTGGTATGATTGTTCCGCACATATGCTCTGGATTGGTGAGCGTACTCGGCAGCTTGATGGAGCACATGTTGAATTTCTCCGTGGAGTATTAAATCCTGTTGGTGTAAAAATCGGTCCGGACTATGATCTCGAGAATGTCAAACAACTCATAGACTTACTGAACCCTGACAACGAACCTGGTCGGCTCACTCTCATTACCCGGCTAGGTATGAAAAATATCGAAAAGGTGTTACCCCCATTATTACGCGAGGCAAAAAAGGAAGGGTACAATATTGTGTGGAGTTGCGACCCAATGCACGCCAACACCTATACAGCAGATTCAGGCCATAAAACCAGAAATTTCAATGACATTCTTTCTGAAATTACCTGTTTCTTCGAGGCCCACTGGTCTGAAGGAACAATTCCCGGCGGTCTGCATATTGAAATGACCGGAGAAAATGTCACAGAATGTACGGGGGGTGCACGAAACATAATCGATGAAGAACTGCACTATAATTATCTCACTTCCTGCGATCCTCGTCTCAATGCCGAACAGAGTCTTGAAGTTGCCTTCCAAATAGCCGATATGATCAGAAACTAAACCCTCTTCTTTTCTCTTCGGGAAAAGTTATACCCAGCCCGAACATTTCACGAGTTGAGGTGGTTTGCTAGCCGAAAAGACGTGTGGTTCATAATACTAGCGTATATGAATCACACGAGCGATGAGGGATAGCGAGCCACATCAACTCGCCAGAAAGGTGAAAAATCTATCGAGGTCAACACGTAACGGCAAGGCGAACAGTATCTGAAAATCAGACTCCTTTTATAGTTCATTTACCTAGAATAACTCTTATTTATTTTATGATCACAGGTTTTTCATGAAATGTTCGGGCAGACTTTTCCCGAAGAATGTCAACCTATACCTCCACCCTTACCAATATTGCAGAAAATTACATTTACGTAATCTTTCTTGACGGTATGTTGATCAGTTTTACTATTAACCTACACCACAAAAGGTTTGATTTGTCATATATTTATTAAACAATCAACAACAATACCAAGGGGATATTTCATGCGAGATACTATCCAAGCGAAAAGAGGATTAACACTCCTTTTTACAACTTTTCTGTTATTTACATTATCCATACCAGCGTATGCATTAAAAGAGAGTGAAGTAGAAATTCTCAGCAAAACTTCACGAGCTTTCACTGCAGTCGTTAAAGATGCCACCCCAGCGGTTGTCCACGTCATGGTTGAAAAATCAGTTAATGCCAAAGACTACTCGCAACAATTTGAATTTTTTAACAATCCGTTTTTTGAAAGGTTTTTCGGACCTGATTTTCACCGTCAATTTCCCCAGCAACCTCGGCGTCATAAACAGCAGGGACAAGGCTCGGGTTTTATTATCAGTAAAGATGGTTACATCCTCACCAACAATCATGTCGTTGCTGATGCCGACACCGTCACCGTAACCATGTCGGATAACAAAAAGCTCGAAGCCAAGCTCATCGGCAGTGACCCACAATCAGATGTGGCACTTATCAAAATTGAAAACGGTAAAAACTTACCAGTAATCAAAATGGGTGATTCCAATGCCTTAGATGTTGGTGAATGGGTCATTGCCATCGGTAACCCATTTGGTTTAAATCAAACTGTTACCGTGGGTGTGGTTAGCGCCAAAGGGAGAAGCGGGGTTGGAATCAATGAGTATGAAAATTTTATTCAGACCGATGCCGCAATTAACCCCGGAAATTCAGGGGGACCCTTGTTAAATATTCGTGGTGAAGTTGTAGGTATTAACTCTGCCCTTTTCTCTCGGACCGGTGGTTATATGGGCATTGGTTTTGCCATTCCCATAAACATGGTCAAGGCAATAAATGAACAATTACAAAAACATGGTAAAGTGACTCGGGGTTGGCTTGGAGTCGCTATTCAGGATGTAGATGAAAATCTGGCAAAATCATTTGGCCTTAAAGACGCAAAAGGTATTCTCATTAGTGAAGTTCAGCCAAAATCCCCTGCTTTTATGGGAGGTTTAAAACAAGGTGATGTAATCATAAAACTCAATGGCGTTGAGTTGGAAGATGTCAATGACCTTCGCAACCGAATTGCTCTCATTATTCCTGAAACCATGGCAGATATCGAGGTCATTCGTGATGGTAAAACCAAGAATATCGGAGTTACCATTGGAGAACAACCAGCAGATTTTGGTAGAGTAGCTCAATCTCGTGCCGATAAGAACTTTATGGAAGATTTCGGTTTTTCTTTCCAAGAGCTGACTCCTGAACTTGCTGAACAGTTCGGCTATAAGGACGAAAAAGGCGTACTCATCGGTGATGTCGAGCAGGGCAGTGTGGCTGCCACAGCAGGGTTAAAGCCTGGACAGCTCATTCAAGAGGTGAACAAAGAGCCGGTAAGCAGTATTCGCGAGCTCAACTCTCTTTTGAAACGATCTGAAAATCCGCGTAGACTCCTTCTGCGGGTAAAATCTGGCAAGTTCAGTCAATATGTTGTCTTAGTAGCTAAGTAAAGGAAAACAGGCGAAGGGGACGAGCCTCACTTCCTGCAAGAGAGGCTCGATTACCCATTTCTGCCGCTGCGCTTTCGCTTAGTAGCGATCCGTTTAAAAATCTTTTTGATCACTGGCAATTTTTCAAATTCTTCACCGGATATTTTACGCAGTACAACATCGCTGTTTGCCGTAATTGTGGCATTGCGTATCCTTTTTAAAGAAAAGTAGGCCATTTCACCAAATACATTTCCTGCGGTAAGCGTAGTGATTAGCTTGCCTCCCTCATCTAAGGCATTGACACTGCCGCTATCGATATAGTAGACGCCATCTGGTGGATCATTTATCTTGACAATTACCTCCCCTTTCTTTTTCCACACCAACTTAAAAAGTCTCTCCCATTCAGTATCCACAACCAGACTGTGATAAAAATCCACATCCATGGCCCGCAATAATTCATTTGACAAATGCAAGAGTCGAATACCCATGGGATCACCTGTGGTATCACGAATCACCATTCCAACTTTTTTAAAATCCTCCCCGGGATATGGCGTGTTTCGGATATATTCAAGCAATCTCTCTGAGGGAACATCTTTTTTCCCTGTCATTTCCACAAAAAGCTTTTGCACCTGGTTAAGCCGTTCTTTTGCCAGGGGAAAATCAGCCTGAATTCCCTGCAGCTGATTCCCGCAAAAATAGCCTACCGCTTCATTCTTCATTTCGATGAATTGTGAAAGTAGCTGCTGGTCAATATTTTTAGGGCAATTATGAATACCAGGTTTATACAACGTGTACACATGAATGGGGTGATGGAAGTTTTTAGGTGTAACTTTACCGATACTTACAGTATTGGATTTTTCCTTGGACTGCCAGAATGCCACCTCCCGGTCCATGAGAAAGCTGGTACCGAAATAGCCACACAATTCCTCCAACCTGCTGGCAACAGAAAAGCTTGCGCCGAAGCGCATGATTTTACCACCGATATGCGCCTCAATTATATCGCCTGCAAAAATTCCAATTCTCGTCTGAGGTATGGTACCGCGATCTATGGCATGGGCTATGTTTAAAGCAGCACTAATTGCTCGATCGCAGACATCGGTTTTTCCCTCACCTGCTTTTTTTTCAAATATGGCTATAGCACCATCACCTGCCGAGGGCTCTATTTCCTGATGTTCGTCATTGTCAATATTTATTATGGACTGCAGATTGCGATGATAAGCGACAATAAAATCCCGTATTTCAACAGGCCGCATTTCTGCGGTAATCTGTGAATATCGCACCATATCACAGAAGAGTATGACGACTTTCTTTTCTGATTCGTCCATCGTTGTATCAATTCTCAAGATATTGCGTTGACGAGCATCTTCTTATGAAAAAGGAGGAATTAAGCCGTTTTTTTCTGCGTAACCTCAAGGGTCTCAGTTAATGATGCCAAGGAAGAAAATTGCAGCCAAGACCACAATAAAGAAAACTGCGACCTTTACGCATACTGATTCATCTTCCTCGTGATGATGTTCATTATGATCACTCATGTTATATCTATCCTCCATAAATTTTAATAATTACGACCTGATCTTACTATACACCCACTGAATAGGGAAATTAAATACCTTTTCTGGCATACGGTATCACCAGAAAATTTTCGCAAATACTACTCACTGAGCAATATGGTACGCTCTTCATAAAAGGATAACAGGATAAAGGTTGCCAATGGCTGCGCCAACAAAATAACGAAAGGAACAGAGCCGCCGATGGAAAGAATCGCAATATAAACGATGGTAATAATAATGTGATCTCCTATGGGATCAGCAACAGCCATCTGCCAGGACTGTTTGACACCATCGATAAGTCCCATCTTTTTATCAGTCATCAACGGCAACAAATAGAGGCAGGAAAAAGTGAGAAAAACAGCTGCTCCGATACCTGGAAGAAAAAGCAACATGAATCCAATCATAATTATACAAAATGCGGCAAGACCAAATAAAAACAGGGGCAGGAAAAGCGACATGTTACCGAAAAGATCTTTGACCTCAGGTGTTCTGCCGTCACGCTGGGCCTGCAGTAGCGATTGAAAATAGCCAGCAGAGGTCACCGGCCCAAGAATTCCAAGGCTGAAGATCGTCACCGCGAAAAACACAAAGGTTACTAGTAATGATGGCCCAATAAACTGCAGAAAATTTTTCCAGCCCCGTTCTAGATGACGCTGTAATTCCATTGCTTCCTCCACCTTTTAAATTTACGAAAATACAACCTCCAACAGATCCTGAATGGTTGCAATCCCAATGAGATTCATTGCCGAATTGATGCTAAGCCGCTCAAAATTTCCTTTAGGCATAATAAAACGTTGAAAACCTAAGCGCTCTGCTTCTGCAACCCGCATCTCTATCTGGCCGGCTGCCCGGACTTCGCCAGCCAGACCAACCTCACCGCACAATACCGTGGCCGATGGAATAGAACGCTCTAGCATAGAAGAGGCCAGGGCACTGATAACTGCCAGATCAAGGGCCGGTTCTTCAATGCGTATCCCTCCGGCAACATTTAAAAATATATCATGACCATACAAATCCATCCCAGCTTTTTTTTCCAATACAGCACAAAGCAGAGCCAATCGCTGCGGGTCGGCACCGATTGCTGTTCTTCTGGCAGTACCAAGGTTGGTTGGACTGACCAGAGCCTGAACCTCAACCAGTATGGGCCTGGTCCCTTCTACAGATGGAATCACCACCGAACCGGCGACATCCAGCGGTCGCTCGGCAAGAAATATCTCTGAAGGATTGTGAACCTCCACAAGTCCCTCCTCTTTCATCTCGAAAACCCCAATCTCATTAGTTGAACCAAAGCGGTTCTTTTGGGTTCGTAGAATTCTGAAAGCGTGGCTCCGGTCACCCTCAAAATAGAGCACAGTATCGACCATATGTTCAAGCACTTTTGGCCCAGCTAGAGCACCATCCTTGGTTACATGGCCGACAAGAACCACCGGAATGTTCTCAGCCTTTGCCATTTGCAATAGCCTTGCTGCTGACTCGCGAACCTGGGTAACGGAGCCTGGGGCCGAGGGAAACTCATCACAGGTAAGTGTCTGAATGGAGTCAACCACAAGCAGAGAGGGACACAACTCTTTAGTCATCGCAATTATTTGCTCTACATTAGATACCGTGGCCAAATATTCTTCCGGATGCAGAGCATCAAGCCGCTTTGCTCTCATCTTAATTTGTCTGGCTGATTCCTCACCAGAGGCATAAAGAACTTTTTTTTCAAAGCGCGCGATTGCTGCGAGCATATGCATCATCAGAGTTGATTTACCTATTCCCGGATCTCCGCCAAGAAGTACCACTGAACCGGGAACGACTCCACCGCCAAGTACTCTATCCAGCTCATCAATGCCGGTGAAAATTCGTTCTTCATCACCATCTGGTGCTTGTACGAGTGGTTGTGGGGTAATTTTCTCAAAAACTGTAGATACCGATGTTGTTCTGCTGAGCTGTTCTGTGAAACTCTCCCATTCATTACAATCGGGACAGCGCCCCAGCCACCTGCCGCTTTGATAATCGCAATTGCTACAAATAAAGAGAACCTTATCTTTTTTTTTTGCTCTGGAACTCATAACTAAATCCTATTCATCGAATTACAAAATACATCTATACTCTTTACTCCATTGAGAGAGTTGCTACTATTATCTTGTCCGTATCTGATGCTCTTTAATCATTTTGAGTATTAATGACGCACGGGTAGAGCGAATTGCTCAACTAATTAAGAGGAAATCACAACTCCTTTCTCTCTTCACCGTCATATATATTCTTGAAATTTTTATGAAGAGTTCTCAAAAAAATCCAAAATTTACCGTAAAATGAACCTCCTCAGTAGGTATAATAGGTACTAATAGTTCTTACCAACAATATCAATAAATACCATGCATACTCCGAAATTAGAAAATATAGAAGCCCGCTACATCCCACTACCGCAGACGATATCATTTCTTTTCAAGCGTTCTCGATTGGTAGGCTTAAGCATCATCCTGTTTCTGGTTACCATTGTACTCACCTGGGTGGGATACCAGCTTTCCTTGAGCTTTATCGATGACATTACCGGTAGCTTTTTTATCTCTCCTCCTGAGTCAGCCACTCTTCTCGGATGGCTTAAACATAAAGGCTGGTATCTGTTAAAATGGCTCTATCTCTTTATTACCCGAATAGTTGCATTTTATCTCGCATTTTTAGTCGCTTACTCACTATCTACCCCGGGCTATGCTGTGCTTTCAACAGCAGCTGAAAAACTCCATGCTGGAGATAAATTTGAACTAGATGATGGACTAACTCTCAGGGGAGTTCTCCTGGATCTTCTTGAAGGCCTTAAGATAGCCGGATTTGGTATACTGGTAACAATTGCAGCTCTTGCTGCAAACTTTATCCCGCTATTTGGGCAAATTATTGCTTTCCTGATGTATACTTACTATTCAGCTTTAATGTTTCTCGATTACCCTGCTTCCCGTAGACGATGGTCGCTTGGTCGAAAAATCGCCTGGTTAAAAACCAACAGCAGACTCTCCCTTCGGCTTGGGCTCTTTCCAGCATTAATCAGTATGATACCGCTGCTCAATATTTTTCTCATAGCATTGCTCTTTCCACTCTTGACAGTGCATGCTACCTTGAATTTTACCAGCCTGGAGCTGCATCGGCAAAATAGCTTAAAGGAGAATAGCCATGGCCATAGAGATTGAACGGAAATTTCTGCTTACCAATGAAAGCTGGAGAAAAGATGCAACGTCGGAGTTGTACAGCCAGGGCTATCTCTGTTCTGGTGAAGGACCGACGGTCAGGGTCCGCATTGCTGGCGAAAAATCATATATTACTATCAAAGGAAAACATGACGGGATAAGCAGATTGGAATATGAGTACCCCATTCCCCTGGATGATGCTCAAACTCTGCTTGTCGATGTGTGTCGACAGCCCATTATCGAGAAAAGGCGCTATGTTAGAACAATCGAGGGTTTCACCTGGGAAATTGATGAGTTTTTCGGTGACAATGAGGGCCTGATTCTGGCTGAGATAGAATTGCAGCATGAGCAACAACTCTTCCCCAGGCCTGATTGGTTAGGTAAAGACGTCTCTCACCTGAGCAGATATTATAATGCCAGCCTCTGTCTGTATCCTTTTAAAGAGTGGAATGAAAGCGAAAAGCACCCTTAGCCCGGGGTCTCAGCGAATCATGCAATATCAGCTATCATCATGATTGGGAGATTCTGTAACAAACCATGAATTTGAAATTTCGCTACGCTTCGTTTTTACTGCTCATTCTCCTTCTACTGGTCCTCGTTGGTGTGCTATCTATCTATTTGCTGTACCAGCAGCTGTATTATGTGATACTGCTGGTCCTAATACTACTTTATGCTGCAACCTTTCAACTTGGTAGAAATTTTTCTACAATCTTTTTTGTGCTTTCTACCTTGCGCCATATCAGAAAAAATCATGGAGTACTCCCTATAACAGAGTACAACTCCTATATTGACAGACTCTTAGGGAGTAGAAGAAGTCCCGCAAACAAAGATCAACTGAAAAGGGATGTTTTACTCACTTTGGAAAAGGAAAATGAAATAGCAATCCAGGATGATACCATCATTCTTCTCCTACGAACCAAATGAAATTGCTGCAGTACCGGGTACCGATACATCCGAGCAGCGTATACAACTTGCTGGCTAATAGTCGTATTAGCCCGCATTTCTCATCTCTTCCCAACAGTCTCATCTAATACTGCACGTACTGTGGCTATCAGTTTTGTTTTCTCAAAAGGTTTTGCCAGGAAAGCTCTGGCGCCAAGCTGCTCTGCCTTGGGATCGGACATCCTTCTGCTATACCCGGTGGCAATTATCACCGGAAGGTCAGGCCGTAGAGCAAGAATTTCGCGGGTGAGGGTATCTCCAGGCATATTGGGCATCGCCATGTCTGTAATAACCAAATCAAAATAGTGCGGTTGATCAGCTATCATTTGCAGAGCTTTATCACTTTCCAGCATTGTAGTAACCTGATACCCAACATTGCCTAGAATTTTATAGAGCACCCGGCAAATCGGCATCTCATCATCAACCACCAGAATTTTCTCATCACCGCCGGTTTCCTTCTGTGCCGGAAGATTTGTTGGATTTACGCTAACATCGTTAGCCACAGGCAAGAGTATAGAAAAGCATGAACCTTTGCCAAAAACACTTTTCACCGAAATATCACCACCACACTCTTTGACAATTGTGTTGACCACGGCCAATCCCATGCCAGTTCCATCATGAACATTTTTCGTAGTAAAGAAAGGTTCAAAGATTGAATCAATGAGATTCGCATCTATACCACAGCCGGTATCCTCAACCTTCAGCTGTTGATAGAGACCCGCCTTCATGTTCTTATATCGAGGAAGATTTTGATCCTTGAGTACCACCTCTTCAAGAGAGATCGATAGCTTTCCCTGGTCATTCATCGCATGCGCTGCATTGGTGCACAGATTCATGATCAGTTGATGGATTTTTACCGGATTGGCCA
>CAZWVC010000113.1:0-12242 GCA_964637245.1 uncultured Desulfocapsaceae bacterium
TGTTTGTTCTTTGGTAGGTCAACTCCAGCTATACGTGCCAAAATGTATCTCCTTAAACAAGTGGGAATAATCTAAGCGACAAAAATCTATTATCCCTGTCTCTGCTTATGTTTTTTAATCTTACAGGAAACGCGAACCACTCCGTTGCGTTTATAAACTTTACAAGCACTGCACATTTTTTTTACGGATGATCGAACTTTCATAGTAAATCTCTGCTATTTCTTTTTAGAGTTCTTGGCCCTGAAAGTAACCCTGCCGCGCGTCAGATCATATGGTGACAATTCAACCGTTACTCTGTCGCCGGGGAGAATTTTAATAAAATGCATTCTCATTTTCCCGGAAATATGCGCCAGTACTTTGTGACCATTATCAAGCTCAACTCGAAACATTGCATTGGGCAAAGGTTCGATGATAGTGCCTTCAACTTCTATAGCTTCTTCTTTTGCCATACAGGCTCCCGAATTTCTAAGTATTAATTCAAAAACTCGTTACTATAATCCATTCTCTCGCAAAAGAGAAGAATTATTTTTCTCTACAAATAATCGTCGCGTGAACTCAGTATTAGCGGGCCATTGGCGGTAACTGCTACTGAATGTTCAAAATGCGCTGATGGCTTCTTATCTGCGGTAATTACAGTCCAGCCATCTTTTAGCACTTTCACTTTGTGGGTTCCCAGATTAACCATCGGTTCTATCGCCAAGACCAAACCTTCAATAATCCTGGGAGACCGTTCATTCTGGACAAAGTTAGGTATCTCTGGTCCTTCATGCAAGGAATTTCCGATCCCATGTCCGACAAACTGCCGAACAACGGATAAACCGTTTTCTTCTACATGATCTTGCACGGCAGCAGAAATATCTGAGATACGATTGCCAACCTGAACCTTCTCTATCGCGAGTTTCAGGGATCTCTCGGTTACCTCGAGCAATTTCTTCCGGATCGAGTCAATCCTGCCAACGGGCAGAGTAATTGCCGAATCCCCAAAAAAACCTTTATATTCCACCCCAAAGTCAATGGAGATTATATCTCCTTTTCTCAGCTTGCATTTCTTTGAGGGGATCCCGTGGACAACCTGTTCGTTGATCGAAACACAAAGGCTGGCAGGAAATCCTCGATAACCTTTAAATGCGGGTCGTGCATTTCTTTTAACGCAGAGGTCTTCAGCTATCTTATCAAGTTCCCAGGTAGTGATCCCTACATCTACATTCTTTTTTAAGAGTGTGAGGGTTTCAGCAACTATCTGGTTGGCTTCCTTCATGATGCTGATCTGCTCAGCAGTCTTCACAACCATGGATTTCGGTTCTTCAGATGTTGACACAACCCAAACCTCTAGCTTCGACCTCTGATTCTACCCTGCTTCATGAAACCCTCATAGTTTCTCATAACCAGATGGGATTCGATTTGTGAGATTGTATCAATACCAACGCCCACAACAATCAACAAAGCTGTCCCACCGAAGTAAAAGGGTATATTAAACTGCGAGATCAGTATCGTTGGAAGCACGCAAACTACACTCAAGTAAATTGCCCCCACCACAGTAATTCTGGTGAGCACCTTATCTATAAACTCTGCGGTTTTCTTACCCGGTCTGATACCCGGAATAAAACCACCATTTTTTTTCAGATTCTCGGCAAGATCATCCGGCTTAAACTGCACAGCTGCATAAAAGAAGCAGAAAAAGACAACCATTGCAGTGAAGATGAAATAGTACCAGACTGTCCCCGGAGATAGTGCCGCTGACACCCTTTGCACCCAGTCAATCTGAATAAAGCTTCCGATAGTGGCCGGAAACATCATTATTGATGAAGCAAAGATTGGTGGAATTACACCAGATACATTTATCTTCAGCGGTAGATGTGAACTCTGCCCACCATACATCTTCCTTCCCACTACCCGCTTGGCATACTGGATAGGAATTCGCCGCTGTGAAGTCTCAAAGAAGACAATAGTAGCAATAACTGCAAACATAAATAAAAGCAGAAAAGGCACGAAGAACATTGCAATCTCGCCTGCTTTTACAAGTTGCACCGAGTTAACGATTGCCGCAGGACCCCGAGCTACAATTCCCGCAAAGATAATGAGTGAGATGCCATTGCCTATCCCTCTCTCAGTCATCTGTTCACCAAGCCACATGATAAATGCAGTTCCTGAGGTCAGCGTCAGCATAGTCATTAACTTAAACTGGAGACTGGGACTAAGAACAATTGCTTCGCCGCCTGGTCCGGTCATACCCTCAAGTCCTACAGCAATGAATGTACCTTGAATAATAGAAAGACCGACTGTTCCGTATCGGGTGTATTGCGTAATTTTACGGCGCCCAGATTCACCTTCTTTTTTCAAAGCCTCAAGCTGCGGTATGACTACAGTGAGTAATTGAATAATGATGGATGCGCTAATGTAGGGCATAATGCCTAGGGCAAAGATGGAAAAATTTTCCAATGCTCCGCCAGAGAACATATTAAACATCCCAAAAAGGGTACTGGCGTTTTGCTCAAAAAATGACGCCAGCGCTTCACCGTTTATTCCTGGAGTTGGAATTTGTACGCCCATACGATAAACAGCGAGCATGAGCAATGTAAAAATTACCCGCTTACGTAATTCCGGAATATTGGCTGCGCTCTGCAATCCGCTCATAAATTATTTCCTTCTACTCCACCAAAGAATTGACTGGGAATTCAACCAGTCATTGAGAAGTTCTATTTCTCTAACTCGCCTGCAAGCTTCACAGAACCACCAGCTTTTTCAATCAGCTCCCTGGCTGAACCACTAATTCTGTCCACTACTATATTCACTGCGCGGCTAATCTCACCATTTGCCAGTACCTTGGAGAGCTGTCCCTTTTTAATGATTCCAGCTTCAATCAATGTTTCATTGCTAATGTCTGTTGTGTCGGTGAGTTTGTCAAGTTGAGACAAAGATACGATGGTATAGTCAACCCCGAACTTGTTATGAAACCCTCTTTTAGGAAGACGTCGCTGCAGAGGCATTTGGCCACCCTCAAATCCGGGCTTGCTTTTGTAACCTGAACGGGATTTAGCACCTTTGTGTCCTCGTCCGGCAGTTTTGCCATGACCAGAACCTGGGCCTCTTCCGACTCGCTTCCTATCCTTATTTGCACCTTTTTTCGGAGATAAATTTCCCAATGTAAGCATGTTAAACCTCCTCGATCCGGACAAGATGCTGTACTTTGGCAATCATTCCCCTAATTTCAGGGGTGTCCTTGCGGGTCATAGTTTTATTCATTTTGGTAAGCCCCAATCCTGTCAGAGTGGCACGGATTTTTTTTGTACTGCCTATTCCACTCTTGACCAGAGTAAAAGTGATTGTCTCGGCCATTTTGTTACCTTTTAGAATGAGTAATTATTTTATTCAAAATCACTAGAAGTGATCTACTGTTTATTAGGCCAAAATATCTTCAACCGTTTTTCCGCGAAGTTCGGCGATCCTTTCAGGAGATCGCAGGCTGCGCAGTCCTTGAAGAGTAGCCTTGACCATGTTGTGGGGATTATGTGATCCCAGACATTTGGTCAGAATATTCGTCACACCAGCTGCTTCCAGAACTGCACGCACAGGACCGCCGGCAATTACACCAGTACCAGCTGAGGCGGGTTTCAACAGAACTTTGCCTGCTCCGTATCTTCCGGTGACCTGGTGGGGAATGGATATCGACGTGAGAGAGACGCCCTGCATATCTTTTTTGGCACGCTCGACTCCCTTACGGATGGCCTCAGGTACCTGATTTGCTTTTCCGAGACCATAGCCAACTTTTCCTTTACCGTCTCCGACGACAACGATAGCACTAAAGCTGAAACGGCGACCACCTTTTACAACTTTGGCAACTCTGTTGATGTAAACAATTTTTTCGATCAGTTCTTCAGCAGTTTCACTTTTAGAACGTTTAAATTCAGCCAAGGGACACCCCCATTAGTACAAATTCTTTAGAAATTTAATCCACCTTCACGTGCACCCTCTGAAAGAGACTTTACACGGCCGTGATAAATGCACCCACCACGATCAAAAATAACACTCTCGATACCAACGGCTTTCGCTTTCTCGGCAATCATAGTGCCGACAATCTTAGCCGCACCTGTTTTGCCTTTTTCGTCACCTAAATCAAAATTTTTATCAAGGGTTGATACAGAGGCGACTGTTTTACCGAGTGAATCATCAATGATCTGTGCATAAATATGTTTGTTGCTTTTGAAAACACGCAGACGAGGCCGTTCTGTAGTTCCAACAATCTTTTTTCTGATGCGGCTTACCCTTTTTGCTCTCGCTACTGTCTTGGGATTTGTCTTCGCCATAATTCTCTACCGTATTTTAATGATAGGTAATTTATCCTGATTACCCTATTTTTATGCTGTTGCTCCGGACTTACCTACCTTACGTACAATATGCTCGTCCTCATAACGAATTCCTTTCCCTTTATAAGGCTCAGGCTTACGTACTTGACGAATTTTTGCAGCGGTGAGGCCCAACAGATCCTTATCTATCGAATCAAGTGTAATCTTATTCCCATCCACAGCTACATTAACACCTTTAGGAATTTTAAATTCAACCGGATTCGAATACCCGACATTGAGGGTAAGGTTACTACCGGAAACATTTGCTTTATAACCAACTCCTTCAATTATCAGATTCTTCTGAAATCCCTTTTCAACGCCAACTACCATGTTGCTGATAAGGCTGCGGGTTAAACCGCGGAAGGCGTTTACCTTTCTACTCTCTACTCTATTATTCAGGGTAATGGTGTTATCCTCCATCACCACTTCAACAGTGTCCATCACGTCTATTTTAAGCTCACCCTTGCTTCCTTTCACAGTGACTTTCTGTCCGTCTATTTTGACGTTAACTCCAGAAGGAACAGGGATGGGCAGCTTTCCTATACGAGACATAGTTACCTCCGATTAGTAATGAGAGTGTTACCACACCTCACAAAGAATCTCTCCACCAGTGTTTTTAGCTCTTGCTGCTTTATCGGTCACAATTCCTCTTGATGTTGAGATAATTGCAACACCTAAACCATCCAATACTTTAGGGATAGCCCTAGACTTTGCATATTTCCGCAGCCCAGGTTTACTCACTCGTTTAATACCCGTGATGACTGACTCACCATCAGGACCATATTTAAGGTCAATGGTCAGAGTCCCCTGTTGTCCTTTATCGGAAACTTGATAGTCCACAATAAAACCCTCTTCCTTCAACACTTTGGCTATTTCCACCTTGGTGTTAGATTTAGGAATATCAACACTATCAAATTTCACCATTACCGCATTTCGTATCCTGGTCAGCATATCTGCCAGGGGATCGCTCATAGACATAGCGAACACTCCTTATATTTCCAAACTTTAGACAAAATTAATATTACAACCTTGGCAGCTCTACCAGCTAGATTTTGTCACTCCTGTAATCTCTCCACTGGATGCCAGTTTCCGAAAACAGATCCTGCAGATACCAAACTTGCGGATAAATGCTCTAGGGCGACCACAGAGTGGGCATCTATTGTATTTTCTAACAGAAAATTTTGGCTTGCGTTGTGCTTTTGCAATTATCGATTTTTTAGCCAAACCGACCTCCGTAAAACTCAGATTTTTAGATATAAATTTTTATTATTTACGAAAAGGCATACCCATCATATTCAATAGAGAGCGTCCGCTTTCATTATCTTTGGCGGAAGTCACGATGGTAATATTGAGACCTTTAATCTTATCTATCTTGTCATAATCAATCTCCGGGAAGATGATTTGCTCCTTGATTCCCATGGAATAATTGCCCCTGCCATCAAACCCCTTGGGAGACAAACCGCGAAAGTCGCGAACCCGAGGCAGGGAAATATTCACTAACTTGGAGAAGAAATCATACATCTTCTCACCACGCAATGTGACCCGGCAACCAATGGGCATTCCCTCACGGAGTTTGTATGTAGCGATAGATTTCTTCGCCTTGGTCACTACAGCTTTTTGCCCCGCTATTCGAGACAACTCATCAGCGGCACCCTCTATAATTTTGGGGTTCTGAACCGCCTCGCCAAGTCCCATATTAAGAACTATTTTCTCAATTTTTGGGATCTCCATGATATTGGCGTAGCCAAACTCTTCTTTAAGTGCCGGTACACACTCTTTTTCGTAAAAATCTCTCAGCGCACCCATGTATAACTCCTGACGTCAGTCTGATTTTATTTATGCATTGCTATCGAGAGTTTCACCGCAGCTCTTGCAAAAACGAGCCTTGGTTCCATCTTCGAGAAACTTTCTTCCAATCCGACCAGTCTTGGTACACTCTGGACAAATTAACAGTAGATTAGAAACATGGATAGCTGCTTCTCTCTCTACTATCTGACCTTGCTGGTTCATTTCTGTAGGCTTGGTATGACGTTTTATCATATTTATTTTTTCTACTAAAGCCTGATCCTTTGCCGGTATGACCTTCAGAATTTTGCCTACTCTACCTTTGTCTTTTCCAGCAATAACTTCAACCTGATCGTCCTTTTTCAGGTATGTCTTACCCTTTGCCATTTTCAATACCTTTTATCTAGCTACCTTCTGTTGTCAGTTTTCCGTAAATCCCAGGGAAAACTACAGTACTTCGGGTGCCAATGAAATTATTTTCATGAATCCCTGGTTTCTAAGTTCCCTGGCCACGGGTCCGAAGATACGGGTTCCTATCGGCTCACCCGTACTGGAAAGAATAACCGCGGCATTTTCATCAAATTTCACCCAGGTATCATCCATTCTCTTCATCTCTTTAGAGGTGCGCACGACCACAGCCCGCATTACCTCACCCTTTTTCACCTTGGCGTGTGGTATTGCTTCCTTTACGGTAACAACGACAATGTCACCAATAGTTGCATATCTTTTCTTGGAGCCTCCAAGAACTTTTATGCAAAGTACTTTTTTAGCACCAGAGTTATCAGCAACGTTAAGTATAGTTTCTGCTTGTATCATAGTTTCACCTGATTAAACATCAGTATAAGCTCGTTCAAAATTCAGCTAAACTGTATTAAACAGCTTGCTCGAGAATCTTTTTAACACGCCATCTTTTTCTCTTGCTCAATGGCCTACATTCCTCAATTAGAACTGTATCTCCGACATTGCACTGGTTCTCAGGATCATCAGCAAGATATTTAACACTCGTTTTTACATACTTGCCGTAAAGTTTATGACGGACCCTGCGCTCTACCCGGATGACGACACTTTTCTCCATTCTGTTGCTGACAACAGAACCGGTTCTTGTCTTTCTTGATTTGGTATTTTCAGTCATAATGTATCAATAGTAAAATGTGTCTTTCGAAATTGGCGTCGTTGAATCAGATGGTCCTGAATCTAATTCGCAGCTCTTTCTCGATTAATAGTTGCAATTCTTGCAATATCTTTTTTAAGCTTTTTTAAGCGAGAGGTATCTTCCAGCGATCTAATTTTGTGCTGAAAAGAAAGGTTTCCCAACTCTTCTCGCAATTCCTGCTCTTTTTTCGTCAAATCTTCGTCGGACATGTTTCGTACTTCTGACGATTTCATAATGTGTTCCTCTTCGATATTACCTTGGTAGCAAAAGGAAGTTTGTTACCAGCCAGAGTCAACGCCCTTATTGCAAGTGCATCATCTACACCATCAAGTTCATAGAGAATTCTACCAGGCTTAACCACGGCAACCCAGTACTCTGGACTACCTTTACCTTTACCCATTCGAGTTTCAGCTGGCTTTTTGGTAATCGGCTTGTCTGGGAATACACGGATCCAGACCTTGCCACCCCGTTTTATTTTTCTGTTGATGGCAATACGACCAGCTTCAATCTGCTGGGATGTCATCTTGCCACAATCTAGTGCTTTAAGTGCATATGAACCGAATGAGATGGAGCTTCCTCTTTGGGCTACACCTTTCATTCTGCCCTTAAATACTTTTCTGCGTTTTACTTTCTTTGGACTTAACATCTCTTACTCCGTTATTTTACTGAGTCGCAAGAATCAACAGCTGAGATTACTGATCAGCAGGTGTTTCTCCGTTGCTCAGAACTTCACCTTTGAAAATCCAGACCTTGATTCCAATAATTCCATAGGTGGTATTAGCCTCAGCAAGGGCATAATCAACATCTGCCCTCAGGGTATGCAGTGGAACTCTACCTTCACGCACCCATTCGCATCGTGACATTTCAGCACCACCTAAACGGCCGGAGCACGAAATTTTTATTCCCTTAACACCAAAACGCAGAGCGGAGTTGACTGCCTTTTTCATAGCTCGACGAAAGGCAACCCTCCGAACTAGCTGGGTAGCAATAGATTCTGCAACCAATTGAGCGTCAGCTTCAGGTCTTCTAACCTCCTGAATATCAAGAGTTACAGGCCTACCGACCAACTTCTCCAGATCCTTCTTGAGGTTTTCGATTTCCGCGCCCTTTTTGCCTATAACTATACCAGGGCGTGCAGTGAAAATCTTAATACGTACCTTTTCGCCAGTGCGCTCAATGATGGTTCTTGCAAGACCAGCATGATAGAGGCGATTCTTGAGAAATTTTCTAACCTTCTGATCTTCTATGAGGTATGTAGAGTACTCTTTATCCGCATACCATATAGAATCCCAGGTCCGGGTAATATTCAGTCTCAGTCCTAATGGATTAACCTTCTGGCCCAAAACGATCCTCCAACAAAGTTTATTTCAAAATAGTAAAATAACTGTAGATATTACATTTCATCCAGAACCACTGTTATATGGCTGGTTCTTTTAATAATACCTGTTGCTCGTCCCATTGCTCTTGGACGAATTCTCTTCAAAGAAGGTCCACCGTCTATAAAGATCTTCTTCACATACAAGCTATCCACATCGATTTTGTCGTCCTGGGTAGCGTTTGCCAGTGCGGACTCAATAACCTTCCTGAGAATCATTGCACCTTTCTTCGGCATGAATCGGAGAGTGGTCACAGCTTGGTCAACTCCCATGCCCCTTACCACATCCGCAACCAGACGCGCTTTCTGTGGAGAAATACGGATATATTTTCCTACGGCTCTTGCTTCCATTTTGTGTACTCCTGATGAGTCCTTAGGGAAACGTTATCGTTTCTATTTATCTCTTGCCTTTTTTGTCACTGGCATGACCATAGTAAGTCCGGGTTGGAGAAAATTCTCCAAGTTTGTGACCAACCATGTTCTCAGAAACAAAAACAGGTATAAATTTTTTTCCATTGTGTACAGCAAAGGTCAAGCCAACCATCTCAGGAATGATATCAGAGCGTCGTGACCAGGTTTTAATGACCTTACGTGATCCACTCTCATTTGCCTTTTCCACCTTTTTCATCAGGTGATCATCAATAAAGGGACCCTTTTTAATAGAACGGGACATACCTCACTCCTTGTATGTTATGATCTCCGCTTGACAATATAATTGTCGGAAGCCTTTTTCTTTCGCGTCTTATAACCCTTGGTAGGAAATCCCCACGGGGTAACAGGATGTCGACCACCGGAACTTTTACCTTCACCACCACCCATGGGATGGTCAACCGGGTTCATGGCAACACCGCGAACATGTGGACGTTTGCCAAGCCAGCGCGTGCGTCCAGCCTTACCTAATTTCTGGCTTTCATGCTCACGATTACCAACCTGGCCAATACACGCTCTGCACAGTTTGTTGAACTTGCGAACCTCCCCAGAGGGCAGCCTTACCAGAACATATTTCCCTTCTTTAGCCATGAGCTGAGCAGAAGCACCGGCACTCCTTACAAGTTGAGCACCCTTGCCAATCTTCATTTCAATATTATGAATGATTGTACCCAAGGGGATGTTGATTAAAGGTAGGCAATTGCCAGGTTGAATATCAACATTTTCGCCAGCTTCAATGGTGTCACCTACTTTGATGCCCTCTGGCGCAAGGATATACTTTTTCTCACCATCAATATAGTTAAGTAGTGCTATATTGGCAGATCTGTTGGGATCATACTCAACGGCGAGTACCTTGGCGCTGATATCGGTTTTATCGCGCTTAAAATCAATGATACGATATTTCCGTTTATGACCACCACCTCTGTGTCGGGTTGTGATGCGACCGTAGTTGTTTCGTCCGCCGGATTTAGAAAGACTTGTCACTAGGCTTTTTTCCGGCCTCTTCTTTGCCAAGTCAGGATTTTTAATCGACACATGGTGTCTTTTTCCAGCTGATGTTGGTTTATATGTCTTAATAGCCATGATTTCCCAATCGCTCCATCATCATTGTATTCGATAGATTTTCTTCAATGCGTTTCTCAATAGCGTCGGCTGCACATTGTGCTTAATTACAGCTCATCTGCAAAATTGATCTCACCTTCGGCCAGGGTTACATATGCTTTTTTCCAATTGGAAGTATAACCCATATGTCTGCCGACTCTTTTTCGCTTGCCATGAATTGCGGCAGTTCTGACATCCTTGACCTTGACCTTGAACATCTGTTCAACCGCTCTTTTGATATCTATCTTATTTGCCTTTGGATGGACTTTAAATACTACTTTGCCATCGATTTCCTGTAACAGGGTCGCCTTTTCAGTGAGACAGGGTCCCTTCAGTACATCATATTGATTTCTCATGCCAAGCACCTCTTCTCAAGACTATCTATTACAGGTTGAACAAGCACCAGCTTTTTATGTAAAAGAATGTCATAGACATTTACACCCTCTGCCGGTAGGACCTTGAAGCCATTGACATTGCGTGATGATTTGTCGAGGTTGTCGTTTATTTCGTCAACGATGATGAGACCGTTATCGATCTCCAAGGTGTTCATAACACTGACAAAATCTTTAGTCTTGATGGCTTCCAAAGTAAAATCATCAAGGACTAGTAGATTGCCTTCCTGCAGCCTGGCGCTCATCGCCATGGCAAGTGCCTGTTTTTTCACCTTCTTGTTGACCTTAAAGCTGTAATCGCGCGGCTTTGGGCCAAAAGTGACTCCACCACCTCGCCACAGAGGGGATCTTCTGGTTCCTGCACGGGCACGACCAGTACCCTTCTGCCGCCAAGGTTTTGCTCCTCCGCCGCGAACCTCCACACGGGTTTTAGTACTTGCCGTACCGGCTCGTTTAGCAGCTCTTTGCATACGCACAACATCATGCAAAAGGTGCTCCTTGACTTCCAGATCGAACACTTTTTCGTTCAATCCTACCTCGCCAACTTTTTCGTTTTTAGTGTTGTATATATCTATAGTTGACATTACTCATCTCCTTGACCCGGATAATGCTACTTCGAAAATATTTTAACAAGACCATTCTTGGCACCTGGTACCGGTCCTTTCACGAGGATTACGTTATCTTCGTCACGGATATCGATCACGATTACATTCTTCTTCAACACGGTATCATTACCCATTCTACCAGGCATTTTTTTGCCCTTGATAACTTTACCAGGATAAGCACTGCAACCGATTGAACCCGGTGCACGATGAAAACCGGAACCATGTCCTGCACCACCACCGCCAAAGCCATGCCTTTTAATAACACCTTGGAAGCCAGAGCCTTTGCTTTTTCCTTGGATATCTACAATATCACCAACATTGAAGACTTCGCCCAAAGTTATGGTCTGGCCAGCTTCATACTCTGAAGAATTTGCCACTCTGAATTCTCGTACATGGTAAAATCCCTCAGCACCAGCTTTTTTCAAGTGTCCAGCGATAGGCCTATTGACACGCGATGCTTTCTTGGGTCCAAAACCAACTTGTATGGCACTATACCCGTCTGTCTCATCGGATTTGACCTGCAAAACCGTGCATGGACCAGCCTCGATGACAGTAACCGGTGTAGCTTCACCCAGTTCGCTGTATACTCGGGTCATACCAACCTTTTTACCTAAAATACCCATTGTCTTTGGCATAACATTACCTGCTACTTCAAATTTACTTTGAATTGCTGCGCTTCTTTACGGCAGCTTTATCTCAACATCAACACCAGCGGAGAGCTCAAGTTTCATCAACAGGTCAATGGTCTGTTGGGTCGGCTCGAGGATATCCAGCAAACGCCTGTGGGTTCGCATCTCAAATTGCTCTCTGGACTTCTTGTCAACGTGAGGAGAGCGGAGTACACAGAATTTATTAACGGTTGTTGGCAAAGGAATTGGTCCAGCCACAGCCGATCCTGTTCTCCTGGCTGTTTCCACAATCTCAGAAGTTGATTGATCAAGAAGTTTATGATCGTAAGCTTTTAAACGAATACGAATTTTTTCTGTAGGTATCATCATGCACCTTTATTTAACAATTTCACTAATAACGCCGGCACCTACGGTACGACCACCTTCACGG
>CAZWVC010000114.1:0-12097 GCA_964637245.1 uncultured Desulfocapsaceae bacterium
AACCCTTGATGCCTCGATTATGAAACCAGCAGACACGTGAAATATTCGGGCTAGGGTTTAAGATTGATAGATTTAATTGACATTACTTTTGTGAGGTAATTGCTAGTTTAACCCCTAAAAGTAGCAGTGCTCCCCCCATAAATCTTTCAAACCAGTGGCCTACTTTACCAAAAAGTGTGCGAACTCGGTTATTGCCAAAGAGTAAGGAGATCCCGGAAAACCAAATGGCCGTGGCAATGGCCATATACATGCCATAGAACAGCTGTATAGGAATGGGAGTCTCTGGACCTATCACCACGGTAAACAGGGAAAGGAAGAAAAGTGTCGCCTTGGGGTTTAAACCGTTGGTTAGAAATCCTGTCCAATAAGCCTTTCTAATGGTTGGTAATTCCTGCTTTTTACCACGCAAAAGCCTTGAGCCACCTGGCTTTGAACGCAGGGCTTTCCAACCAATAAACATGAGATACCCTGCCCCTAAAAATTTCATGATGGTAAAGGCCATAACTGACTGGGAAACAACAACTCCTATGCCAAGTAAAGAATAGATGACGTGCAGGAGTATACCCGTGCCCACCCCCAGACTAGTCCAGAGTGCTGTTACTTTCCCATAGGTTACACTCTGCCTAACCACAATGGCAAAATCCGGTCCTGGACTTGCCACTGCCAGCAGGTGAACTATTGCAATGGTGAGAAATTGCGGTAAGTATTCACCAAACATACCTTTTCGCCGATAATCAAAGAGTGGATATATCTTTAAACTATAAATTCGCCAAGCTAGGCACCTAAGTAAGCCTTCTTCACTTCAGGGTCATCAAGCAGATCAGCAGCTTTACCCTGTAGAACCAGCTCGCCATTCTCAAGAACATAACCACGCTGAGCAAATTTCAATGCCAGACGGGCATTTTGCTCGACCAATAGAATGGTCGTTCCTTGACGATTTATTTCACGAAGAGCATCAAACATATCGAGCATCAATAAAGGCGCAAGCCCCATGGAAGGCTCATCAAGAATCATTATCTTTCTTCCGCTCATATACGCTCTGCCCACAGCCAGCATCTGCTGTTCCCCACCAGAGAGAGTTTCTGCCAGTTGATCTTTTCTTTCCTCAAGTCGGGGAAAAAGGTCAAACACCCATTTCTGATCCTTGGTAATACCATCGGAGTCATTTCTGGCAAAGGTGGCCAAGGTAAGATTTTCAGTTACCGTCAAATTTCCAAAAATCATTCGCCCCTCTGGTACATGGGATATTCCGAGCTTAGAGACAACCTTATCGGTGTTGTATTTCATGATACTCTCGCCCATGAACTCAATTTTTGATCCAGGTTCAGAGGGAACCATTCGCGAAATGGCTCGAAGTGTGGTGGATTTACCTGCTCCATTTGCACCAATAATTGTCACTATTTCACCCTGCTCGACGGAAAAACTGATGCCGTGCAGCGCCTTTATTTTACCATATGATACCGATAAATTATCAACTACAAGTTGCATCAGTGAAGGTCCTCCTTGCCCAGGTAAGCTTCAATTACTTGAGGGTTATTCTGAATCTCCTCCGGCGGCCCCTCAGCAATGACCTCACCAAAGACCAGAGTTTGTATCGAATCACATAGTTCCATCACAAATTTCATCCGGTGTTCTATAAGGAAAATAGACACCCCGAAATCATTGTGTACCTGGCGAATTATTTCTATCATACGAACCAGCTCATCGGGAGTCATACCAGCGGTCGGTTCATCAAGAAAGAGAATTTTTGGATTTGTTGCCATTGCCCGGGCCATTTCTACCCGCCTCTGCGCCCCATAGGGGAGGTTACCTATTATATTGTCGGCAAACTGCTTTATATCAAAGATCTCCATGAGTTTGTAACAGTTATCAATGATATCTTTTTCCTGCCTTCTGCAGGCCGGGGTGCCTAAAAAGGCACCAAGCAGACCATATTTTAATTGGGAGTAATGAGCCAGACGAATATGATCAAGGACGTTCATATGTCGCCATAGCGCCAGATTTTGAAAGGTACGACCAAGACCTTTAGAAGCAATTTCGTGAGTTTCCAGTCCCTTGATGTTTGCACCCTCAAGTTCTACTGAACCTTCAGTCGGGGTGTACACACCTGTTATCAGGTTGAATACCGTGGTTTTACCTGCACCGTTTGGACCGATTAAGCCGCTTATCTGTCCAGATTTTATGGTGAGATTAAAATTATTGACCGCACGTAATCCTCCGAAAAAGTGGGTCATATCTTTGACGCTGAGTAATGATGTCATTATTCAACTCCTCCTGACCGTTTATTTCGCGGACGAATCACTTCTTTAATATTAAGCTCTGTGAAGGAGATCAATCCATGTGGCCTGTAGATCATCACCAGAATCAGAATCAAAGGAATTATTATCCACTTAAAAAGTTCAAGCGGCCGAAGTGCTTCACTCAAAACACTGATACTCACTGCCCCAACAATAGATCCATAAATCGAGTTAAGGCCGCCAAAGTAGACCATTGCAAGAATCTCAGCGAGCTTTTGGATACCGAACGTTCCTGGGTTGACGTAGCGCAGAACGTGGGCAAACAAACCTCCGGCTACACCTGCCCAGAATGCGCCAAACATAAATGCCGTTACCTTGGTCTTTCTGGTATTCACAGTCATTGAGTTAGCCGCAGCCTCATTATCACGCACTGCATTGAGGGCTTTACCCATTATCGAGGTGGTGAAATTGTGAATAACCCAGATACATAAACTCATCCAGATAAACACAACAGGCAGTGAAGCAAGATTTGGTTGACTACTGAGCCCGCGAGGCCCACCAATGAATTCAGTATTCTCAATGGCACTTTTGACAATAAACATAAAGGCCAGCGAGATAATAGCCAAATAATCACCTCTGGTTCTAAACGATGGTATTGCCACGATCAGAGATCCTACTGCAGCAACCAGACCACCAATAATCAGTATTATCGGAAACAGCCAGGGGCCAAGTGCTGGTGATAGGAGCGCTTCACCAAACATCTTGTCATTTGCAAATAGCATGAGCGTCAGGGTTGATGAAGTGTATGCCCCTAGTGCCATGAAGCCCGGATGCGAGCAGGAAAACTCGCCCTGATAGCCATTGATTATGTTAAGGCTGATGGTCAGGATGATGGCTATCATAGTAAGCTTCACCACTAATACCCGGTAATCGTTTATGCCTGCCCACATGTGTAAAACACCATACATGGCAGTCAGATGAACAAGTGTTGCCAGCCATAGTGGCGTTTTCTCAAGCAACGAGGCAATACCATTGGTAATCGGCGCTAAAAATCTGCCGACCGAGAGAATAGGTAGTATATATACGAGAAGATCATATGCCAATACGCTGGGAATAAGCATGGGCTTCTTCAGCATAATCAAGGTTCCAAAGAGAACTGGGATCTTCGGCAGGTAGAGGTAATAAGAGATGAGATCTCCAAGGTAATATTCAACCACCACCGCAACAAAGCCCCCAAGGAGCCAGCCGGCCATTGGGACGACGGAAAATATTCGAAAAAATTTCTTTATCATTTCCATGTGAGATTCCTGTGTACGTTATTGAGATACATGCTAATTACTCTCTTACAGTCTCAGTCTGGTGCTGTGCGCCATACCGAAAAAGCCCCGTGGCCTGAACGTCAGGATGACCAGGATAATGGAGTATGCAATCAGATCTCTAAAGGTTGATGGAAACACCATGGCAACAAAAATTTCGATAAAGCCCAGCAAATATCCGGCCAAGGCAGCACCCATGATGGAGCCTCTACCTCCAAGAATAGCAGCAACAAAGGCTTTCCATCCAAGCAGTATCCCCATATAAGGATCGAGTACCGGATATGCCTGACCGTAGAGAATGCCGGCTACGGAAGCAAGACCTGCCCCAATTGCGAATGTTAACGGAGCAATGACATTGATCGAAACACCCATTAATGGAACAGCGGTAAAATCATAGGACATGGCCCGCATCGCCATCCCCCATTTGGTTTTTTTGATAAAGGTGTGGAGTGCTGCCATTAAGATGAGGGATACAACTATGATCAGAACCTTTACATTGGTAAAATAAACTCCGCCGACGTTGTAAGAAACCGATTCTATCAAAGCAGGGAAACTGAATCTCTGGGCACCCAGAATTATAAGGTTTCCGGTCTCAAAGATTATACCAATCATCAAACCGGTAATAGCTGCAGAAGCTCGCGGCGCACCACGCAACGGCCTATACCCCACAACTTCCACAAACACACCGACAAAGGAAGCCAAAAACATCGTTACAATAACGACCAGGATAAAAATCATCCAGCCAGGTAGAACCGCAGAAAAAAGAGCCAACAGCAAGGTGGCTATACCAAAACCGATATAGGTTCCCACCATGAAAATGTCGCCGTGGGCAAAGTTGAACAACATCAGAACGCCATATACCATGGAGTAGCCAATCGAGATGACAGCATAAAAGCTCCCCCACTGGAGAGCGTTTATCAGGTTCTGAAGAAAATAATCCATTACAGAGCTCCTGTTTTACGGAAAAATAATAGCCTTACGGCTGAATTATACACACTAATATTAAGGTGTTGCCTCTCCACAGTCGGACACATCCAGAAATGTGACACATCTGTGGACAGCCACACCTACTCTCCCCTAAATAATCAGGTGTGCGACACAAGGTCGCACACCTTAATATTTACACAATTTAACTTGTTGTGATGCGTTTACTTAAATCATGGACAGATGGACTTGTAAAATTCATACTCGCCCTTGTCGCTGATTTTTACGATTACCGCACACTTATTGGGATCTCCTTCTTCAGTGAAGGTCATTTTGCCAGTGATGCCATCAAAATCCTTGACTTTGGCCAGGGCATCGCGAACGGCCTTTCGATCCTTCTTGATATTGCCAGTCAGCTTGCCTGAACCTTCAATAGCTGCCTGAGCAAGACGCAGGGCATCCCAGGTGAGTGCTGCTACGTCATCGGGCACATAACCATGTGTGGAATTGTATCTATCTATAAACGCTTTAGTTGCACCCTTGGCACCTGCTGCGGCATAATGAGTACTGAAGAATTGGCCGTAGCAAGCTTCTCCACAAAGCTCAACTGTTTCAGCAGAACCCCAGCTGTCGCTACCTACAATTGGTCCTTTCCAGCCAAGATCCTTGGCTTGTTGAACGATCAATGCAACTTCATTGTAGTATTGTGGAGTGAAAAGAACATCCGCACCAGAACGGATAATTTTGGTTAACTGAGAACTGAAATCTGTATCCTTGGTGGTAAAACTCTCATAGGCTACCACTGACCCTGCACCATGTTTCTTCTCCCAGGCCATCTTAAAAAATTCAGCAAGACCTTTGGGGTAATCACTGGCAACATCATAGAGAACCGCTGCTTTTTTGAAACCAAACTCTGCGGTTATAAAATCAGCAAGAACCGGTCCCTGGAATGGATCAAGAAAACATCCTCGAAATACGTAAGGACGATCAGCGGTGGTCGCTGGATTGGTGGACCAAGGGCTGATCATTGGCGTCTCATAGTTGTTAGCGACGTCGCCCGCTGGTACCGCCTGCTTAGATGACTGGGGTCCAACAATAACCAGAACATCATCCTGGGTGATCATCTTAGTGTTTGCCTTAACTGCAGATTCGGCTTTCGACTCATTATCCTCGATAACCAGCTCAACGGGATACTTCGTTCCACCCACATCTATGCCGCCGGCTTTATTAACATCCTCAAGCCACATCTGGGCAGCATACTTGCTTCCTTCACCAACCTTGGGGATATCACCCGTCATAGGTGCGTTGATACCCACTTTAATGGTTGTTTTCCTCCCCAGGCTCCATGCATTTGTCGAAAAGCATAATGCGACAATGCTGGTTACCATCACAAGATAAACTAGCTTCCTCATGTTACGGCCCTCCTCTTAGGATTGTTTGTTTGATACAACACAGTCAGAAACTCGCAACAATTTATACAAATATCTGCAGTTTCCAAATTAAAAGACAGCCTAGCGTATTTCAAAATCTTTGCCAAGATTTTTAAAAAACAACACTACACCTAATATTCTGTAGATAGGAAAACCATCAGGGTTCCATATTTTACAAAAGAGTGAAAAACACTACAAAACCGCCACAGAAAAGTAAACCTTTCTGTAGAAAAATTTACACCAAAAGAATCGACGAGCTGTTTGTTTTTCTTTTTACGGGAAAATCATCTGCTATACCAGGCTACTTTGCCCCGGTTGAGACTGAGAGTAAGAGGGAGATGCTGCCTGAATGTAAAGAGTGGATATGGGGTACGAGGACGAAAATGGGGAATGCATCCCATATCCACTAGAGAAAACCTAACTACTTTTAGTAGTTTTCCGTTGAAAAATATTTCTTGGTTTCAGAGACAATTACGGGAGTGAGCATGATCAAGCCGATAAGATTTGGAAGAGCCATCAGGCCATTCAAAGCATCGGAAATATTCCATACCAGACTCAATTTTGCTACTGCACCAAGACCAACAAATACTACAAATACTAAGCGATAGGGCAGTACAGATTTAACACCAAAGAGGTATTCAATTGATTTCTCACCATAATAGCACCAGCCAAGAATGGTTGAGTAAGCAAAAAGCACCAATCCTATTGTCACGATATAGGCACCGCCCGGCATACCCGTAGCAAATGCAGTTGTTGTTAATTCTGCACCATTTTGGCCATTTGACCATGCTCCGGTCAGGATGAGTACCAGACCAGTCATGGTACAGACGATCAGGGTGTCGATAAAGGTTTGGGTCATGGAAACCAGCGCCTGAGTTATGGGCGATTTAGTCTGCGCAGCTGCTGCTGCAATTGGAGCGCTACCAAGACCAGATTCATTAGAAAAAACACCACGTGCAACACCCATACGAATCGCTAGCATGATTGTGGCACCTGCAAAACCACCTGTAGCAGCGGTTGGATTGAATGCCTGCTTCACAATAAATCCAAGGGCACCTGGAATTTCAGCAAAGTGAGTTAAAATTATATACGTAGCTGCACCCATATAGAAGACAATCATTATAGGTACTAGCACGGATGTTACCCGACCGATGGACTTAATACCACCGAGCACAACCAGGGCAGTACATACCATCAGGGTTACACCGGTTAGCCAGGTGGGAATGCTGAAGGTTGCCTCCACGGCATCAGCAACAGAATTTGATTGAACCATGTTGCCAATACCAAAAGCAGCAACCGAAGCAAAAACAGCGAAAATCGCTCCAAGCCACGGCAGATTAAGCCCCTTGGAAATATAATACATCGGTCCACCGCTCATCTCGCCATTCTCGTCAACAACACGATATTTAACAGCCAAAACAGCTTCTGCGTATTTTGTGGCCATTCCCACAAGCCCAGTAATCCACATCCAGAAAAGTGCACCAGGACCACCAATGGCAATGGCGGTGGCAACACCTGCAATATTACCGGTACCAACGGTTGCCGATAGCGCTGTCATCAATGCCTGAAAGTGGGTAATATCGCCAGGTTGGTCAGAGTCTTCTTTCCTCTTGATTAGGGCAAGATAGAGGGCATGACCAAGTTTGGTAAATTGCAGTCCTCGCAGCGAAAATGTAAGCCAGAAACCCGTACCAACCAAAAGGATCAACATTGGTGGCCCCCAGGCAAAAGCTCCAATTTTCCCTATTATTGCATCTAAAGCTTCCATACCATCTCCTCCATGTAAGATGTTGTTTTCACCCAATGCCAGAGGCGTTATCCACCAACATTGAACTTGTTCAACCTCATGCTGAATGAAGTATTACACTCGCCAACTCATACTCATTGAGATAAGTAAATGAACACTTCTACATCTCAAGTCGGACAAGCAGCTACTCTGTCCAGAACTTGAGTTGTTTTGGTGAAACTCATCCCGGCAGTATCTGTCGTATTCTACGAAAGCAGATCTGCTGCTGATGTGTATTCCATTGAAAATGCTTCTGCAACGCCTCGGTAAGTAACTTTGCCAGCTACAACATTGAGACCTTCGAGCACTCCTGAGGTTTCTTTAGCACATGCTTTCCAGCCTTTATTAGCAAGTGCCACAGCATATGGCAGAGTAGCATTTGTCAATGCCATAGTGGAGGTAAGCGGAACAGCCCCAGGCATGTTAGCAACACAATAGTGAATGATTCCGTCAACTTCATAGATGGGATCACCATGGGTGGTGGGCTTGGAGGTTTCGAAACAACCACCTTGATCAATGGCCACATCGACAACCACAGCTCCTGGTTTCATTGTTCCCAGCATTTCCCTGGTGATAAGCTTTGGTGCCTTGGCGCCATGAAGTAATACTGCACCAACTACAACATCAGCCTCTTGCACAAGTTCTCGGACTTTTGCTGGCGAGGACATCAAAGGAAAACAGTTTTTAGGCATTACTTCGGAAAGATAACGCAATCGTGCCAGATTTGTATCGAGTAAATATACTTTTGCCCCAAGGCCACAGGCCATTTGAGCAGCATGGGTCCCAACCACGCCACCACCGATAACCACTACATTGGCAGGATCAACACCAGGTACACCACCTAATAGAATTCCTCTTCCGCCCTGGGCTTTTTCCACATATTTGGCAGCCTGCTGGATGGCCATTCTTCCTGCCACTTCACTCATGGGGGTGAGCAATGGTAATGTGCCATCAGTGTCTACAATTGTTTCATAGGCTACACAAACTGCTTTTCTTTCAATCATCGCCCGAGTAAGTTCTTCAGCAGCGGCAAAGTGAAAATAGGTAAAGACGATCTGGTTTTCCCGGATCATCCCATATTCTTGAGGCTGTGGTTCTTTGACATGCATCACCATTTCGGAACGCTCGTAGATCTCAGCAGGTGTCTCAACAATTTCCGCTCCTGCAGCAACATATTGTTGATCAGTAAAGCCACTGCCAACACCAGCAGTTTTCTCTACCAAAACCTGGTGACCATTTTGTGCCAAAATCTCGGCACCTGCAGGAGTCATACACACTCTGTTTTCTTCAGACTTGATTTCTTTTAAAATTCCGACAATCATGATAAACCCTCCCTTGGTAGTTTGATGGACCTTTTTCAGCGGATATCAGCATAGTTTACCAAGGATCAAATGAAATTAGATTGCTTTTTTCGTGATTTCTAGCTAAATATTTGAAGATAATTCTGGTTTTTGGGGTGAAATATGCAGAAAACACAAAAAACACGCATAGACGAAATTGATCAGTCAATTTTATCAGCACTTCAACGAAATGGAAAATTAGCAAATGTGCAATTGGCACAAAAGGTGGGATTATCTGAATCCGCATGCCTCCGTAGGGTGAGGATGCTGGAAGATAGCGGTATAATTGATCGCTATGTACTGCTGGTCGACCAAAGTGCCATTGGGTTACCCGGCACAGTCTTTGTGCGCATAACGCTTGAAGGCCAGCAGCAGGGAAAATTGCAGGCCTTTGAGAGAGATGTCATTAATATTGAAGAAGTGATTGAATGCTATCTGATGTCAGGTGATGCTGATTATATTCTTCGGGTAATCTGCAAAGATAATGACGATTACAAAAGAACGCATACTAAACTCACTAATCTACCAGGCGTACAACGGGTACACTCTTCTTTTGCGCTACGCACTGTTATAAAGAAAACGGAACTGCCGATAAGGACCATCGAATAAAAGGCAGGAGGTTTCCCAAACTACAATTTTCTCTTATTCGCATCTTTTTGCGCCAAATCTATCAGCCTGTCATTAGCATGCACAAGCTTGGTATGCCTGCCGGCTAGGCTTCTTGATTTTAAACAGAGTTGAATCGCCTCTTCGTAAGCGCCCTGACGATATTTGATCTTACCCATGGTGTACCAATAATAAGCATTACCAGGCTCGATACGCAATGCCCGTTCAATGGCAAGTTCAGCCTGCTGATTATTTCCCTGTGCCATTGATACCTTAGCTTCACGATAAAGTGCTTCTGCTGGCCCTTTTCTGGGCGATTCTATGGTGATAGGTTTTTCCACCACCGGTTCCTCTGGGGAAGGCCCTGGCTGAGGAAAGAGTATGGTTCTATCCAAACCACAACCACTGACAGCTAAGAGAAAAATTAGGCTTAGTCCAATGAATAGCCGAAAACCTCTGCAATTATAAATAAAGTAAGTGATAGTCTTCATACCATTCCTATTGTCTTCCTGTTTAGCTTCCCCCCGAAAACTCAGAATTTTAATTGAGATCAAGGTATGCGAATAATATTACCACAGGTATATTGTTAATATCGGAGTTTGCGTTTACCTCCGAGGATAAAATTTTGTGCATAACAATAATATCAATCATAAGAGTATTTCTGCGACGGAAGTTATTTAATAAATTCATTAAATGAGTCAAACACTTGCTTTGCTTTTGTTTCAATTGCATTCAAATCAATAGGTGAAACACGCCAGCCATTGTCTTCCTCTGTTCCTGCAACGAAAGGGAGTACTGTCGAGTTGGTATTAAAAATGGTAGCTGACTTCAAGGTACGGGTATCAACTCTACGCCAGACAATGCCCTCCGGCTCAACCATTTTTAAGGATTTAGCCTCTATTGTCTGCATTATGTTTCCCCACACTTGAAGTGCCCCAGTGGAGCCAGAGAGAGAGATCGATCTGTTGTCATCGTTTCCAAGCCAGACAACCACCAACCTCTCACCTGAATATCCGGCAAACCAGCTGTCTCTGAGGCCGTTTGTCGTCCCCGTTTTACCAGCCAGATCAACCTCCTGGGTAAACTGATAGCTTTTTCCGGTTCCCTCCTCCATTACCCGAATAAGACTATGGTTAAGCAAATATATCAACTCCGGGGGAAAACGCTGCTCAATCTTCAAACCATAGCGGGTTAGCAAGCTGCCATCACTTGCTAAAACCGCCTGGATCGATCGGGTAGGAAGGTGAAACCCTCCAGATGCTATAGTTTGATAGAACTGGGCAACCTGCAGCGGTGACATATTCATGGCACCCAGCAGGATAGAGGGATATATTTTGGCTGGTACTTGCACTCCCAATAACGCTAAGGTATCTGCCACCTTTTCTATCCCCACATCGATTCCAAGTCTCACCGTTGCCAGATTGTATGACTTTGCCAGGGCTGTGTAAAAGGGCACCCTGCCATGCTCCCTGTTGTCATAATTTTTAGGTTTCCAGCGACGACCTTTGTTCTCAAGCTCGATTTGGGTATCACTCAAAGCTGTAGCCAGCGAGTATCCATTGCGCAGGGCACTAAGATATACTGCCGGTTTGATAAGTGAGCCAATTGGTCTTTTGGCATCAAGAGCCCTATTAAAGCCTGATCCACGTTCCTCTCTCCCCCCGACAACAGCATAAACTTCGCCATTTTCCCTACCCGTTACCACAACAGCTCCTTCAACCTCATTTTGAGAATATGCTTTCTCCAATTCTCCAACGGTTTGAGAAAGCTGCTGCTCAACCTGCAACTGCACCTGGGGATCAAGGGTGGTTAATATTTTCAACCCACTACTCTTCAGATCTTCTTCCTTATATTCCTCCTTTATCTGGCGGCGAACCAGTTCAAGAAAAGCAGGGAATCGATTAAATCCATTTTTCTGTGGGCTGACGGAGGTTAAAGGTTGCTGCGTTGCCTGTTTGAAGACAGACTCATCAATGATCTTATCTTCAAACATTATTTTCAGTACTGCAGCTCGCCTGGCAAGACAGTTCTCGGGCTTTCGCACCGGGTCATACAATGAAGGGCCCTTTACCATGCCCACCAGGGTCGCTATTTGCGCTACGGATAAATCAATAAGATTGCGACGGAAATAAAACTGAGATGCCAGGGCGAAACCGTGGATTGCACGTGAGCCATCTTGACCTAAAAACACTTCATTGATATAGGCCGTTAGAATTTCTTCTTTGGCGTAATGGTATTCAAGCAGAATTGCCATGAATGCTTCTTGAACTTTTCGGCTAAGAGTACGATCACGATTGAGAAAAAAATTCTTCACCAATTGCTGAGTTAATGTGCTTCCTCCCTGAACAGTTCTACCTGCTTTAATATTGGCCAACATTGCCCGCAATATACCGCTGAAAGATATTCCATAGTGCTCCAGAAACTTTTTGTCTTCCACTGCCATGAGAGCCTGCCATAA
>CAZWVC010000115.1:0-12079 GCA_964637245.1 uncultured Desulfocapsaceae bacterium
AGGCGGGCATGTTATTCTGTGGATGAATATCCCGCTGTACCCATTCGGTACAGTGCTCAAGCCAAACCCGCCTGTACCTGTTAGCAATTGCGTTGATATCCGGTTCATTGCCCAGGCGGGCAAAATTGCCAAGTTGGGAATAATCCAGGTCTGCTTCAGTGGCGATTATCTGTTTATTGGAACCGCTATATGGAGGTCTGAATGAATCAGAGGAGGGGGGAGTGGCGAGAACTGTCAGAACAGCAGCATCACTGATAATTGGTCTTCCTGCATCCGATTCCATGGAAATTGATTTGATAATTGAACTTCCTGGAGTGGCGACAATACTTGTGCCGGTATTGCCCGGATCGATATTGAGAGAAGATGAATATCCCATATCTCTAGGGCTGCTGTCGTAACCCTGGAATGTACTATCTGGGGGATTTATCATCGCTCCATTAATGATTCGTCCTGTCCCATTATTTTGAGAAGAGGGAAAGATACTGGAGATTACAACAGCATCGCCACTGTTATGCACCCAAAAGTCACCATTTGCAAATTGACCGACAGGATAATCTTCTTCAAAATAAAAAATTATCTCTCCACCATAATATTGAATAGAAGTTGCCGCTTGGCATAAGGAGTGGAGAACCAGTGTCACGAATACTGTTGATGCACAGATAAGAGTAAATAATCGATTGAGATGACCTTTCATATGAAACCTTTGGGAAATCAGCATTCACGGAGATATGTTTTACGCCTGTTATTGCTTCTATGTAATCTTTCCAGGTTAAGTGATCAACCTTTTCTGGCTCTACCCTGCCGTGCTTTTGCAGTACAATAATTTCTCTATCATTGTCAGAAGATGTGTTTTGTTATGGTATGCTGCATACCTCAAGCTGGTGTGAAGATAGATCTGAAAACAGCTAGATTGTTGCCAAGAGGGTCGGAAGTTGAATATTTTTAATTGTATGTTTTTGATGTATTTTTAGGGACAATTAATATTGAATTATACCAAGTTCTATTGTTGTTTTTTCAGGTGAAAAGATAGTTGTGATTGAGATACCCTTCTTTTTCACGAAAACTGATGAAAAAAAATGATTCGCAATGCTAATCGTATAACAATATCACACGGCAAGACGTGTGTTTCTAGGAAAAGAGTGGATAAGGGTGAGATGACTGAGCCTCTTGCAAAACTGTCTTTTCAGCCTGACTCTGCGTTATGCTCAAAATTTTATCCTCGGAGTATTGAGTATATACCTGTGGTAAAATTCATTGCATGCCTTGATTCTGAGAGAAAACCCGAATTTTGCAAAAGGCTCGACTAATAGTGTTTTTCCTTCTTTTTATATTTTGCTAACACATTCAGGGCATCGGCAGCCTCTTTTGAAGGGCCCTTAGATTCGAGGAGCTTGACGACCAGGTCCTGAGTTTCGACAGCCTTTTCAAATTGACCTAATTCTGCAAATGTAGCAGCAAGTGTATCTAGAAAAGAGGTGTTTCTCATATTTGTAAGTGTTACTGCTTTTTGGGAAAGTTCAAGTGCCTTTTCCGGGTTCCTAAAGCGAGGATCTTCAGCAGTTATAAGCAGCCAGGCAAAGTTGTTCAGAGTGAAGGGGTGCTCTGGGGCCAATTCAAGAGCTCTGGTATAGCTGTTAACGGCCAGATCGTATTTTTTCTGAGCTTCATAAACGACAGCCTGATAGGTGAAAGGTTCTGCATTGGCGGGATCCAGGGCAATTGCTTCAGCATAGTTTCTCAAGGCCTCCTCAAGATTACCGGAACGATAATATACGTATCCTAGCCTGTTGTAAGAGTAAGAATCTTTAGCGTTGAGTTCTATGGCTTTGAGATAATCATCTATAGCTTGAGTATACTTCCCCATTCTCTCAAAGGCAAAACCCCTGTTACGGTAGGCGCCAAATGCTTGGGGTTCAAGTTCTATGACTTTATCATAATCGGCTAATGCATCTTTAAAAAGCTCGAGTTCTAGGTAGGCAAATGCTCTATATGTGTAGGCTTTGGCAAACGTTGGATCTAATTCCAGTGCCCTGTCATAGTCTAATATTGCCAGGCTGTATTCTTTTAGATTGGCATAAGCTGACGCCCTATGCACATAGGCATAGAGGTTGTCAGCTGAGAGTTCGATTGCTGTGGTAAAATCTTGGACGGCACTTTTGAAATCCTTAAGATCATTATAAAGGATTCCCCTAAAAACATAGGTTTCAATATATTTAGGATTGAGACTGACGGATTTATCATAATCTCGTAAGGCTGAATCAAGATCTCCAGTTACATAATAGGCCTGGCCTCTTCCGAAATAACCTATAGCCATACTAGGTTTGGAGTTGTATTCCTTTTCAATACAGGTCGTGAACAATTCAATACGTTTAACCGGATTTTCCTCTCTGGTAGCGTCCAGACAGACCTGTGATGGCTCCGCTGCAAAACTGTATTCAGAGAGTAAAATAATGCCTAAAAGGAGGATGATGTTTTTGGTTGGATTTTGCATAGCTATCTAAATCAACAATTCTTTTTATTTGCAGGTACTTAGGGTGTAGTTGGAGCGTAAAATATACTAATATCAATGAAAAAGCCTTGGAGTTATCTTTCCATAATTGCTGAAATAGAATAGCCCTATTTTATACAAAGGTTAAGGAAATTCTTGATAAATAGACTTGAGGTATATAGGCAACGCATTAAATTTCGTTTTGAGGTTGTATGCTGTTGTCTTTCTGGTGGGGACGTCGCCAATTATTTGAGGTTATTATTGTTTGCACAAACTGAAGGAGAAGAGTTCTAAACGATTATATTTCACAAGATCAAGTTTAAAAAGTCAACTAAAGTCATCCTATAAGGTAAGTCCCCGTTCCTGCGGCAATAAGAAGATCAGAATCATTAAATAATTCAGTCCTGGTTACGGCAACTTTATTGCCTTTGCGTAAAATTGAGCCGGAGGCTTTAAAATAGTTTCCTTTTCCTGCCCTAAGATAGTCCACCCTGAGGTCAATGGTACCAACGCGAGACATTTTGGTAACAATTTCATCGGTCGAATCTTCCCGGATGAGCTTTAATAATTCCACTGATGCAATAAGACCACCCGTTAAATCAAGCACTGATGAAATTACTCCGCCATGAAGTATTTGCCTGACAAAGTTACCAATCAATTCTTGCCTCATGTCAATTCTAACCCGTACTTCCTCTGTGGTGAGAACATCAATATGTATTTTTAAAAAGCGATTAAAGGGCATCTGTTGTTCATAAATATCTTTTAATGAAAACAACATTTCTTCAAGGTTTTGTTGCTTTTTCATTGTGCTCCTTTGCTTTTAAATATGTCCTGAATCTACATCGCTACTTATGATTTCTTATATTTGATTTATAATAGTCATAAACCATTGGGCAACAATTCTGCATATCTTTAGTATTTGCAAGACAAAAGCGAGATTACCTGTTGGGTTATGCCCAATCTTTTGGTTCTTTTTTGTTCTTCTTTTCGATGTGAAGTAAAATGGTCTGCAGAATATTGTTGGCAATGAATGGCGATGAGTGGTCATTGCTCAGGTGAAGGAAGTGGCTATGAATAGACGGAAATTTCTTAGAAATGTACTTCTATGGTCAGCAGGTACGGGGGTACAGGTGCCGTTGTTTGAGATAACTGCTGCCTTTACCGATATATCAAAGCCTGATGTAGCAGTCGCCACAGGCAAACCCTATGATCGACTGGTCCATAAAGTTATAGAGGCGGTGGGAGGAATAGAGGCTTATGTCAAGCATGGTGATACGGTGGTGATCAAACCCAATATTGGGTGGGATAGAACTCCTGATCAAGCAGCGAACACCAATCCTCTGGTAGTAAGATCCATTGCCAAAATAGTTCTCGACGCTGGAGCAGCAAAATTAAGAGTATTTGACCGCACGTGTAATGAGAAAAGGCGCTGTTATGTAAATAGCGGAATGGAACAAGCTCTAGAAAGTCTTGGCGATGGTCGCGTTAGGTTGGTGCATATTGATAAGCGGAAATTTGTCCCAATAGATATAAAAAAAGGTAAATCACTCGCCCGTTGGGAAATCTATAAGGATGCTCTGGATGCCGATTGTTATATAAATGTACCTGTTGCTAAACACCATGGATTAAGTGGTCTTACCCTTGGGTTGAAGAACTCCATGGGCGTTATTGGTGGAAATCGCGGCAGTCTTCACTTTGATTTAGGGCAAAAACTTGCAGATTTAGCCACGGTGCTCCATCCAACTCTCACAATTGTCGATGCAACTCGAATCCTTATGCGCAATGGTCCTAAGGGTGGCAATCTGGATGATGTGAAAGTACTCGATACCCTTGTCGCCACAACAGATCCCGTTGCCGCTGACGCCTATGCAACTACGTTGTTTGGTTGGGAACCAGACAGAGTTGGGTCAACGGTTGCTGCTTACGAGATGGGTTTGGGTGAAATGGATCTAAAAGGGATGCTCATAAACAAGTTTCAGATATGAACGGCCAGTATGGGAGAGTGACAAGGCGATTTTACACTGCTTTATTTCTGAGTTGGCAATTAGGTTAGCTGCTATTTTTGACCGTTTTTGTTTTCTCTTTATCCGTAATGATTGCAGCGGGACAGACACGCTTGAATATGTGGTCAAAATTTTTTTCGACTTGATCCATTCCTGGCAACAGGGATGTTGTTCCCTGCAGTCAAAGGAGCAGGTGTTTTACAAATATATGATAATCCTTACCTTATAAGGCTTCCAGGTGCCTTGGCCGAAAAAAATTTACCGGGAGATGTGTTCGTTGCGGAGAATGCTATCAAGTGTGTATCGGCAATGCCCTTCGACCTTCACTCTTGGAGGGAGGGATAGATGCGATCTTTCCCCTGAACTTGTTGCCCGCACATGATATTGCGAGTTTAACAGTACCTTGTGTGGTCAGGTTTGTTCCACATGAGCGATACGAGAGATCAGTCTTAATCACAAACATCGGTGGAAAATAGGCAATGCCTGGTTTGATAAAAACAGATGCCTGCCTTATGCAAAGAATATCTTCTGCATGGTCTGTAAAGAACATTGTCCCACAGCAGACAAGGCTATACGATTTAAAGATGTTGAGGTGATGAATGAAGCTGGCATTACGGTGAGAATAAAACAACCCCATGTGGATGACAATCTCTGCATTGGCTGTGGTATATGTGAATATAAGTGTCCCTTACCGGGCCGCTCTGCAATTATTGTCACTAATACCAATGAAACGCAAGATCAGCTAAAGGCTATACCAAAGCCATCATTTTCGCCTTACAGTTAAAATAGAGTGTTATACACACCATTTGAAAGTGAAAGTATCTGCAACACTTTCCATGAGGGTGAATAGACCCATGAAATTACATGAAGATGACCTAGAGGATTTGCGGTATGCTAAAAATCTTTTTGAGAATCCTGGACTGGCGGTGAAAATAACCAACGTCATAGGTACTCCCATAGAAAAAGCATTTGATTTGCTCCCCCAGGGTTGGACTGATATGGTGAATAATAGCGCGAAAAAAGCATTGGAGGTTGCTATTCATTCAGCGCTTCTAACCCTCAGTAGCAAAGAGAAACGACCCGCTGCAAATACCCTTCATAAGCTAATGGCTGCTGGGCTTGGAGCAGCAGGTGGTTTTTGGGGAGTTTCTGCTCTCGGGGTCGAGCTGCCAGCTTCAACCACGGTTATGTTACGCTCAATTGCTGACATTGCTCGCAGTGAAGATCATGATCTGGGTGACCCGAAAATAAAGATTGCTTGTATAGAGGTATTCGCACTTGGCGGGCCGGGTAATCGCGATGATGCTGCTGAAACTGGTTATTTTGCCATCAGATCCGCTCTTGCCAAAACTATCAATGATGCCGTTCATCATATTGCTGCCAAGGGACTGACAGATGCCACAGCACCGGCCCTTGTTAAAGTGATATCCCAGATTTCCTCGCGATTTGGCATACAGGTAACTGAGAAAGTAGCTGCCCAGTCATTACCACTACTTGGTGCTGCTGGAGGTGCAGCGATCAATACCTTGTTTATCGATCATTTTCAGTCAATGGCCAGAGGCCATTTTACAGTTCTGCGTCTGGAGATGAAATATGGTTTCGAAGAGGTAAGAAAGGCTTATGACACACTTGAATGATTCTCTTCTGTCAACACAATTAATTAAAACTGTAATTTCCCAACTTACTATTGACTGGAGGGGCATACATGGCATAACTCATTGGGCTAGAGTACTGCATATCGGCTTGTATTTGGCGAAAATGAACGGTGCAAATCCCAAAGTTGTCCAATTGTTTGCCTTGTTCCATGATAGTAAGAGGATGACTGAAGGTGGTGATCCAGACCACGGTCCGCGTGCAGCACAATTTGTCATGAGTTTGCATGAGAGGCTTTTCAAACTTGGCGGGAATGAGCTGCATCTATTAGTTGAAGCTTGCCGGAATCATACCTCCAGTGCTGATCATGAAAACATGACCGTAAAGACCTGTTTTGATGCAGATCGCCTTGATCTGGGCAGGGTTGGGATTAGACCAGATAAGCTACTTCTCTGTACCAAGGAGGCAAAACAAGCAGAAACCATTTCATGGGCATACAGACAAAGTCTCAGAAAAGCACCTCCCCATAACGTGTTGACGACTTTCTATCAGGAAAACAGCTTGTGAGGAAAACGTTATCGTATCTATCTCATGAATGTACATTCAGAAAAACTTCAAGGAATTATTCAGCGGGTTACTTATCACAACCCAGAAAATGGTTGGTCTGTACTCAAGGTTCAATCCGATAAAAATGCGGGTGATCCGGTCACAGTTACTGTTCACCAAACCAAGGTTTTTGCGGGAGCAACCATGGTATTCCGGGGATCTTGGGTCACTCATCCCCAATTCGGCAGACAATTCAAAGCATTACATGCATTGGAGGTCAAGCCGGCTTCTGTTAGCGCATTGCAGAAGTATTTGGGATCCGGTCTTATCAAAGGTGTAGGGCCCAAAACAGCACAAAAAATTGTTAACCACTTTGGTGAACAAACTCTGAATGTATTCGAAAAAAATATCGATTTGCTTACTGAAGTTCCTACTATTGCAGAAAAAAAACTGGCAATGATAAAGACTGCCTGGCAGGAACATCGGATGATTCGCGAAGTGATGATTTTCCTCCAGGATCATGGAATATCAACCCTATTTGCTGTTCGTATCTATAAAAAATATGGTGATGATGCTGTCACAATAGTAACCAGAGATCCGTATAAACTGGCAAATGATTTTTATGGTATTGGCTTTATTTCAGCTGATAAGATTGCCTTGAGTATAGGTTTTGCTAAAGACAGCAGGGAGCGCGTTACAGCTGCAATCCGTCATGTATTGGCATCAAGCAGAGATCAGGGACATTGCTATCTAACTCTGGTGCAAATCCAACATGAGGTCAAGAAGCTCCTCGGCCTCGATCTTGGTGAAGATATTTCCCATGTGCTCAGAGATATGCAGGAAATGAATCTTCTGCGTTTACGAGTATTATACGCGGATGATGGTAACAATGTTGACTGTTATTATTCAAAGTCACTCTATTATGATGAACTCAGTGTTGCGGCAAAACTGAATGCTTTTTCCCCGATTACCGAAGATAGGAACACGAAAATCTCTGCCTGGTTGAAAAAGTATTGCAGCAGGCAGAGCATTAAACTGAGCAGGCAACAGGAAAAAGCTGTAGCTGCCATAGCCATCACCCCGTTCTCCGTGCTAACAGGAGGACCAGGCTGTGGTAAGACCACAACTACACTGCTATTAGTACGTTTGTTGGAACATTTGGGGATGAAAATTCTATTGGCTGCACCAACAGGTCGCGCTGCTCAACGAATGGGGGAAGTAATTGGACGCCCGGCAAAGACGATTCATCGCTTGCTGGAATGGCATTTTGGTGCGTTCCAGCGCAATGAGGAGCAGCCGCTTAGTGGCGATTTTATTATCGTAGATGAGTGCTCGATGCTGGATATTTCGCTTACAGCCTCTCTTCTAAAAGCTCTACCGGCAGGTTGCCAGTTGCTTTTTATAGGTGATGCAGATCAGCTCCCTTCGGTGGGAGCCGGAAATGTTCTGCGAGATATAATCAGCTCTGGCAAGGTGCCCTGTTTCAGCTTAACTGAAGTTTTTCGCCAGGCAGGAGAGTCCAATATTATCAAATACGCACACGATATAAACAGCGGGACAACTCCGAAGATAAAATCGCCTTTCAAATATCCACAAGTTTGGTCCAAGGGTAATGATTGCCTCTTTATTGACTCTGATGAGGCAACCAATGAGCAAATACATTTTATTAACAAGGTAAAAAAAATAATAAACATTAACAACGATCAGCTGGAAATGATTACCCCGGGTGAATCCCCATATGCTTTTGGTACAGCTGAGATAATCCGTTCAGCCTATGAGAAGGATTTTCAAGTACCAGCTAAATTTAAACATGTTGACCTGGTCAATGTAAGCAAGGCAAAAGGTATTGTTGAAGAATTAAAGGCTGTTGTAAAAAAAGTACACCCCTGGTCGACATTACATTATGGTCTGACTGCTGTTCAAACTGTCATCAAACTCTACCAGGAATGGATTCCCAAATATTATGGTAGAGAAGGCGAAATCCAGATTCTCTCTCCGATGACTCGTGGTACGCTTGGCACAGTAAACCTTAATAAAGTGATTCAGCAGGCCATAAATCCAGATGGGGAGGGGAAATCTCAGATTAGCGTTGGTGAAAGGATATTTCGGGTAGGTGACAGAGTTATCCATCGCCGCAATAACTATGATCTTCACGTATTTAACGGTGATATAGGTATTATACGAGCAGTTGATGCTGCCTATACAACCATGGTTGTTTCCTTTTTTCCTGATGGCAGGGAAGTTGAGTATGGCAGAGATGATATCCTGGAGTTGGATTTGGCCTATGCAATTACTATCCACAAATCCCAAGGGAGTGAATTTTCCGCGGTAATTCTGCCTGTGCTTACCCAGCATTTTAAAATGCTGTACCGCAACTTGATTTACACAGGCTTGACCAGAGCACGGAATTTGGCAATATTTGTTGGCACCCGCAAAGCACTGACAATGGCGATAAAACAGCAGAATACACTCCAACGGCAGACTGCTTTGAAGGAGCTTATACAGAAGAAAAATTGGGGATCGGGACGATCTTCATAAAGATATTGTGGCATGCGCTTATCTGCTAAACTCAATCTGGGTTTCAGGTTAAATGTAATTATCTTACCTTTGAACATTCACAGAGTCATGGGTCGAGTTTAACATTCGTTCCAGACGCTTTTCAAGTAGAGTTGCGATCGCATTGAGTTTGGGGTTTTTACTTCGTTTTTGCCGCAATTTTTTACGCCCTGTACTAATTGAGGTATAGTCAAGACCCATAAGATTTCCAATCATTGGGTTGGTCATGCCGGAAAAACGATAGAGCATGTCCATGGTAATACTTCGTTTATCGCCAGGTGATTGAAGAAGTTGGTGGCGGTCACAGCGAAGACCTCGCTCAAGCTCTGAAAGGATTTTCTCCTGATTGAGAAATTGGCTTATTCGCTGGCTGGCCGGCTGTTTGCGTTTAATAGTATCCCTGTTTATTAGTGCTTCAATCTCTTTAATAAAAGAAATTGAACCAAGAACAGTCTGACTGACTACCTCAGATTTAAATGAGAATCCAGAAGATAACATCTTGCTTAACTCGTTGCCATAGGCCTTTCTCCCTGTAGGTGTATCGCCACCGTGAGCTTGCAATACAAGTTGATGATTGACAAAATGATACCGTGGATATGCACCTATATACCCAGGCAGGCTGCTCCATTTATTGGAGTTTAGGAAATCCAGTTTCTGTTCCCTGTTCAATCGTTTTGCAGTGCCTATTTTTACTGGGTTTAGATGGATGTACAAAGAAAGTTGAGACAGATATGGTCCCTTTTCAAATAGGATGCTTTTATATCTCCCTCCATAAAGATGTCCTTTACGCCTGTACAACCTGTTAAAATATGATGTATAACTGATATTTAGATGACGCATAAATTCGCTGAGATTGCCCCTTGGGGTCTCGGCAATGAGGTGAAAATGGTTTTTTAGTAAAATAAAACTGTGAATTATAACTCCATAAATTGCCATCGATCTCTCGAGTAATTCCAGGAAGATCTCCCTGTCATCATCGGATTTATATAGAGGTACCCCGGAATTGCTGTGCTGACTTATGTAGTAAAAAGCTCCCGGGTATTGTACTCTTAAGGGTCGGGCCATTATGGATTATCCGTATGCTTGCCAGTAGTTAAAAAGAAGTTAATCTATTGTCGATGAAGGTGGAATATATCAAAACTTGTGATTTCAGCAACGGTTTGTTAAAAATATACAGATGTGTCTTTAAAGATAAGCTAGTGGAATACGTAGAAATATTAATTGTCACAGGAAAACGACTGCCACTCTTCATGAAATAATAGGGAATATCATTGAAAAGATTACGAAATATTAAGTTGGGGATAACAAGAAAGATGTTGATAATGTTCTTGTTTTTTGTGCTCATTTTTTATGGGACACTTCTCATCCTTTTCACCAATACCCAGAAGATGATGGGGATTTCGGAGCAGATAGTCAGCAAGAATAACCAGGTGTCTACTCTTTCAAAGGTTATGTATGAAAGCCTTCTAAGTATGGAGGTGAACGATAAAAAGTATAGACTGCTCAATAAAGAGAGCTATCTTGAATTATTTAAGAAGAGCAGGGAAGATTTTGAATCGAGCATGGCCGATATCCTCTCTCTAGAGGCAGCTAACTATCAGGTAGCCAAATCCTGGAAAGATCTGTATTCAAGTTACAATGAGCATATTCAGGAGTATGGTTATACCCTTGTCAGTTCTCAACCAGATGTTGAAAAATGGGTTCCCGAGGAAAAAATAAATGGTTGGCTTGATACCATAGCAGCAGCAAGGTTAGCCAATGAAAATGAAATTGAGAAATCACTCCTTAATATCAATAACCGAGGGAAATTGAGCGTAAGAAATGGGCTAATTGGTATGGGAATAACTATCATAGCAGCACTTACAGCTGCGCTTTTTCTTTCCCAGTCTATCATCAAGCCACTAAAAAAGCTCAAGCATGCCCTTAAAAACCTCTCTTCCGAGAAGGATACCGAAGAGATCCACATCAATCGCAAAGATGAATTTGGTGAGTTGGCAGCAGTTTTTAACGACATGAGCAGACAATTGAAAGAAGAAGAGGAGCTCAGATCAGAATTTATCGCGACACTCAGCCATGAAATTCGCACTCCGTTATCCTCGATCAGGGAATCGGTGAATATGATCCTTGAAGGTGTTTTAGGGGCAACCAATGAAAAACAAACAAAGTTTCTCGAAATAGCCCAATCTGAAATAACCAGAATCAATGATCTTCTCAATCATCTCCTCCAGGTATCCCATCTTGATTCTGACTCCAGGAAAGTCACCCCGGTTCTGATAGATCCCAATAAACTCGTGCTTGAGGTTTCTCGCGGATTGATCCCTACCGCCAAGGCAAAGAGCGTGTCAATGAAACTTCATAAAATGGCTGACCCACCTGTACTTATTGGAGTAAAAAAAGAGTTGCAACAAGTGCTTTTTAATTTGCTTGACAATGCCATCAAATTCTCTCCAAAAGGTGGGGAAATTAATATAAATCTGGCCTTTAATGATGACAAAGAAAAGCTTGTTTATCAGGTATCCGATCAAGGACCAGGCATTACTGAACAAGAGCAGTCACTTATTTTCAGTAAATATTACCGTGCCAAGAATGCCAGAAATCACATGGATGGGGTTGGCTTGGGGTTGAGTATCTCAAAACGAATTATTCAGTTTCACGGCGGTGAAATCTACGTCAAAAATAACAATGACAAAGGATGTTCCTTTTATTGTTCATTGCCCTGTGAAGTAGCGGGAAATCCTGCGTAGGTGGTAGAAATTAATTAAAATTCCGGATATCAAAACTTAAATGTTTCGGTGTAATATGCAAAAGATGAGTTCAATAAAAACAATATTTTTCATTCTGCTGATTGGTCTACTCACCCTGGGACTATCCAGTTGTAAGGTAGTCCAGAAGA
>CAZWVC010000116.1:0-11969 GCA_964637245.1 uncultured Desulfocapsaceae bacterium
TTTGGACTGTCCCATTCCACGATTACAGTGGAGTCCTCATTAAAACAGGTAAGCCTAACCAAATCTACCAACAATTCATGCTTTTTTTTCATAAGAATTTTGTTATAATTCACATTTCATCTGTTTTATTATATACTTTCTAGTAGTTTTTGTGTTTTAGGGGATTGAGTGAGACGAAATACAAGTATTTAACAGGTTATTTCATGAAAAGAGTAATGAGATGGGATGATAGTTTGAGCGTCGGTTCTGATATCATCGATAATGAGCACAAGATATTGTTTGATTTGGCCAATGACTTGAACAATGCGGTCAATATGGGGGCGAAGAAACAAGTTCTGGACACCCTTTTCTCGGTAATTATCAATTATGCGTTTAAACATTTTGAGACAGAGGAAAATCGAATAATTGACGAGAAAGATTTCTCTAAGCATTGCATGCAGCATTATCAGTTAATTAAACAGCTGCATGATTATTCAGTTGACTTTCGCAATAATAGAATAACAGGCATTGAACCGGGCGAATTTCTGGAAAATTGGTTGCTTGATCACATTAGAACCTCGGATATACCTGCCTTAACCAACACTGAGATTGATGTCAGCTTTGATGAAGATATTGATGAACTTGACGATTTTGATGCTGTTGAAATTGACAGGAGACAGTATAAACGGGTGCGTTATGATAAACTCCTTGATGAGGATATTATAGGACATTGCTATAACGCTAACACCATGAAAACCACCACCGTTACAATTGTAGACTTAGCTGGAGGTGGCCTCAAGATTTTCTCAGATCAAAAATTCAATGTTGATGATCTGCTGATCATCAGTTGCCGGGTTGGCAAGAATTTCAAGATGCGAGAAAAAGTTCAAGTAAAGAATAAAAACAAAGAATTTTATGGGGTCGAATTTGTTTCGCCTTCGAGGGAAACTGTTAAGTTTCTAACTGAGGTCAGTGGTGCGGTTCATCACTACTATTAGATTTTGCAATTATTGCCGTAACAGCAGATCGAGTTACTGATTAGCGAATGGGGTGAGTAAAATTTCTCTAATGCCTCAATTTCAATCATAATCTCTAGTTTTCAGATGGAAACTAGGAGGAAATTAGGGGCGCTATTTGGGCCCCTAATTTTTTAAAAAACTTTAGTTGATTGCATAGACATACCCATAAAATAAATAAAAGAATTAGTGGGTCGATGTTGCTTTTACCCCTTTATATTTTTCATATAAGTCGTGGAGACGGTTTCGCAGACGTCGAATTTTCTTTGAATGTCCAGAACAGGAAAATCGAGGCTCACTAATTGAATAGATACTGTTGTGCAGGTCATCGATATCTCTTTCAATAGCGACACACCATTCATTCGTACAAATTGCATCCATTTCCTGTGCTTCGCTTATATCCTTTGCCAGTTCATTTAAAGAGGTGTTGAGGTTTGTCATAAATTTTTCGTGATCCAAATTAAATGATTCTTCCATATCTTTTTGTTTCAACATAGCTAAACTCCTATACGACAGGGTGAAAGGTCTGATATGTATATTGTTCTGCGGGAAGTGCTGCGTTTACCTGCATCGGTTTAGCTATATTGATGCACCAAGCGATATATCAGGTAAAAACGATCCATAAGTTGGTTGTCTTTGGGTAATTTGGGATGAGAAAATGAAATGTTACCCCTCAATATTGTTATGAATTACTCTGATAATTAGTAGTAGCACCTCTCGAAAATCAAAAACATATCATACATTTCAATAACATATATAAAATAGATCTCAGTAGAACTACTTAGACTAACAATTTCAACCAAGTGCCAAGATCACTGGTATGGATAGTAGGTCTTCTACATATCTTACTATAATGCTCTTAATAGAAAGTGCCATTTCTCCAATCATTCAAGCAACTCTTTAGAATTATCCAAAAAAGTTGGGGCAATCTTCGTGGGGGAAGAGAAATACTATGAATGTAAAGGGCTTTTACTAGAAGTGAAAATCCCCCCGCTCTTTGAGTAGACCATATTCAAGCCTCAGTTGTTCTTTGGTAACCGATTTGAATTTGTTGAAAATAAAGAATAATATCTGACAGTTAATTTAATTTGCTAGGGTGTCAGATAGTTCTTTTTGCGCAATATACATACTTATATGATGAAAATCCTTGTAAAAATAAGGAGCCTAATGTATGTTGCTGGCCTAGTTGAGTTAGTGAAGCATCCTTTTCATGATATCTTCTGTTGTCCTGTCACAATATCCGATACTTAAAAAGTTGTTAGCTACAGTATAACAAGAGAAATTGGCGGACCTTTTTACTTCACCTCTCATAAAACGATTTTAGATGTGATAACCGACCAAGCGGTGAAGAACAGATAACCTGTTATAATATCGGTACAAACCATTGACAGTTTAATTTATTGGTTTACTGCTTTTTAAGCGATTGATAGTTATATAAAGGAAGTGGAACATAGAATAAGTTTGGTCGCAAGGGTGGAAACGCACCTGGAGCAACCATTTTATAGCTGAAAGATCAAAGAGATTCTCAGCTTTTTTAAAGGGCCTGATTGGTCTACAAGTACCGTGCAAAACAATATGCACAATGAACAAGGAGCAGTAAAAATGGTAGAAGGAACAGTTAAATGGTTTAATGATGCGAAAGGTTTTGGATTCATCGAGCAGGAAAATGGAAGTGATGTTTTTGTTCATCACACTGCTATTCAAGGAGATGGGTTCAAGACACTTGAAGAAGGTCAGAGAGTATCCTTTGAGATCGTAGAAGGTGCGAAAGGACCGGCAGCAGAGAACGTTGTAAAAAGCTGATATTCCTCCTTTACAGGATCTTACCCCGCCAGAAATGGCGGGGTTTTTTTTTATCTTATTCCGACAAATCCTATTGTCATTTATTCTCAGGTTATTTTGCCCTTGGTTTTAACAAAAACTGGATTTAAAGCTCTTGAAAGATTTCAGGAAAGTGCCTCCGACGCTGTTACAATGCTGATACTTCTGGAGATTTAGCACATACGATCAAGATCACGAAGGTCTACATTGGGGTTCTACTTGGCAAAAAAAACCGCCGAACTGTAATAGAGAACTATTCCAGAACGACGGTTAGTCAAAGAAGTTCGAAATTTATTTGCGCAATAAATTGCTATACATTGTTATCAGGTAGCTTTATCATCTGCCTGATGATCGCGATCAAGATGGAAGTTAATCCAAGACGAGGTGTCTTTCAGTTCCCAAAGTCGAGGAGGTACAAATTCACCGGTGAGTTCATCGGTTTCACCATATCTCTTCATCCGATAGAAAGCCCTCACCCAGACACAGAGTTTGTCCTCATGGACCTCACAGTATCCCCGATTACTTCCGCCACAGGCCCCGTTTCGAGTATGTTTTGGGCACCCTGATTCCGGGCAAAGGAAGCCAACGTGCTGGATGCCACAATCACCGCAGCTTTGGCAGGAAAGCATTAGTTTTTTGAAGGGATCCTCTAGGAAAATTTTAAGAACCCATGCTGTATTGGTTTTATCTAAAGAACTGGAAATTTTTTTATACACCGGGGCCAAGGTTGCACTTTTGTCGAAAAACCAGTCATGGGCAGTCCGCAGAAAAAGGTAATGGACATTATCACCAACCTTGAGTTTGACCTTTTCTTGATACTGGGGGACACCATTGTACTTTTCTGGCTTTTTGTACATATAGAAGCATTTAGGATCATTTTCCTGGAACTCTTCTCTATAATCCTGCCAGTTATGTTCAATTTCATCCATACGATCGAGGACCTTGCCAACAGTATCAAAACTATCATGGATACCGCCAATATGAATGCCATTATAGCCAATACCTTTAAGAACAACTCCCAGGCGGGCAATGCGTTCCATGGCATGCTTTTTCCCTTCACCCGGTGTCTCATATTCGCTCAAAACTTTTTTGAGAAGATTGTCAGAGACATGAACACCCGGCACACGACCAGCATTCATCGGCTTTGCAGGTCCCTTTCCAAGCAGGTAAAGAGAGGCAATAGTGGGGAGCTTTAAGTCATGCTCACGATTATAATGAATAAGTTCTTCGTATTTATCTATATCATAGCCAAGCTGAGTGATGGTAAATGATGCACCAGCCTCTACTTTTCGCTCAAGTTTTCGATATTGTACCATGGATTCCCCTTCGGTGAACTTGAAAGGGGAAACAGCACAACCGGTAAGAAATATCTCTGAATGGCCAGTCTTAATCAGTCGCATATTGAGATCGTTAAGCATGGAAATCAATACAACTGAATCGAAATCAAAAACTGGGTTGCCTTGACCGCCATACCCTTTTCCGGAGTAGTCGCCGGTGAGAGCAAGGATATTTTTCATGCCCATATGCGCCAACTGTAAAGCCCTACTTTCCATACCGACTCTATTGGTGTCCCGGCAGGTGAAGTGGACTATAACATCCATGCCATAATCCATCATGTCATGACCAAGGGCATCGGGGCTAAGAGCCGGATTACCGCCAGGGTTATCGGTTATTGACACTGCAGTTATACGACCATCTTCGTGGGCTTCTTTGGCTATTCCTTTTATCTTGTCTAATTTCTGGCCGGTTATTTCGCGTCCAGGAACAAGTTCAAGCGTTACGACAAATTTGTCGGGTGTCGAAATATCATCATTAAAATTTCGCTTCACTGTACTACTCCTTGATTCACCTAACGTCTTATATTTTATTGAAGTAAATCCAAGAATTGCAGGTAATTAAGCATAGTACTTATACCAGCTGCAAATTCATTATTAGCGCTAGCAAGCAATATAATCATTACTGCTTTTCCGGTTGGAAAAATTGGATTAAACCTTTGCACAATCGCACCTTTTGCTTAAAGCTAGCATCCTTTTACAGTGAATTAGAAAAAAAAGAATACAACAAATGTTGAATGTTACTTTAATAAAATTTGATAAATAGATATACGTTGCTGAAAATGTAGAATTTGCGTGATGTTAGGCGATGATTGGGGCTTTTTCAAGTAGGAGTATTGCGGAAAAAAAAGAAGGAATAGACTGATTGTCGAGCTGTTCTCCATGCAATAATTATTAAATCTGATGAGCAACTAACTCCGCAGGAATTACTCTGAAATTTTCTGGAGTTATCGCAAACGAATAAATACTGGCAGATTTACCCGTCCTTAAATATAGTATCAGCAAAGACTAAACTGTTTGTAAAGGAAGGGGAGAAATTTCCCCCCTTAAATCTTCTTCTTGTTTAAGTATGAGGGGCAAAATAGAGTTTATCAAATTGACGGACTAGTTCTTTAAGTTTTGCTGTATGCTGCAAATCAGTGGTTTGCTTACACTTCATTGCGTACACAAGCATTTGATGCAGGAGTTCGAGCTTCTTGCCATATTCTTTAGCATCCGTTTTAATTCTTTGAGTTAGAAAATATTGGGTTACGATATCCTGAAATTGATTGGCGTGATCTTCCTTATTCATAACCCAGCGGATAAGTTGGTTACTGTCTTTCCCACTCCCCATTTCAGCAATCTTGCTCATTGATTTTTCTATGGTCGCGATATGTTCCTCCAACATTATGATTCTCATCTTATCATCATATATTCCGCAGGGTATTTCACAATGGGAGAGTGCTGGGGTGGAGAAAAGGAGTAAAGTCAAGGTTATAACGAATGGCAGGACGTAGTGTCTAGACATGGAAACCTCCTTAGTAGATGGTTAAATAGAGTCATTATAAGGTGTTGTATCATCACAGTGTAAGTAAAAACTCTGGCAGATTCTTGCAGCTTCACCTACAAATAATATCTACTCTTTTAAGTAAAACAAGAAAGACGATGATACATGTTCCAAAAAGAAAGGGCACCCGAGGGGACGGATGCCCATATGAAGGCAGTTGCCGTATTCTTGGGGAGGCAACTGTAGGGAGAGCTTTAAGTTTCTTTGGCGCCAATACTGCTTTGCTTTTCTCTCAATTGGTCTGCAAATCCTCAGGCAACGGTAAATGTAATTCTAGAATCATAAAGCGTGATATCATTTGCGCTGCCTTGTAATAAAAAGCCTCAGATAACCATTGTTTTCCCCTTACCATTTCTATGGGTCTGCGGATGAGGATATAGAGAAAAACATGGCTGAATAATGTATGTGACCAAATTGCCGCATCATCAGCATCCATATTGGGATGCACCAGTTTGCAAAATTTCTCAGAGCTGCTGACATTTGTTTCCATAAATGTTTGAGCTAAAGCTGGGAGGGCTTTTGATGGGCTTACAATTTCCCTGACAAGCAGTCTGGTTTCCCAGGTTGGTCGCTGAGGGTCAAAAATATTGCGAAAAAAACGTAATACAGTTGTCCGAATAATTTCTGCCTGGCCATTCTTCGTCTTGGCAAGAGCAGGATTTTCCGCAAGAACTTCCAGGAAATCTATTTTATTCCCCTTATCATGGGCATAGCGGAAAGCTGTAAGATATAAATTTTCTTTACTTTTAAAGTGATAATGGATCGCACTGAGACGAATATCTGCAGACTCAGCAATCATTCGGGTTGTCACTCTATCAAAGCCATGCTCTGCAAATAGTTTTCCGGCACATATAAGTAGCGTTTTATAATTATTAATTTTTCTTTTTTCCATTAACCGGTATTTGGCCCATTTTGTTTTAAGCTTATGGCTTGATAGTTGCTATTTTAAAAGGTCAAATAAACTATAATATAGGTCATTTGACCTTATTTGTCAAGTAACTTGACATCATTGCAGAATAAATGCTGATTCTGTAATCTCTTGATGTAATTGCTAAAAATTTCTATCCTTAAGTGATCAAGTGCTTATGGTCCAACCTGAAAAGATGTTTATATTTGATGGTTTGCTGCAGGAATTGTGAAGATTCTTCGTTTGCTTATATTATGTAAAATCAGCTGTTGCGAAAAATCCCAAAGTAGGCAAGTATTGCCAGGCAAAGCACAGAAGAGATCCAAAGCTCCTCCCTTCTTATAATAATTACAATAATCTGATTACCTTGTTAGAAAAATAATGAGCGAATTAATCTTAATAAACATAAATGGCAAAGACAGAAAAGGTATCAACTCAAAGTTTACCTCAATATTGGCAATGTATGATGTCAATGTCCTGGATATAGGCCAATCGGTTATTCATGAGCATATTTCTCTTGGAATTCTTGTTGAGATTCCTGAACCTGCTGATTTTCCGGCAATTTACAAGGATATGCTTTATGAAGGACATAATCTTGGGCTGTCTGTGGATATAAAATCAGTTGATCACCAAGGGTATGAATCCTGGGTTAAGGAACAAGGCAAACAGCGCAGAAAAATAACATTGTTAGGTAAGAAGCTTACTGCTCAGCAGATAGCCCGTGTTACTACAATTATTTACGAAAATGGGCTCAATATAGACAGTATTTCTCGTCTTACTGGCAGGATATCTCTTGAGTCTCCCCAGTCAAATCCTCGTGCAAGCATACAGCTCAAGGCGAGTGGCACACCCAAAAATACTCTGGATATGCGGCGCAGCTTTGTAGAAATCTCTCAGGAAACTGGGATTGATATCTCCTTTCACGTTGATAACATCTACACCAGAAACAGGAAGCTTGTTGTCTTTGATATGGACTCCACTCTGATTCAGGTGGAGGTAATTGATGAACTGGCAAGGCTTGCCGGTGTGGGTGAAGAGGTTTCAGCAATAACAGCTTCTACCATGCGTGGTGAACTTGATTTTGAAGAGAGTTTTCGGCGTAGAGTGGCTCTGCTTAGAGGACTAGAGGCTTCAGAGCTTTCTAAAATTACTGAAACGCTACCGCTTGCCGAGGGTGCAGAGCTGGTCACCAGTACCTTGAAGGGGCTTGGCTATAAATTAGGAATATTGTCCGGTGGTTTTACCTTTGTAGGAGATTATCTCAAAGAAAAGCTGGGGCTTGATTATGTATACGCCAATACCCTGGATGTGCAGGACAATAAAGTAACTGGTGAAGTTGTCGGTGAAGTGATTGATGGTGACAAAAAAGCAGAGCTCTTAAAGATGATAGCAGAGAATGAGAATATAAATCTGGAACAAACCATTGCTGTAGGTGATGGAGCAAACGATCTGCCAATGATCAGCCTGGCCGGCCTTGGAGTGGCATTTCATGCAAAACCAATTGTTCGGGAACAAGCTGGCAATACGATATCCAGCGTGGGGCTGGATGGACTACTCTATCTCATCGGTATTCATGATCGGGAAATCAGACAGTAGACGGGTACACTAGAAGGCGTCAGTGAGTGAAATTTATTAGCAATTTTCAATTGGCAACGACTTGAAAAGATGGGCTGTAGAACCAACAATCCAGCAATGCCAAACTCTCTGTTATTATCCCAGATCAACCAAGATGAGGTACAAAAACTCATCGAGCGTACCCTCAAACCCATTAAATTTTGGGTTTAGGTTTGGTTGCCTGTGGTGAGAGGCATTTTCGTAAAATTGCCTGGAAAGTATCCCAATCCTTAGTAGCCAAAATTGCTTGTTTGGTAAATGCTATTTCATTTCTTAACATCTGTTTCCTCCTTTAGGAATAGAAGGTCCAGAGACGCAAAAAGCCCCCGAACCAGTTGGTAGCTGATCCGGGGGCCCTGATTTCTCCACAGATGCAACATAGCAGCCTTTAATCCACGAAGGCCATATGCAATTTAATAGTCTATGATAATTGCATAATCATAAATGCGGCAGGTCTTCTGACTCCCGGATCAACCATTTCCTGCGCCTTCCCAACGTATTCGTCAGTGGCATATGCAGGGTCTGTCCCCGGTCACAGCGGCGGGCCCGTTTCCGATTTACACGGAATTCCCTATTAAGTCCTAATGACACCTCATTGATAAACACCTTACTGAATAGAGTAGTAGTCGTCAACTGCTTAATCACGTATGGCAGAAAAGGTTAATTAACCATTTTATGTTTCTTGCAAATCTGTTGATCGTGGGTATATTTGCAAGCTTCCAACTGAATATCGTGGGTTGAATTTTGCTGAGGGAAATAGGGCAATCTGGCAAGATCTTGCCAGATTGAGTCGCGTGTTACTCGGTTAGTATAGTATATGAATAGCAGGTAATTAGCTAGGCAAGAAAGAGATAATATTGGCTTTTTAATTGCAATCCTTAAAGTAGAGTAGGTAAACATGCATACAACTTTCAATAGCTTTAAGGATTATTTTTAGTGACGAAGGGTTTAAAATGACTGAGGTTGCAATTGTTGATGCACTGGCTGCAATAGTTGGTTCAAGCAATGTGTCCATCGCTGAGAGCGATAGGATTACCCATTCCTATGACGCTACTCAGGAGCAGTTTTTACCTGATGTCGTAGTATATGCTGAGAACACCGGGCAGGTCAGGGAAATTGCAAAGCTTGCAAATTCCACAAAAATTCCAATCTTGCCCCGAGGGGCCGGATCCGGGTTTACCGGGGGGACACTACCGATTAAGGGGGGCATCGTCCTGGTACTTACCAGAATGAATAACATCAAGAACATCGATACCGATAACCTCCTTGCCGTGGTAGAGCCAGGTGTAGTTACTGCAGATCTGCAGAGGGAGGTGGAGAAGCTGGGGTTATTCTATCCTCCCGATCCGGCTTCTAAGGATTTTTCAACCCTTGGCGGTAACATTGCCGAGTGCGCCGGGGGGCCGAGATGTGTCAAATATGGAGTGACCAAAGATTATGTACTTGGTTTGGAGGTAGTAACCCCACAGGGTGATGTTATCCGCACGGGTGGGCATACCCTAAAAAATGTGGTGGGTTATGACTTGACTAAGCTGATAGTCGGATCTGAGGGCACGTTGGGGATCGTAACTGAGATCACTCTCAAGCTTCTGCCTAAACCAGAAGCGAAAAAGACGATGCTGGTGCAGTTTGAGACCATCGAAGGGGCGGCTCAGGCAGTATCTGAGATAATCAGGGCCAAAATTGTGCCAACAACCCTGGAATTTCTCGATGCTACAACTATTGGCTGCATCCGCGATATTTCGCCGATCCCGCTGCCGCATGAATGCAGTGCCCTGCTCATCATTGAAGTAGATGGAGATCCAGAATTGCTGGAAAAGCAGGCCCAGAAGATTTTATCCGTCATTGAACCTCTGGGGGTGGTCGATATTCGGGTAGCCAACACCCATGAAGAATCAGAAGAGATCTGGCAGGTGCGCCGCAATGTAAGTCCAAGTTTGCGTAAGATCAATCCAGATAAATTTAACGAAGATATAGTTGTTCCGCGTTCAAAGGTACCAGACATGATCCGTTCGCTTGAAGACTTATCCCAACAATACGACGTTCCAATTGTAAATTTCGGTCATGCAGGAGATGGCAATATTCACGTCAATGTCATGGTTGATCTTAATGAAGCGGGCGTGGAAGAAAAAGTCCATGAAGTGATGGACAGGATCTTTGCAGCGGCAATTGAACTCAAAGGATCAATCAGTGGCGAACATGGGATTGGTACCTCAAAGGCAAGGTATCTAGAGATGGAACTGGACCCAGCTACGATCTCCTATATGAAAATGATTAAAAAGACGTTTGATCCGCACAATATTCTCAATCCGGGCAAGATTTTCAGTGAGCCCGCAGAAATGTAATAATTAGAAATAGTGGAATGACCAAAAATAGAAAACTACAGGATTTTGAAGCTCAGATTCGTCAGTGCGTCAAGTGTGGAGTCTGCCAGGCTCACTGCCCGGCATATCGGCTGAATAGAAAGGAGGGTGATGTTGCTAGGGGAAAAATCGCCCTCGCTTCTTCACTGATTGATAAAAAAGTTACTCTGGAGGATAGACTTGAGCAGGATATCAGCATGTGTCTGATGTGTGGTTCCTGTGTCAATAAATGTCCAAACAAGGTCCCAACTCCTGAAATTGTCGGAGCAATCAGGCGAGAACTTACTGATGATAAGGGGCTTTCACTTGTCGGAAAATCTGTTTCTACAGTGATTCGTTCGCAACCTTTGATGAAGACATTGAGTAAAAGCGGGGCACTGCTTTCACCATTGTTGCTGAAAAAAGTTCCGCAATCGAGTGGCTTACGGTTACGTGTACTGACACCGGTGATGCGGGAAAGGACTGTGCCAAACCTGAAATTCCGTAATCTTTTTGATCGAGTACCCGAATTTATCAAAGGGGAGAAAGAAAAACCAACAGTTGGTTTTTTTGCCGGATGTTCAATAACGTATATCTATCCTGAGATTGGCCTTTCCATGATTAGGCTGTTAGAAAAAACGGGATTCTCCGTGCATATTCCACGGACCCAGAAGTGCTGCGGTATTCCGGCATTGTCATCGGGTGCCGGTAAGGTTGTTGAGGAACTAGCTGAGAATAATATCAACTCTTTTGGCAAATATGGGGAGAGTCACATCATAACCGCATGTGCTTCTTGCAATGGCGGAATTGGTGAACATTATTCCAACATGGAAGGCATTGACTCAGCATTCACTGATAAAGTTACTGATTTCAGCGTCTTTCTGATTGAGAATGGTATACTTGATGAACTCACGGCAATGCGACCATGGAGAGACAGAGCCAAAATTACCTATCATGATCCTTGTCATCTAAAAACTCAGGGAATTACCAAAGAACCACGGGCACTGTTGAAAGCATTGCCTAATATAGAATTTGTGGAAATGGAGAATGCTTCACTCTGCTGCGGTTTAGGGGGAACGTTTTCTGTACATCACTATGAGTGTAGCAAAGCAATTGGTGCCCAGAAAATTCCGGGCCTCAAGGAGAGTGGGGCAGAAAAAATTGCAACAGCCTGCCCCGGATGTATCATGCAACTTCAGGACAGCATCAATCATGCAGGGCTTCATGTTGAAGCTGTTCATATCCTCGATCTAGTTCACGAAGCCTATGAAGGTGAATCACAGACCAAATAACCCAACAGCATATGAAATGCTGTTGGGTTATTTCCACCTGGGACAATGGCTAACCCGGATTTCTCACCAGTCGAGGTTGCCGAGTATGTTAGGTGCGAAGCAAAGGGCTATAGTATCC
>CAZWVC010000117.1:0-11888 GCA_964637245.1 uncultured Desulfocapsaceae bacterium
CGCCCCATTGGGTGGCAAACCTTTGAGAACCGGCCCACCCGCTGCGTGACCAGATCAACCCCTGACCAAAATGGTCTTCAGAGGCCTGGTAGCATGTCATGTTGTATAGCAGAGGAATGGCATTGTGGCAGATAATACCGGAATCACCATTTGAAGCGTACGCATCTTCTGGTACCTGTTCCCCAAAATCTACTTTAAAGACATCCACGCCCATCTCATGAAGTTTACGATGCTGATCATACCACCAGCCTGCCGCCTCTGGAACAGTGAAGTCAAAAATTCCGGAATCAGGCAGTGGCGTCAGAACCTCACCAAACGGCGATAGGTCAAACGTATATTTATAGGTACTACCATCTGCGTTTTTCAGAAACCAGCCCTTCTTATCGAATTTCTGATATAGAGGGTTATTTACCGAGCAGATCGGGTATTCCCAGACGCACAATTTAAGATCCAACTCCTGCATCACCTCTATAAATTTTTCCGGCTCTGGGTAGCGAGTGGGATCCCACTCAAAATAGAAACGTGTATCCGTATCAAGCCAGGCACGACCGTCCAAAGTATAAACATCACATGGTATCTGCTTCTGCCTGATAGTCCGGGCTATATCTTCAGCCTCTTCAAATGTCTTGTAATATGCTCTTGAAATCCAGTTACCCAGACTCCAGAGTGGCACATCACTGGTTCGTCCGGTGATATCCGTATATCGTTTAATCATTTCGGCAGGTGATTCACCAGCTATAAAAAAGAGATCAAGAACCTTGTCCTCAACATGTGCTGCATAGCTCCAGTTTGACCATTGAGGATAGCCCGCCCCATGGGTTATCCGTGCAGTGGTGTGTATAAATACCCCATATCCAGATGACCCTTGCTGAGATTGAGTGCCGTTGGGTGTCCAACAAAATGGCGCGTTTTTATAGCATACCTCTGCGTTTACACCCAGCGCATCCTCTGCCCAGCTTGTCAACTTCTGGCCACGTTTGTTCAGAGTCGCGTATTTTTCACCAAAGCCATATATTGGTGCACCGGGTTGAAGTGCTACCGAGAAGAACCACCCTTTGTCAGTGCGGGCAAAAGGTGGAAGGCGAAATCGTCTGACAAAATGGCCATCGGAAGATGGCTGCACAACTGTCCTGTTGTTTCGCTTGAAAGTAAAGTTCATTGGGCTTGCTTCAGTACCATTCACCTTCGATACGGGGCCAAGGCGTACTTCTCCCTCACCGCAGCAAATTATATGGAGATTATCCTCATTTAAGTAAGTAATTTTTTTTACGGCAGGTTTACCGACTATGATCGGATAGGTGTTCACAGATGCGTCACCTAATCGCAGCCGAAGAATATCTTCATCCCAGAAACTGACCTCAAGGGTGCCTTCGCTGGTAGCAAACAATACCCTGTCATCCAGGATTTCACGAAGCTTCAATCCGGTTATAGCTTTAAGTAGCTGAGGATCCACGCCTTTTACTCATTGAATTTAATTAATCTAAGTCACAACAACTGCGACGGGCAATCATATCTGATAGCCCGTCATTTTAAGAATAGACTTACATGTTGAGCTTGAGCTGGGCTTCAAGTTTTTGTTCTGCCTGCTTGATTGCGGCCTTGTATTCTTTGAGAAGCATTTCCCCTTCAGCACCATATTTGTCGGTGTACCATTTCTGCAATGGTGCAGCAGCATTACGGAAGGCATCTTTTTCCTCTGCCGTCGGGACATAGATATCACCGCCAGCTTTTTTAAATTCCTGATAGGCTTCAATTGAACGGCGCTTCGGGAAAGCGAAACATACCTGTCCCAGGTGGCGAAATCCATCATTTACTACTCGCTTCTGGTCCGGAGAAAGCGCCTGGTATGCCTCTTCATTCATAATCCATAGACTTGCCATGTATGCATGACCATCCAGGGTCAGGTATTTGATATGTTCATGAAATTTCATCCCGACAATATCGGTGATCCCGTTTTTTGAGCCGTCAATAACACCGGTTGCAAGAGAGGTATAAACTTCAGGCCAGGCGACAGGTGTTGCAGATGCGCCAAGGTTCTTAACCAGGGTCTGCTGGAGCGGAGAGTTTATTGTTCTGATCCGCAACCCTTTCATATCAGCTGGAGATTTTACTTGTTTCTTGGTGTTGGCAATATTACGCCAGCCGCCGGTATTAGTCATGGTCATGATCCTAGGGCCACCTTTCTTCAGAACATGCTGACGAACGGTGTTGAGGAAAGGGCCGGTGAGGACTTCTTCAGCGACTGAATCGTTATCCATCATATACGGCAGATCCATTACCTGAAGTTCGGGATAAGCAACAGAGATACCACCAATTGTCATTTGGTGGATCTGGATAATATTGGCTTGAGTTGACTCAAAACATTCACCAGCATTGCCGCAGAGTTGCGCACCGGGGAAGACTTCAACAACGATTTTACCATTGGAACGTGCTTCCACATAATCTTTCAGTGTGAGGGCGCCGTCGTAGTCCTCATCATTGGTGTTTGAGAGGTGGACGACCCTCAGTGTGTGATCTGCAGCGTAAACGGACGTGATGCCAAAAACAAAGATGCAGGCCGCAATTACTACCATTAGCTTTTTCATCTGATACTCCTCCTCTTTGAGATTAGAAATTCATAAAGATTTATCCCCCTGCCCCGCGCAAGAACCAGCTGGCGGCAGAAGGTATATCCAAATAACCAAGCCATTTGGGGATCGACAGGGTTAAAATGGGAAAATATGAGATGAGAAAAATGACCAGAAACTCCACAATCAGAAAGGGGATCATTTCTTTAGCTATCTTCTCAAGAGATTCGCGACTCAACCCGGCAGCCACGAACAATACCAGTCCCATTGGCGGTGTAGCCAGGCCGACGGTTACATTAACACACATGCACACGGCAAAGTGGAGTGGATGTATGCCGACCTGCGCCATAGCCGGACCAAGAATCGGTCCGAGAATGAGGATCGCCGGTCCAGCATCGAGAAACATTCCGACGATAAACAACAAGATGTTTACCATGAAAAATACAGCATACGGATTTTCACTCACGGAAAGTACCATCCGTGCCATCTTTTCCGGAGTATGATAGAAGCTGACAATCGATGCAAAACTGACCGCCGCACCAACCAGCATCAGGATAACTCCTGATGATATTGCAGCTGAGGTGAAAACTCTGGGTATATCTTTAAACTTCATCTGCCGTGTAGACAGGGCAACAATCAGGGCGTAACCTGCTCCAACAGCAGCTGCTTCGGTGGGAGTAAATACTCCTGCCAAAATTCCACCGAGCATTATAACCGGAGTAAGCATGGGGATGGCGCCATCCATTAATGCCTTGCCTCTTTCACGCCAGGGCATCGGTTCATTTGCTACCGGAAAATTACGAACTTTTGCCAGATAGGCAGTCAGTGCCATCAATCCCAGGCCTATAGCTAAACCCGGTACCAGGCCTGCCGCAAAAAGACCAGCCACTGATACATTCATGACAAAGGCATACAAAATCATCAGACCTGACGGTGGTATGATTGGTCCAATAACGGAGCTGGCAGCAGTAACTGCTGCTGCAAAACGACGTGTGTACCCATTCTTTTCCATTGCTGGAATCAACATTGCGCCAAGGGCTGATGTATCAGCAACCGCCGAACCTGACAACCCGGCAAAAAGCATGGAGGAAGATATATTAACATGGGCAAGACCACCTCGCCGATGACCAAGAAACGCCTGAGCGAGCTTGACAAGGTTCTTGGTAATTCCGCCCTGATTCATTATTTCGCCGGCAACTATAAAAAACGGCAGGGCCAGCAAAGGAGGACTGTAAACCCCGTTAAACAAACGTGAATACAAAAGTTTCAAAAACATGAGTTTGCCGTCTATAACAAAGGCCAGGCCGGGTCCAAACAGCAAAGCAAAGACAACAGACATACCACCGAACATCATGACCAGGAAAATGATAAAATACATCATCGGGAAGCCTCCTCTGCCTGTTCGGCTTGGATCACATCTTCAATCTGTCGGGCACCCTCCGGATCGATAATACCAGAATAGTCTTTAAGTATTCCTTCTACGGCGGCAAGAATCAACAGCAGCCATGCAGGGGGCATAATTGCGTATACCCATGCCTTGCTGATCTCCAGAGCAGGCAGTTCAATTCGCCGTCCACTTTTGAACATCTCCCAAGCCTGATCGAAACAGACTACTGCGATGACAATAACAATGGAGTGAAAAAAGCAGCGGATGACAAACTCACCCCGGTTTCTGTCCAGCTTGTCTCTGAAAAACATCATGCTGATATTGAGGCCCTTTCGATAGGCTAGCGGCAGAATAATGAAAGTTATCCAGACCATCATCCACAGAGATGCTTCCTCGGACCAGGAAAGTGCGTTGTTCAGCACATAACGATAAAAAACCTGCACGATATTAAGCAGGGTTATTGCCAGAAGCATCACCCAGGCAAGAGTGACAGCGATTTTTTCTACCAGGTTATTAATCACACCCAGTATTAGCTTTACGTTCTGTAATGCTTTCATACCGTTTTCTCCTCAAGCAGGATGATCTCGATCTGTTATTTCGTCAATTCAACAACCTCAATGTCAAGGTGATCAGCCAGAATGCGCAATGGTACCCGATGGTCGCCATAGAGGATGGCGGTGTGGTGTTCTAGACCTGCTCTCATCAAATTCTCCAACACTTCAGTCGCAGGGCTATCCAGCCTTGCAACACCTGAAGTGCCGGAAAAGGCCAGCGGTGCCTGGATCATTTCACCCCCGCCGATAATCATGGTGGTCTTGTCATGCCCTTTGCTGAGACGTGCCATGGTAAAACGGCCGGGTTTCAAAGGGAATTCGTTGAGTAAAGGCAGTTTGCGATTGGAATGAATGGTGGCTTTAATCGGCACGTCAGGGTCTGCCATCTGCACAGGTGCCTGGCCGCAATGCCAGAATACGCAGGTGTCAGTCTCTGCATCTATATCAACCAAATCTGTATTGAAAGCTGGCTCTCCAGCAAGTCTCTGGAGGATAAGCGAAGTTATGATCCCATGTACATCTGCCTCACATCCACCAGGAATATGGTGCTCATTGAGCAGAGCAATCGCCCCACAGGCGGCTGCACCGTAATGGGTAAAAAATTCAGGCCAGCAACGCACGGCCAAACCTGCATAGCTTCTAGCGTCAATAAGCCTCCGCATAGCCTCATAGGCTTTCAATGTTTTAAGCGTCACCTCCCGATCCATATCGGCAAGATTGACCAGGACTTGCAGGCGATTCTCATAGTGTGGCAAGGCCGCTGAGTCGTCAAGTTCCTTCACAGAATCGAGAAATCCAATAAGATCATGTTCCTCGATGGTAATGCCGAACAACTCTTTGCACTCCTGGTGACTGAACATACAGGCATCAAAGCCCTCGGGGTGCTGACCTATTACTCCAATCTGAACTCCTGCCAGGCTGTGTTTTACTGCAGCTGCCCTGGCAAAATCATTAATGTGTGAAATGACATTTGCATCCGATGGAGTGCCATGAACATAATCGTATGAGAGATGTGCGCGAGAAAGGGCGTGTGCAGAGAGGTTTATGCCGCACAATGAGTTTAGACGAAGGCGGCCCCCGGTTCGAGGCTCAGGAAAAGACCACATGATCAGTGGGGCATCAAGTTGCCTGGCTATCTCCATTGTCATCGTGGCGTCGGTGAAGGTAACCTGCAGCAATAAGACAATATCGAGACGTTCTTTTGCCAAGGCGGTAAGTTCTTTTTTTACCTCATCTGCATCGAAAAGCAATTCCTGTGTACCAACGATGTCTATATCTAAATTTTTAAGGGCCTGTATGGCCTCAGCCTGGATTTCATGGGCATACGAGACATCAAAAGTACTGCGGCCAACCGCGAGTACACCGATACGGGGTTTGATTTTTTTCATCTTACCTTACTCCTGTGCATCACAAGTTAGCCGACCGACGGCAACGGATTGATATTATATTGACACTAAATTGACATATTACTCCACAAGTGTCAATAATATTAAAAATTCGCTTGATATTTTTATCTTTATGTCGTTTTATCAACATATATTGTCTTATCGCTTAACAAATTTTCCATTATCTTTAATTCTGATTATTTGCAAAATCTGACAATCTACCATTTTTCATAGTATTTGAGCGTATAAATCTAGAGGTAACCACATGAATCCATGTAATCTTAACCAACTCGGTATCAACCGTGAGACACCCTGGGCTGTGGGACATTTCAATATCCACAATCAGGAATTTATCAAATCGGTTGTGAGGGCTGCAGAGCAGGAACGCTCACCAGCTATTCTCGCCGTGGGCATGATGTCTGTTAAATATATGGGGCTTGCACCATTGATCAGTTCATGCCAGATTATCTGTAAAGAAACCGATATTCCGGTTGCTATTCATCTTGACCATGCACGTGATCTTGGCATTATAAAAAAGTCACTGGATCTTGGCATTAATTCAGTCATGTTTGACGGATCTGCATTGACCTATGAAGAAAATGTCAAAAAAACAACAGAAGTGGTCAATATGGCCCATGACTGTGGAGCAACTGCCGAGGGCGAGATAGGAATTGTGCCCCATGGCAATGCAATAGTAAGCGATTCAGACATGACCGATCCTTCCAGAGCTATCGAATTTGCCGAACGTACCGGGGTTGATTTTCTTGCGGTATCCCTTGGAAGCGTTCATGGCATGAAAAGTGCCGGTGCTTCACTCAACCAGGACCTCTTGAAGACGCTGCACCACCAGATCACAGTTCCGCTTGTCCTCCATGGTGCGTCTGGGGTAGTAGACGAACATATCTCGGAGGCTGTAGTCAACGGAATACGTAAAATTAATGTAAATACAGGCCTTAAGGTTGTGTTGAAGGATTTACTTACCTTCCATCTTCAAAATAGCCCGGACAGTGACCTGCTTACTGATCTGGAAGCGGGTATGGATGCTGTTACCGCCTCAATTGCAAAAAGGATGAGATTGTTTGGTTCCAGTCAGAAAGCCTGAGTCTTTAGACGTTTGATGCTTTGAAGAAAGCATTCATCGTACCATTAATCCGGTGTAATCATGGCTATACTGACAGTGTTATTTCTCTTTCAGAAAAGCATCAACAGTCTGACGATCAGGGGTACCAAGACTACCACCGAAGGTTAAACATTTCAGTGATGCTGTTACTCCGGCAAAACGCATTGCTTGATCAATTTCCATTTTTTCGGCAAGCGCCACAGCAAAGGCACCATGAAATACGTCTCCTGCTCCGCAGGTATCAATGGCCTTAACTTGAAATGCTGGACATGAGGAAATTGCTCCCTTCTCATCCAGCCAGTAACTCCCTTTTTCACCAGCAGTTACGGCTACCCAGGATCCACTTTTTAGTTGAGCTTCCTGTAATCCTTTTTCAAAATCGTGCTGGCCGACAAACATCCTGAGACCACCCTCACTGAAAACCACATAATCAGCTAACCCTATCAATTTGCTTGTATCTATCGGAGAAATATCGGCATCTATCAGGCTGGGAACCTCGTGCCTTCGAGCACATCTCAAAGCTTCTTCAGCTCCCTCCGGCCAACGCACATCAGTGAGCAGAAAATCAGCTTCGGCAATGATATGCTCAGGCAGCCAGGATGGATCAGGGTCAAGATGTTTAGAGGAAAAGTTGATGATTTGTCGCTCTCCTTTCTGATCGATCACAACGGATGATACCTGGGAAGACTGACCATTAATATACCGTACTCCGCACACATCAACCCCGCAATTTGCTATTTTCGCGGTCAGCTCTTTGCCAACATCATCATTTCCCAGACGACCAAGAAAAACAGCATCGTTTCCGAGTGCTGCTGCAGCAATACTCGCAACCGCAGCGGGCCCGCCAGGTGCTGCCATATAACTATCAGCAAACACTTTGCCACCACCTGCCGGTAACTTATCAACTTTAAAGAGGTAGTCAAGACATGCAAGTCCGACACATATTATCCTGGCCATGTATAGACTCCCAATAGAAAAATAACAGAGAGAAGTAAAACTACCTTCTATTGAATCAATTGATATTCATCTGTTGTACAATGATGATTTGTGTATTTCAGCCAACACCACCTATGCAGATATGTTTTGTTTCCAGGTAAGCATCTATGCCTTCACTGCCGAGCTCTCTTCCCCAGCCGCTTTGTTTGAATCCACCAAACGGACAATTACTTGTGGAGGGAACCGGGTCATTAATTCCGACAGTACCTGCTTCCAGTGCTTCAGAAACCCTGAGAGCACGATTGAGATCGGTGGTATACGCATATGCGGCAAGACCAAATTCGGTATCGTTGGCTTTTTCGAGAACCTCTTCTTCTTCATCAAAAACATAGACAGCAGCAATGGGGGCGAAAATTTCCTCATGCCGACAGGTCGCATCTTCCGGTATATCAACCAGTAAGGTTGGTGTTACGAAATTACCCTTATCACCAAATCGCGTGCCACCAGTCAAAACACGCGCACCTTTACTTACTGCGTCTTCTACAAAGCTGAGTGCTGTGGCAAATGCCTTGTCATCAATCAGTGGTCCGATATCAACATCAGGTTCTAAACCATTGCCAACTTTGAGGTCTTTCAATTTATCAGTTAATGTACTAATGAAACGCTCATAGATTGGGCGCTGTACATAAATTCGGTTTGAGGCAATACACGACTGACCATTGTTACGAAATTTAGTAATTAAAGCACCCTCAACAGCCTGATTAAAATCAGCATCTGCAAAAATAATTAACGGCGCATTTCCGCCTAACTCAAGTGACAACTCAGTACATGTTTGTGCTGCTCCGACGATCAGTTTTCTGCCAACTTCGGTGGAGCCGGTGAAACTGATTTTTCGGCACTTTGGATGTTGAAGCATCTCACCTGCTATCTCAGCTGCCTGTCCGGCAACCACCTGAAAAACACCCTTTGGAAGTCCTACTGCGTCCACGCAGCGAGCAAGCTCAATTGCTGAGAGCGGGGTTGCACTGGCGGGTTTCAGAACAACCGGACAACCAGCAGCAAGGGCTGGTGCTACTTTGCGCAAAGCCAGAACTAGAGGGAAGTTCCAGGGCGCAATTGCCCCAACTACGCCAACCGGCTGTCTGATTATTATATGGCGTTTTCCATCCGCCTGATGTGGAACCTGGCGCCCATATGCCCTGCGGCTCTCTTCAGCAAACCACTTGAGGTGATCAATAGACATTGCCACTTCACCAGCAGCCTGGTTCAAAGGTTTACCGTTTTCCATGGTAATGAGTCTTGCTACTTTATCAGCGCGCTTACCAAGTTCCTCAGCAATTGCCAGAAGATATTCACTGCGTGCCAGAGCTGTCAGCTCTCTCCAACCGGAAAAAGCGGCTTCGGCATCCTCAATTGCCTGTCTGACGGCTTCCCGTTCGACCGTGGCTACCTTCGCAAACGGTAACCCGGTTGAGGGATCAAGCACTTTTAGATGATTTCCACTATCCTGCCATGTTCCGTTAAGAAATAACTCGTAGCTATCCATTACATCTGCTCCCTAGTGAGAAAAAAACTCACTATTGCATTAACTTTCACTATTCTTACAAAGATATGGTCAACCGCCCCCAATCAACGGCAGGAGCGTTACTTCATCACCAGTTGTGAGGGAATGTGTAAATGTACTGCTTTTACCGTTGACATATACCGAGCCAACCTCATGCTGTTTAATGTCGAGGTGATGTAACAAGGTATCAATTGTAGAACTGTTCATCAGGGTAATCGTTGCCTTGCTAAACCTGTCGGTTTTAAGGGGGCTGTACAAGGTTACCTTAATATCCATGAGTTATTATCAGAAACCTATTTTCTCTGCTCAATAAATCTAGTGGCAGATTAGGAGTGTGTCGGAGAATATGCTCCTAGGTCTTTAATGAGATGAAAATATCATTCTAGCGCCAATGGATGGGGTATTCCCAAGCATTGGTGCTAGAATGTAAGTTATATATGATTCAAGGATAATCAATCACATTTAACTAAAGACAGAAGATCAGAGCAGCCATAATGATATTGCAGGAACAAAGGCAATAATCAATACGATTATCAACATCATGAGAACAAATGCAAGGACATGACGCGATATGGCCATGACAGATGTCCCTGTTACACCTGAAACGACAAATAGATTGAGCCCCAATGGTGGGGTGATAAACCCAATCCCCAGCGCTGTGATCATAAAGATACAGAAGTGAATCTCGTTCATACCAATTTCAATGGCCAGAGGCAAAAGTAGCGGCGCAAGAATTACGATATTTGGAGTGGTCTCCATGATGCAGCCGGCAACCATCAGGATCCCCAGCATCAGGAGGACAATTAAATAAGGATTGGTTGTCGCTTCGGTTATCGACTGAACGAAATACTGCGGTATCTGCAGGGAGGCCAGGGTCTGGGCCAGTGGCAGCGACATGGCGATAATCGGGACGATGACCCCGTTGACCTTGGCAGAGGTCTCCAGCATCTCAGGGAAATCCTTCAAGGTCAGCGTTCCCTGGAAAAAGCCGATGATAATGGTGGTCATGACCGCAACCGCCGCTGACTCGGTCGGGGTAAAAATGCCTGAGTAAATACCTCCCAGGATGATAAAGGGAATAAGCAGTGCCCAGCGGGCCGAATAGACAGTTTTTAACCAATGGTTGAAATTGAAACCAATATCTGAGGTTTCATAACTCTTGAAGCGATTGACTATGGTGTTGGTGATCATAACCGAGGCGAGAATCAAAATCCCTGGAATCGCTGCGGCTTTGAACAAGGTGGAAGCGGAGATACCGAGGACCAGGCCGATGATGATATAGGCGATCGACGGCGGAATCAAAATCCCCGTACAGGCACCAGCGGCTACCATGGCGCAGGCGTAGCCCTTGGGGTATCCTTTCTCTACCAGGCGGTCGATTGTAATCCGGCTGATGGCGGCAGCGTCGGCTGCGTCAGAGCCCGAAATACAGGCAAAAAAACCGCAGCCCAATACAGTGGAAGTGCCCAATCCAGCCTTCTGCCAACCCATGGTTGCTTCGGCCACTTCGAGCAACTTGATGGAGAGCCCCGTTCTGACTAGTACGTCGCCGGTCAGAATGAACAGCGGCACAGCAATCAAGGCGAAATGATCGACCCCCTCAAAAAGTGCTTCACCGAGCAGCGAAAGTGGCAGCACACCTGTGGTATAAAGCATTACCAGCGAGCCCAGGCCGATAACGACCCAGATTCGAACTGCCAGCAGGATCATGATAACCATGCCGATCAGCGGTACATAGAATTCCCAGCCCAGCGCCAATTCCTGTTGTTGCATTAGCATCTGATACATAATATTCTCAGCCCCCGTTAGTCAAAAAGTTTATTTCCTTCAAAGACTGGTCTGCCGGCTCTGAAATCGCTCCAGTCACGCTTGATCGACTGCAGCAGCCTGAAGACCATCATCGAGAAGCCAAGTGGAACAGCGGCCAGAAACCAGGCCTGACTTATCCTCAGCCCATGGGTTACCGACCCGAAATGCAGGGAGGTCAGCACCGATTCAAAGGACATGTAGATAGCCAGTACGGCCAGGATCAGGGTGATGATGTCGCCTAGAATAAATACCAGTGCTTTCATCCGGGATGATAGCAGGTGCAGAATAAGATCGATTCGAATATGGGCCCGCTCCTTGATTGCTGCAGACGCTCCGATATAGGCCACATAGATGAAGGCATACCGAGCAATTTCCTCAGCCCAGATTGAAGAGTAGGCGAACACGCTTCGTCGGACCACCTCGAGGAAGATGGTGCTGACGATCATCGCATAGAGCGGCAGCAGCAGATAGCGTTCGCCGTTTTTGTCGATAGCCTGGAGAATTTTTTTCAATTGCATGGGTCCAACCTCAGGTTATGGTTCAACGGGGGCAGCCAGAATGTGGCT
>CAZWVC010000118.1:0-11849 GCA_964637245.1 uncultured Desulfocapsaceae bacterium
TCATTATCACTATTAAAATTAAAACATATGCTGCCTGCATCAGCTTTCTGAAAATCATTCTATCTCTCCTGAGTATGTAACACTCAAATATCTTAAATGATATAACACTCTTGTTGAACTATACCTTTCGAAGGAAAAAAATCAAAATTTTGAGAAAAAATATTTAGGTTGAAAATTTGTCTAACGCTCACGAACGAAGGGTACACCAAGATTCGCCGGAGATGCTGATTTGCGATGTTTAGAAGAAGCAGTTACCAGAACCAGGACTGCTATGGTGAGCAGATAGGGCATCATCTTCAATATATATGATGGAATTATATCAATTGATGTTGCCTGGAAAAAAAACTGCAGGGCAGTAAGACCGCCAAATAGCAGGGCACCAAAAAAGGCACGCAGTGGATTCCAGGTGCAGAAAATCACCATTGCAATTGCAATCCAACCCTGTCCGCCAGTCATGGTCTCTTTCCAGCCAGGAGTGTAAGACAGGGAGAGATAAGTGCCAGCCAGTCCGGCAAAACACCCTCCACAGAAAACACAAATAGTACGGGTCAGCGAGACATTTACTCCTGCTGCATCCGAAGAAGAGGCATCTTCACCCACCGCTCGCATGATTAAGCCCGTTCGGGTTTTAAAGAGTATATACCAAACCAGGGGAACAATCAGGTAAGCTGCATAGGCAAAAGGACTTTGTCTGAAGAAGATATCTCCGATAACCGGTATATCTGAAAGATAGGGAAGAGCGTAAGGGCGAATCCGCACACCTGCAGCACCGATGAGTTGCCTGCCCAAAAAGTTAGCAAGCCCTGTTCCTAAAATTGTCAGTGCCAGCCCGCAGAGCACCTGATTGGCCCGCAACTTAATGGTAAAAAAAGCATGGATAAGAGAAAGTAAACCACCTGCAAATGCTCCGGCAGCGACAGCCAGCAGTGGGTTTTGTGTGGCATAACCAGCTGCAAATCCGGCCAGTGCGCCGACTAGCATCATTCCTTCCACACCAAGATTGAGAATACCGCTCCGCTCGGTTATGATTTCTCCAACAGTAGCAAAGAGCACCGCGATCGAAGATTTAATAGATATCTGAGCAATAAAAGTCAGATCATCGATCATTGATTTCCTCCTAATGTTTGCAGTGGAGGTTGTGCTTCCCTCATCTTATTGCCGAACACTAGCTTATAGTCAACCAAAGCCTGGCCCGCTAAAAGACCGAACAACAAAGCTCCCTCGAGGATTAGACTGATCGTGGAAGGCAATCCTAAAACCGTCTGCAGCTGCTCGCCACCTACAAATAGGGCGCCAAGCAACATTGCGGTAAAAGGTACTGCCAAGGGATTTAGTCTGGCAAGCCAGGCTACTATAATGCCATCGTAACCATATCCCACAGCAAGACCCGTTTGCAGGCGATAATGGATACCGCAAACTTCTACCATACCTGCCATTCCAGCCAAGGCACCGGAGAGAGCCATGACTGTGAGGGTTTTGGTGGTTACATTAAAACCGGCATAACGGGCAGCTCTCTGCTCCTTGCCGATGACCCGCACTTGATATCCCCAGGCAGATTTTGTCAGCAGAAAATACAACAGCACAGCACAGATCAAGGCCAAGGGAAAGCCCAGGCTTACCCGGGTTCCGAAAAAGCGAATGAGGTATGCCGCTTCAGGCAGCTGGGCCGTACCCGGAAAACCAAAACCAGCCGGATCCCTCCAGGGTCCGTAAAACAGATGTTCCATGTAGATTATGGCAACATAGTTGAGCAGTAAGGTCGTCAGGATTTCATTTACATTAAAACGAGCTTTGAGTGCCCCCGGGATCAGCGACCAGAACATTCCACCGAAAGCCGATGCCGCAATCACCAACGGAATCAACAGAGGTGCAGGAGCATCCGGAAAAAGAAAGAGGGCCGTTCCCGCTGCAAAAATGCCGCCCCAGACAAGCTGCCCCTCTGCTCCGATATTCCAGAGCATCATCACCGCAGCTACAGCAACGGCTAGTCCGGTAAAGGTAAGCGGCGTAGCTTTAACGAGGACTTCAGAAAAAGAATGGAGTGAGCCGAAAACCCCTTTGAACATGGCCAGATACGCTGTCAATGGATTTACTCCAAGACTTGCAAAAATTATGCATCCAGCACTAAAGGCGATAAAGGCGGCTATGGCCGCGGCTATAAGATTTGGGTGTCTGGCAGGCTGCTTTCTTTTCGCAATTCTTATCATGACTCTACACCCGCCATCAACAACCCCACCCTGCCAACTGCATCAACATCCTGAGCATCGATTATTTCCAGAATCCGACCATTGAAAATTACAGCGATTCGATCGGAAAGAGACAACACTTCTTTCAAGTCACCTGTCACCAGTAACACCGCAGCCTGTTCGCGACAGCTCAGTAATGCCTGCCAGATATCCTCGGTTGCGGATATATCTAGCCCCTGGGTTGGCTGTTCAGCGATAAACAGCTGTGGTTTTCTGGCCAATTCCCGTGCCAGGATGACCTTCTGCAGATTACCTCCGGAAAGCGACTCCGCCGAATCGGCAAACGACTCCGCCTTGATATTAAATTCCTCCACGGCCCGGCTGCCATCAACTATCATCTTTTCCTGGTCAAGCATCAGCCCGGCCAACCCGGTGGAATAGGAAGAAAGGTGAGTCAATCCGAAATTTTCGGCAATTGACATAGAACCAACGCACCCGGTATGGTAGCGATCCTCGGGTACATAGGCAATCTGATCTTTTGCAGCCCGTTGCCATTCATGGGCACTATATATTTGCCCCTGAAAAGTCACCTCTCCCGAGTCCGCTTTGGAAAGACCGGTGAGGGCCGAAACCAAAGCACTTTGACCGTTTCCCGCCACCCCAATTATCGAGAAGATCTCGCCTCTGTGTATATCCAGGCTGATATCAATAAAAGGTGTTCCTCCATGCAGACTCTCACCCCTGAATTTATTGAGAGAAAGTACGGTCTCACCTGGTATCACCTTTTTCTTATCAACCCGGAGAACTACCTCGCGACCGACCATTAGACGGGCAAGTTGACGTTTTGAGATTTCCTGCTCATCGGTTTTCGCAGAGATGATGAGTCTGCCCTTGCGCATGATGGATATATCATCAGCCAGCTTCAGTACCTCTTCCAGCTTGTGGGTGATAAATATAATGGCTTTGCCATTGGCACGCAGTTTGGCGAGCACCGCAAAAAAGGCTTCTATCTCGGGTGGGGTGAGTACAGCTGTGGGTTCATCGAATATCAGCACCTCGGCATCCAACAGCAAGAGTTTGATAATTTCAACCCGCTGACGCTCTCCCATGGAAAGTTCATAGATATATTTTTCGGGATCAACGGCCAGCCCATACTCTTCCGCCGTTCTAATGATTGCTGCTTTGGTATCACCCCTACCGATTTTTTTATGTGCCGCAAGCGTTAGGTTTTCGGCAACGGACATGGATTCAATCAACATAAAGCGCTGATACACCATGCCTATGCCATTTTCCAGGGCCTGGGCAGGTGAGGTAAATTTTATTTCCCTGCCGCGAAGGGTTATTTTACCCGAGTCTGCCTGGTAACGACCGGCCAGTATAGACATGAGGGTGGATTTTCCAGCTCCATTCTCACCCAGCAATGCATGTATCCTGCCGGAGTAGATGTCACAATTAACATCCTGATTAGCGTATACAGTGCCGAACTGTTTAGTGACTCCCGAGAGGGAAATGACGGGCTGTTCCATTATGAGGACATGACCGCCTGGGGAGCAGGAAGGTTGGCAAGGCTATGAACAGGTGCCGGTAGCAAAGATCCGGCTTTACCCTCGGTTGCAGCACAGAAGATTCCATGAATTAAAGGTCCTCCTCTGCCTGCCTGGGCAGCAGCTTCCTCTAGAATTTCGTATAGTCCCATTATAGTGCCACCGGTACTGACCACATCATCGATTATGATGTATCCCTGTGCTGCTGCGGTTAGCAAATGCATATCTCTTTCATATACTGCCAAAAATTTCCCACCGCTGGTAATTGAATCCGCGCCTACCTGGATAACCGGTCGACGCTCTACCTCCATATGGGGTTTAATTCGGTTGTAAGCAACAGCAATGGCATCAATACCCAGCTCCATGGCAATAACCTGCGTCAACTGCAAGGCTTTTTCTACAGCAGTAAGGATAACGATTGATGACAAATCCGGAACAACTTCACTGATCTTTCTCGCCAGTAGCACTCCCAAGTCACGATTGAGCCTGGTTTGGCCTACCAGATTGAAAGAAGCTATTCGTAGATTACCCTCTCGTGCCGGAACAAGAACATATGGAAGCTCAATGTCATAGTCCAACCCTTCAACCTGGAGAAGATATTTTTCCCCAGACTCTCTACTGTCTAATACATCCATTTGCCCCTCCATTCACCTGAGAACAGCAACATAAAAAATGACTGCGTCAAGAAATCCTATAGATTCTGACGCAGTCTAACACCCACTATTAACAGATAATAGGCTCTACCTCCAGAGTTTATCCCTGTTACTGAGGTATCTTACCGGAAACGCCTTTCACCAGAACCCGCATGGTCAAGAGATCTTTATCTGAGGCTTTTTCACCAGCTTTCCATAATTCCTTACCCTGTTGATCCATAAGGGGCCCGGCAAAAATGGTATCCTCTCCTTTTGCCAGCTTAGCCTGTTCAGCCAGAACCTTTGTTTTAATCTCTTCCGGAACTTTTTTGTTGAATGACGACAGAATAATACCCTTGTCTTCCATCCCGCCCCAATAGGGGGTATTGTTCCAGGTACCGTTCATGACCTGCTCAACAGCTTTGACATAGTATTGCCCCCAGTTCCAGATGGTTGATACCAGAGCACAATCCGCACCATATTTGGCAACATCCTCACCATAACCTATTGCAGGTACACCAGCAGAACAGGCTGCTGCAGCAGAATCAGGAGTATCAGCCATCTGCCTGATCAAATCATGTTTACGGGCAATCAGAGTCTCTGCCAGGGTGGTCTCATTTGCTGCATCACGCCAGGACTTGAGCCAGACCACGGTATTGAGTTTGTTTTCATCATATTTAACTCCGGCTTCATCCAGTCCTTTTTTCAAGCCAATGGTGAAGGCATTGATGCCGCGAACCGGTTCTGGAATGGGCTGGGTTGCGACCGTACCGACCTTCTTGAAACCCATCAGTCCAGACATATAGCCAGCGAGATACTCTCCCTGATACATCCGCTCAAAGTAATTGCGCATGTTGGCCGAGGATTTAAAACCGGAGCAATGTTCGAACTTGATATTTGGATAATCCTTGGCAACATTTAATAAAGGATCCATGTGTTCAAATGTAGTGCCAAAAATTATATCATAACCTTTCATTGCGTAATCGCGAAAAACCCGCTCTGCATCGGCCGCAAGCACTTTTTCTGTGTAAGAGACCTCTATTTTATCACCCAATTTTTCCTGGAGATATTTAATGCCATTATAATGGGCGGTAGTCCACCCCTGATCGTCTATGGTCCAGAGCAGGGCAAAGGCTACTTTCAGTTTTTTACCTGCAGCTTCGGCCTTATCTACATGATGCAAAGTCATCATCACAAAAAAGGCTGCGACTGCTGCCACAAAAGATTTCTTAAACATATGATCCCTCATCAGTATTGGTTAATAGAAATAATTCGTTCATAACAAACTTATTACCATCACAGGATGGCGACATGCCCCAGAAAGTCACCTCAATGCCAGTAATCCAGCAAGGAAAAAACCTGTTGCTCAGCTATCCATTGATCTTGTCAGAAAACCAAAAACTCATACATATGACAACTATTTAATAACCTGACAGGTGAATTAATTGTTGCCTCATCGCTGGAAGCTCATGACGCTCTAATTTTTTTCTATTTACACTCATAATCCCTCCAGTCATTAACTCTGAGAGATTACTTACTTAAATGGCCTTATTTTTGCACATTCAAAAAGAATCTGCGGAGAAACTGTAAAGTTGAAATTATCGGCCAATACACCTAAGTGCCATGTGCCCGTAATAATTTAATTTTGTAGTTGCGTGCCTAAACCGGTAACATCTATTGGAATACAGTTATGACATTTTTTTTCCCTGTAAAGTGCTACAAATTGTCAATCCAGACGCCATCTGCCATACTCATTGCCCTAATAATCACCCTATCAGTATGTGCATTCCCCTTATTTTCATCAGCAGCTTCAGGTGACAGCGACGACACAATACCTGTGGAGATTGTTGTCGGTTCACCAGACCACGATATTGCAGAAAATGTTTTGACTGCCAGTACACCCCTCTGGAAAGGACTTAATGGTAAAGGCATCAGAAGCAGAAAAATCACCATCAACCCTGAAGTACAGCAGCAAAAGAGAAGAAGCTCTCGGGAGCAACTCTCCATACAGCTTTTTGAAGATGCCCAAATAGATGCAAACGTTGTGCAATCACTCATTGATATTAATGGAACAACAATCACCACCGCAAAAATTGCTAACTCTACTTGGGGTCGAGTGTTTATGGCGTCCTCAAATGGCAGAGTGCATGCAAAAGTAAACGATCCTGAAAATGGAAAATTCTATGCAATTCAATACAATACTGCTGATGATGCCCATTATGCCCTGGAGCTTGATCCTGAAAGGGTCCAATATGATGGATTAGGCATACCCATCCCTGAAAATTCCATGAGTGAGACAGATAACTGGAACCTGCCTGAAATTGCTGAAGACCCGGCAGCCGCACCAGCTAATACAGAGGTTGATGTGATGGTCGTCTACTCCAATGATGCGCTGGCCGATGCTGGAGGTCAAGCAGGTATCGATACCATCATTGCCCTTGGTATGCAACATGGTAATGATGCACATTCAAATTCCAATACCGGTATTTACCTCAATCTCGTTCACTCTGAACTTGTCAATTATACCGGCAGCAATAACCGTGGAACAGATCTTGATCATCTCACAGACCAGTATGGCCTTGATGGTGTAATGGATAATGTTCATACCTTACGCGACGCCCATGGTGCCGACTTTGTCGTTTTACTTGTAGGTAATTATTCAAGTAACGGCGGAATTGCCTGGGTACTACAATCTACCAACGGTAGCCCCAGTTATGCATTCAGCGTTGTTACTTTACCCGCATTTGACACGTACACTACTGTTCATGAAATTGGTCACAATATGGGTCTTTCCCATGCCAAAGATCAAAATTTCCAGGCAGGTCCGACCAACTGGTACTACGACACCCATGGTTTCGGCAATACCACCGCAGGTTGGCACTGGCATCCAACCCCTAACTCTACAGGATATTGCAGCGTGATGACCTATACAGGTGGAGGATATTTCCCTGATGGATTAAGCCACTGGCGGGGTGGCTATTTCTCCGATCCTAATATCTCATACAATGGCTACCCCACCGGGCATGCGACCGAAGGTGACAGCACCCGAGTTCTTCAAGCGATGAAGAATGTCTATGCGGCATATCGGGACAGACCGGCACCACCGGCAACTATCACTGTAACCTATCCCAATGGAGGCGAGAACTTAACGGCAGGCAGCGACTCAAACATCCAATGGAACTCCAGCAATTTAAGCGGTAATGTTAAAATTGATCTGTATCAGAATAGCTCTTTTAACCGGGTAATCTCCTCGGATACCGCCGATGATGGTATATTCAATTGGTCGATACCTGATAGTCTCACTGGCAGTAATTTTACCATTCAAATCAGCAATCTCACCGATACAGTTGCCGATGCAAGTAATAGCGGTTTTACAATTACTGGAATTCCCAGCAATGCCCCGGAGGTGACGTCGCTTGCTGCAGATTCAATCACTCTTGAATCAGCAAACTTAAACGGATCAATTACAGACCTTGGCAGTCCCAATCCTCATACCCATGGTTTTATCTGGAGCATGGATGCTAATCCTGATCTAGCTGATAATGTCATCGATATGGGAACCTGCTCGGTTACGGGTGGCTTCACCTATCCTCTTAATGGTCTTGAAAGTTCAACAACATACTATGTGAGGGCATATGCCACCAATTCAGCCGGTACCGCATATGGTGATATTCTTGAATTCAGAACTGCCAAAGAAGATCTAATCTGTTTTCCAGTTCGTACACCTGCGGGTAAGATCTCGATTATATGTTTTTGATTTTGCTGATGCGGCATCCAGATAAGTCATGCTTATAAGTGGTAGCATTATCCAACCAATTATAAGCATGTTCTCTACCATTTATCCAAAATTGCCTGGAGTTTCAGGATTCATATCAATATTTACCCTATAAATATTGATTTATAGATCGTATCCCCGCCTCACCCGAAAATAACTATCGCTAATCATCAGAAGTATAGTTATATCTATTACCTGTGGCACACCGTCACGAAACAGGCAATAAAAATAACACATGAAGAAAATGAAGAAATTGATCTTAAAACGCCATGAAAATAGAAGAATCAAGGGCGGACATCTGTGGATATACAGCAATGAAGTAAATATCGAGAAGTCGCCACTAAAAAGCTTTCATCCCGGAGAACAAGTACGGCTGGAAGGCGCTGGCGGAGATGTCATAGGTACTGCATATGTAAACCCACATTCGCTTATATGTGCCCGGCTTGTCAGCCGCGTAGAACAGAGACTTGATTACAGCCTACTGCTTGAAAGATTCAATGATGCCCTCTCGTTGCGACAACAGTTGTTTGACCAGCCGTATTACAGACTGGTGTATGGCGAAAGTGATCTACTACCCGGATTGATTGTGGACCGTTTTGGCCCGCATCTTTGTGTACAAATAAACACCGCCGGTATGGATGCGATTACCCAACTGATTGTCGATGCTTTAAAAGCCCTTCTCAAACCTGACTCCATCTTCCTGAGAAACGACAGCCCGATGCGAAGTATTGAAGGGTTGCCACGCGATGTCCAATGTGTCCACGGTGATACTCCTGCCGAAGTTGAACTTATTGAGAATGGCGTGCGTTTTCTGGCACCGCTGCAGACCGGGCAAAAAACCGGTTGGTTCTACGACCAGAGGCCAAATCGACACATGCTCAAAAATTACGTCAGGGAAAAACGCGTACTTGATGTCTTCAGCTACATCGGGAGTTTTGCCGTCCAGGCAGCTGCTTTCGGGGCAAAGGGGATCTGGGCGGTGGATGCTTCCCGTCCGGCCCTGGAATTAGCTGAAAAAAATGCAAAGCTCAATGGTGTCGACCATATTTTTACCGGCGCTGAAGGTGATGCTTTTCATGTTCTCAAGGCTCTGCATGAGGAAGAGGAAAGTTTTGATGTAATAGTCGTTGATCCCCCGGCATTCATCAAACGTAAAAAAGATCACCAGGAAGGGCTACGCGCCTATCAGCGGGTAAATGAGCTTGCCATACGTCTGTTAGAGCCACAGGGTTTTCTCCTGACAGCCTCTTGCTCCATGCATCTTAAACGAAGTGAGCTGATCAATGTGCTGCGCAACTGTGCCGCAAAAACGCAGCGTCATGTGCAGATCCTTGCTGAAGGATTACAGGGGCCAGATCATCCAATTCACCCTTCGATCCCGGAGACCAAATACCTCAAGGCATTTCTTGCCAGAGTGATGTAGAAGGAAACAGGGGCATAGCTCAAAAAAACATGCCCCTGATCTGAAATGGAATGCTACTCTTTTTCCTGCGGCAGTATAAGGTTCAGCAAAAGTCCTAAGATTCCTGCCAAACCGATTTTCTCAATGGCAAAGCTGCCAGCGGTAAATTTCATCCCACCGATACCAGCAACCAGGATTACCGCGACAATTACCAGATTACGGGGTGTTGTCAGATCCTTGCCTGATTTTACCAGGGTATTAATACCGATTACGGTGATCATACCAAACAGCAGAATCATAATTCCACCCATTACCGGGGTGGGAATGGTCGCTAAAAATGCACCGATTTTACCAATAAAAGAAAGGAGAATCGCAAATATAGCAGCCCAGGTCATGATCGCAGGATTGAATGATTTGGTGAGTGCCACCGCCCCGGTTACCTCCGAATAGGTTGTGTTTGGAGGTCCACCAAGGCATGACGCCAGGGATGTGGCCAGACCGTCACCCAGCATGGTGTTTTCAATACCTGGGTCATCAAGATAATCTTTCCCGGTAATGCCACCGATTGCCAAAACATCACCAAAATGCTCAATTGCCGGAGCAAGTGCAACCGGAACGATGAACAGTACTGCTGCCCAGTTCCATTCGGGGAATACGAAATTTGGCATGGCAAACCAGGCTTTTTCCGCCATGGGCTTCATGGATATAAGTGCCGGTGCAGTCCAGTTTTGCAGGGTACCTGGATCAAATGCTGCCTGGATAGATGCGGATATTCCCATAACATCAAGAAATAATGAAGTTATGTATCCAGCTATGATTCCGCAAAGGATAGGAACAAGTTTGAGCCAGCCTTTACCCAGTAAAGAAAGAAGTGCTGTGGTCACCAGCGATACCGTAGCAATGATAACAGCGGTGGTACTTGGCACCAGCCAGGCCGAGCCGTCACCCGTACGCCCCACTGCCATATGGACGGCAACTGGGGCCAGAACTAAACCTATCACCATTATCACCGGTCCAGTGACCACCGGCGGTAATATACGATGAAGCATTTCCGAACCAAAGATGCGTACAATAAAACTTAAGATAATATAAAATACACCAGCAGCTGCCAAACCGCACATGGTGGAGGGGATACCCCAGGTTTGTACACCATAGATTATGGGAGCAATGAAGGCGAAAGATGACGCCAGAAATACAGGTACTTTACCTTTGGTGACTATCTGGAAAAGAAGTGTCCCAGCACCGGCAGTAAATAACGCCACATTTGAATCCAAGCCGGTTAAAAGGGGCACCAATACCAGTGCACCAAAAGCCACGAACATCATCTGGGCACCAACCAGGCCATCATTTATTCTAAATTTATAATCTGAATTCGGTGTTTCTCCTGACATAAAACCTCCCCTTAATTTAACAATCAGCCGTCCCCTACAAACGGCAATTAAACCACTTGTCTCCTCTACTTCGTGCCAAAAATCTTATCACCGGCATCCCCAAGACCTGGCAGGATATAACCAACTTCATTGAGTCGCTCATCCATTGCGGCAATATAAATCTCCACATCCGGATGCGCTTCGGTTACTCTTTTCACCCCTTCTGGTGCGGCAACCAGAAAAAGCCCTTTGATGTTAGTGCAGCCAGCATTTTTCAACGTTTCAATTGTTGCCATAAGCGTACCGCCTGTTGCGAGCATTGGATCAAGGATTAGAGCAATCCTCTTTTCCATTTCACTGGCAGTTTTTACATAGTATTCAACCGGCTGCAGAGTTTCTTCATTGCGGTAGTATCCGACCACACTCACCTTAGCTGAAGGTATCAGATCGATAACCCCATTCATCATACCGAGTCCGGCTCGGAGAATGGGAACGATGGTAATTTTTTTTCCCTTGATTTTCTCTATCTCAACCGGGCCAGCCCATCCTTCTATGGTTTTCTTTTCAGTGGGCAGATCCTTCGCCGCTTCATAAGTTAACAGTCGTGCAACCTCTGAGGCTAAATCACGGAAATCTTTGGTGGAGATATCCTTCTGCCGCATAAGTCCAAGTTTATGGTTAATCAGAGGATGGTCAGCTACATGTACACTCATAGTAATCTCCCTTATTTTGTGTGAATCGTTCTGATCAGATCCGCCTGAATTTCTCGAATAAGCAGCCAAACATTATCGCACAAATCACTTTATTATAATTTCACATCAGTTGATGCAGATATTAAATATGGCGGAAAAATGCAACACTTTTCCCGGAAAAAAGCCTGTCATAAATATACTGATGGCTATGGAAAAAACGTATTCTATCGGTATGTCTAAGCTATACA
>CAZWVC010000119.1:0-11533 GCA_964637245.1 uncultured Desulfocapsaceae bacterium
AGGCCAGAATAACAAGCTCTAAGCTACAGGTGAGGCATGACAGGACACTAGTTATTCTCGACAGAGAGGGCATGTTGAATCACCGCATTTAATTCATCCTTGGTGAACGGTTTGGCTATAAACCCGACTGTACCAAGTTTTTCTGCCTGATCTCGGTCCATCTTACTGCTATACCCTGTGCTGATTATAACTTTCGCTGCAGGGTTAACCTGCTGTACCGCTTGGATGAACTTATCACCGGTCATGGTAGGCATGCTCATATCACTAATGACAACATCAAAGCGTTGCGGAGATTGCTGGTATTCTGCAAGAGCTTTGCGTGGATCCGTAAATGTAGTAACATTATAGCCCAGACGGGAGAGAATTCTGTTACCCAATTTGGCTATATATTCTTCATCATCCACAAAAAGAATCGAGCTGTTATCCCCCGGTAATGGATTACCTGTTTGTACTTTTTTCTTAGGTGGTTCAATTTCTGCCGGAAAGTAAATCTCAACCTCTGTACCTTGCCCTGGTTCACTTTTTATGCAAATACCACCTTTGTGAGATTTAACTATCCCATGGACAACAGACAGTCCCATGCCACTTCCTTTGTCAATATCTTTTGTGGTAAAGAAAGGTTCAAAGACACGATCAAGAATTTCTTGAGGAATTCCAGAACCGTTATCTTTCAAATTGAGGGAAACGTAATCACCCGGCGGAAGTACAGTATCAGTAAACGTTTTCGCCTCTTCCAATTTTTGGTTACTAGTTGATATTTCAATAATTCCACCAAGCTGACCCATAGCCTGGGCTGAGTTTGTACACAAATTCATGATCACCTGTTGAATTTGCCCGGCTTCACCACGTATTCGCAAGCAATCGCTATCAATATTTTCAGCTATACTGATTTGTGAAGGAAGGGAGGCTCGCAGCAAACCAAGTGCATCTTTAGTCAACTTCACAATATTTATCGACGTCGCTATCTCAGATGATTTACGGCTGAAATTAAGGAGTTGTTGGACCACTTTCTTGCCTCTTAATGAAGCAACTTTCATCTCACCAAGATATTCTTCCAGACATTCTGGATCTTTAATATCAGCTATTGATAGCTCAATATTTCCGATTAATATTGCAAGGATATTATTGAATTCATGGGCGACACCTCCAGAGAGGGTACCAACTGCTTCCATTTTTCGTGCGTCTTGCAGCTGCTTTTCCAGGATTAGACGGTTCTGCTCCGCCTGTTTTCTCTCTGAAATATCCACAGATACTGTCGGATATATTTCCTGGCCATTTTCATCATGGGCTAGTCGGGCATACATCAAAGCATCAAACAAGGTGCCATCTTTTCTTTTGGCGGTAAACTCAAAAACATATTCTCCTCTCTCTTTAAGTTGCGCAATTATGCTGTTAGGGAGCTCTGGGTCCTTGCAATGGTCGGCAGGCGAAGTTCCTACTATTTCATCAAGTCTATCATATCCCCACATATCTAAATAAGCCTTATTGGCATATACAAATTTCCCCTCTTCATCTACAATATCAAAACCATTGAAGGAATTTTCCAGTGCATCACTTTTCAGCCTGAGCTGATATTCCATATGACGTCTCTCGATCATTTCCTGTTCCAGTTTTCTTTTTGACTCTTCCAGTTCAGTCGTGCGTGCTTTGACTCTTGATTCCAAAGATGTATGAGAGGCTATCAAAGCCAGCTGTGCTCTTTTGCGATCTTTAAAATAAAGGAAAATGAGAAGTCCATTTAGTAACGAAAGCGCTGTTATTACATAAAAAAACAAAGAAAGCTGTTTTATGGTGCTCAACAAACTCTTCTGAATCTGAGAAAAGATGATCGACTGTACTTTTGTTTGGAGATTGAGATAGTCATTGAGGCGATTGATTGCCCAGCTAAAATTCTGGATATTGGTAGTCAGCAAATTCGCCAGCCCTGTTGTTGTTGAAGTCTGTTGTAAATTTTCATGAAATCTTTGCAAATGCAATGAGATGGATTTAAGGTCAGGTTCAATTTGCTTAAGCTGCTGCTGCAAGAGGAGCGGATCATTTTCCGGCAGCTTTAAAAGCAGGCTCTCATCAATATATTCAGTTATGCTCTGCTGACCTATAATTGCCCGGAGATAGGTATCTATCTTGTCTTTGTCTGCAGTGAAAGAATTATCACCAAGTTCATAGTGTTGCAATTTAAACAACGACATGATCGATTTATTGGTAAGAGCGCTTTTCTGATAGAGATCCTCCTTAAAGAACTCATACTCATAATAGGTTTGGTCCCGGATTAGAATAGCTGTTCTCCACATGAAAATAGCCATCGCAATTACAATCATGGTAATAAATGCAATCATGCTGAAAACCAGTCTAGAACCTTTGATCTCTGCCATTTTCAAGATGTTGTCTTTGCTCCTGCGCTTAAATTCATAAGTTACTGTATAATTATCTCCTTAACAAACCAGACAAGCTGATGCTTGTATATCTCCCATTCCATTTGTGGGTGGTTATCAAAATTAATCGCTATTGCCAGCGGCCCTTTATTTTCAGAAAGTTCAAGGTCTTCATAGAAAAGACCATTCTTTTTATAGGAAAGAAGATATTCATAGCGTTGAATATCCTCAATTGATATTAACGCCTTGTAATCATTAGCAGCGACAACATTCACCGTCATGTTGGCCGTATCTTCAGTTACATAAGCAAGCAAATCACGCAACCCAACACCTTGATAGGTATCCTGCTTGTCCGTTCGCCTGCTTGTAACTGAGAAAGAAGTCTGCGGCAAACCCAAAAGATCATTCAGATTTAGCTCCATTTTAGTTCCAGACTTCAGCTTACCCGAAATAATCAATACTGTTTTTTCTGCCATATCTTGGGAGAGTTCAGCCGAATATCCAGGTATCACAAAATGATAAGTGGTGGTGAGGACGAGGACGATATAGAAGAGTAGTTTTTTCACCTGATTCCTCTATGAAATAGTTTCTACCTGACAAAGGGGTCACTAAAGTCTTGCTACTCTGTTACACCTAGCAATTCCAGACTATTCTGTAACTAGAAATATGAAAAAGGTACACTTCTTTAAAGTATCTAATAATTCTATAAAAAAAGCAAACCACTGCCGAGCTACAATAGAAATCCTCGCCTGTGTGATTGTGTGTGATAGGGATAGGGAGGGATTTCTTGTACTGCAGTAAATAATTCTAAATCAGGTGAGCCTCTTGCAAAACTGTCTTTTCATCATGACTCTGCGTTATGCTCAAAATTTTATCCACGAAGGTAAGCACCATTAACTACTGGGCATAAACTTCGACTCCGATATTAAGTAGTTTCCATCCTAAAACTCAGGATTTTGATTTAGATCGAGGCATGGGAAAAATTATACCGTAGGCATATAATTGATATTCCGAGGATAAAATTTTGCAAAAGGCTCAGGTTAGAACATTTTTCCCTTTTTCCTAAATTCGTGAAGGCTACACGGATCAATTATAATTTTTCCGTTTTTTCTAACCGCTCGCAGTTCGCCAAATTCCAGAAGTTTATAAATCTCCTTGCGGCCTACCCCAAGATACCTTGCTGCTTGTGGAACACTAACAATATCGGGTAATTCTGGATCTATAATATGCATAGTCTTTCTCATATAAAGTGTGCTTTTGCGCTGTGATTATTACTAGCGAATAATGCTATCCGAACACATCTATGATAAGTACTGATGTTATGCTTGAACAGTAAAAAAGTGGGCTTTCAATCCTTTAGGCCAGGAGAAACAGCGGGTTAAATTAATGCTGCTTTTTTAGTGAGTCTATTAAGCGAATACTGTCAGCCGGTTTCTGATAGAAGTTGTTAAATACTATAAGACCTTTTTTATCAATGATTACAACCCATGGAGTACCCCGAGCCTGATATGAGTAAAGAATGGGTGAAGGTCTATCCGGCCAACCGCTATGTCCCATGGGGATAGTTAACGAATATCTATCTGCAATCTCTCTTAAAGCGGCAAAATCATTTACACTGAACCCTTCGAAAGTGGTCTGGATTGTTACTACTGCCACCTTGGCATCATCCTTAAAGTGTGCCGCAATTTCCTGCAACGCAGGAAAACCATACTTATGGCAGCCGGGTCACCACTTCTGAAATAAGGATAGATAGACTACTTTTCCTTGAAAATCACGAATATCCAGGGATTTTTGCCCCGGAGGAAGGTTGATCCATTCGGTTCCCTGCCAAGATGGAGCTTCTTTTATCTGAGCTGCATGTAGGCTGGAAGAAAAGGTGAGTAAGAAAGCAATTACTGTGGCCGCCAGAAACTTATTGCATATCGAAAATGACATTTCATCCTCCAAGGTTCTAGCCTGGATATTTCACGAGCCTGAAGGGTGAACAATGCTGGCAATAATGGACAGCACACTTTGTATTGTCAGAAATTGCCCTTGTAATACTCGTAATGTGTCGAAATAAAAGGTTTTTATCTGTGATCATTAAATTGTTCATGAAATATCCGGGCTGAACTTCTCTGATGTGATATGCAGGTAAGAGCCCTGATACACCTTTGCTATTCCATACCAACACTGCAAAAATGTGTTTTTTCTATTTTTTACGATAGCTGATGCATTCATACCCGAAGATCAGTTTGTGTTCTTTTGAATTGTTTTATCAACCTGATTTAAGACATCTTGAATACCCGCTTCCATCAGATCAGGTTGTAAAATCAATTCAAGTTTTTTGGAACCTCGAGCATCCACAAAGGTGTTTTCATAGCGAACACCCGTCTTTTTGATGATTTTCATACTATCATCGAAGAGAACATAATGATAATTCAGCAATCCATAGCCTGCTATACCTGCAATAATGAGCATGAACACTATCTTTTTCATACAGCTAAAACCCTCCTACTTTAGAGAATCTAATCCGTTAGCCTGCATTTCTCATTAGTTCAGGTGGACATTGTGGAAAGTTAAAAATCCAAGCAATTTCCTCAATGACGTATATTGAAATAGCCATAAGTAAATTGACACAATGTTCATGAGAAATGCGGGCTAGGCTTCTGCGGTAATAATATGGTAAATGTCGTTCCCAATTCCAGTATACTTTCAACCCGAATTGAACCCTGGTGCGCATCAATGATGGATTTTACTATTGCGAGCCCCAGACCAGTACCATGTATCTCTCGGGTATTTTTATCCTTTACCCGATGAAAACGATTAAAAATCTCTGCTAACTCTTCCTCTGGTATACCAAATCCGGTATCACTCACCTTTACGGAAACAAAAGTGTTGTCAACTTCAGCTACGACACTGATTTTCGATCCATTTGGAGAATACTTTATTGCATTCGTAATAAGGTTTGTTAATACCTCATCAATACCCTGTCTGTTTGCTTCAATAATTGGTAAGTCCTTAGGAGCTTCTAAAAGTATATCAATATTTTTCTCAGACGCACTCGCTCGATGAAAATCAACCTGGTCCTCTAACACTTCAAATATTTCAAGGTCTTTTTTGTCCTGTCCCACCATACCTGCTTCAATTTTGGCAAGATCAAGCAGTTCTGAAACCAAATTAACCAGATTGTTGATTTTCCCTGAAGCTCTAGTCAGGATCTCTGTCTGTTTGTCAGTTACTGCTCCTGCAAGGCCATCAAGGATAATCTTTAGTTGAGCAAGCAAAGAATTCATCGGACTGCGTATTTCATGGGAAACCATAGAAACAAAATCTGATTTCATTCGATCCATCTCCTTCACCGCTGTAATATCATGCAACACCGTTGTCGTACCAAGGGTTAGTCCGGTCCTGCTGCGAAACGGAGAGCAATGAACACTCACAACTCTTTCCGTGTCATTTTCCTTATCTGGTAGAGTAATTTCCCTGTAAGTCTCGGCTATTGTGTCAGCTGGCATTGCTAGGGTTTCATCAATAATCTGCAGAATTGCCAGATCAGTCACAACCTCATCCACCGCCATACCATGGGCGCGGTTCCCCGCAAATCCGACCATCTGCAGAAATGCCGGATTGGCAAGTACTACTTTTTTATTACCATCCGTAGTCATTACCCCGTCTAACAGGCGATTAACCATCACCCGCAGGCGTGATTTAGAATCACTTATGTCTTGCAAAGCCTGAGTATATTTAATTGATTTTGCCACCACTGCCCGCAATTGGTCAGGAGAGAAAGGTTTTGGGATGAAATCAAAAGCACCCTTTTTCATAGCTTCAATAGAGTGCTCTATGGTGGCATATCCGGTAATCACAATAACCGCAGTGTCGGGGTGTCGTTCAGTAAGACTGGGCAAAACATCTAAACCTGAGAGCACTGGCATCATCAGATCAAGAAGAATAACATCAAAATGCTCTTTTTCGATCATTGCCAGCCCATGCTCACCATTCTCGGCTAATTGGACCTGAAATCCCTCTTCTTCAAGGACCATCTTGCAGGCGTCACGAATCCTTTCTTCATCGTCAACCACCAGAATTTTTGGTGCGGCTTCTTCTACTTCACCCATTATATTGCTCTCCATATCTATCCAATAGAATCGAACATCAGGCCATCTGAATTGGCCATTGCCGGAAGCTGTAATCGCATAATCGTGCCTCCGGGTCCAGTCTCTTTGATTGTTATTTTCCCTCGATTTTCTTCAAGAATGCCATACGCCATACTCAACCCCAGACCCGTACCCTGACCAGGGGACTTGGTGGTAAAAAATGGATCAAATATTCTCGTGAGGTTTTCCTGGGGAATACCAGTACCACTATCGCAAACCTCCAGATAAGCCCGACCGCTGCGTGGGTCCCCTGATGTGCGGAAAATCAATCTGCCCTCCCCCCCCATTGCATCAATGGCGTTTATTATGAGATTAATGACAACCTGGCAAAGCTGATTCTTATCGGCATTGACATAGATCGGATAAGAAGCCAGGTCCTTTATAACCTCAATATGCATGAACAATTTCTGATCTCTGATCAGGTTCATACTTTCATCAACCAGTGTATTTAAGAGGAAGATATCTTTTTTAGGATTAGTTTGGCGGCTGTATGCAAGCAGGTTCTTGACAATATCTTTACAACGCTCGGTATCTTCAAGAATATATTCCAGATTCTTCTGCAGCGAATTATCCGACTCAAGTTTTTCCTGCATCATATTACCATAGAGAAGGATAGAGGTGAGTGGATTATTGATTTCATGGGCAACCCCAGCAGCAAGTCGACCTAGAGAAGCCATCTTCTCGGTTTGCATAACTTGGTTTTGTGCCTCTTTAAGCTTTTTTTCCACCGCTAGCTTTTCCCGAAGATCGTTAAAAATCGCTGCTGTGGCATATTCTTTGCCATCTTCATAAATTATCGCAGCGGTCATTTCCACCGGAATTTCTTCGCTATGTCTGGTAATAATATTTACTTTGGTAATTGGTAACTTACCCTTTTCGCCAATATTTGGATCACGAAGCTTTCTCATTACCTGACGAGCAACACCTTCTGGGTAAAAATCCTCGATATTAACCTTATCTGCTTCCTCAGTGGTGTAGTCAAATAATTCCTCTGCTGCTTCATTCATTAATATGATATTGCCTTTGCGATCTGCTGCCATTATGCCGGAAACCGAGCTCTGTACAACGTTATCGATGAGTTCGCGCATACCACTGTACATCTTCTCCAGAATCTTTATTCTGGTGACATCGCGGACACTTTCGATAATGTAACTGACTTCTCCATCATCACCAACTATGGGAGAAAAAACCCTATCTTCCCATTTCTCTCTGCCATCACTGCCAGTAGTACTAAAAACGATTGAATGGCCTTTTTTTAATTCGATGGACTTATTGAGAGGACAATCTTTTTCACTGCTGCAGGGAAACTGACGTTGAGGAGAATAGAGACGATTGACATCTTTGCACTTCTTACCAATTATACTGGCCGCTTCACTGTCAATTTTTTCAATAAAACGCTGATTAACTGCGATTATTGTACCATCCGGTTTGAGAACCCGTGTCGGATAGGAAAGTGAGTCAAATACTCTTATGCGCCAATCGAGTTCGCTATCCATTTTTTCCATTGCACTTCACTACCTTGGGTTATGGGAAACTTTTTAGGATTCTTCTCTGGAGGGGACTATAAACTTCGATGCCAGACAGCTTGAGATCTGCTCCGCTGTGCCTGCTGAAACCAAGAGTTGTACACTGGTACCTGTGCATCCAGCAGCCAGCAATTGATGATTATTCAGCTGCAATTGGGAAAGGGCCATTTCTGCAATACCATAACGATCTTGAAAATGTGGTCCATGAAAAGAGATCATTTCTACGTTTTCAGTAATCTTGAGCGGTGAATAGTACTCCGAAGTGGTTATCTGCTGAAGTTCCCTTACTAATCCTGCTGACTTTTGCTGGTCAACCACAAAGTCGAGGCTGAATAAGTCTTCGACATGAGCCTGAGCTGTAAGCGAGCGAAATGAATATCTTCCTGTTACCAGCCTGTTCAATGCCTTATCATCAAGCCCTTCTACCTGACAAGCGGTTTGCAAGCGGCTGATTCCGGTTGTTATATCCATTCCATATATGCGGATTTGAGGTTCCCAATACACTGCTATGGTTTCTACTTCTTCCCCACCTAGTACGACAACCGGACGCAGGGGAGTATGGTTTTCCGGCAGATCGGCAAATGTCAAAACAGCATCCACCGCATCTTCTAGGAGAGTATAATCAGTATGGACAACAAGTGCAGAAACAGAGGTGGATATTCCATAAATGGGAATTGCCTTTGCCGATAAGGTACTCATGACCCTGGCACAAAATTCAACACTGAAGCTGTGCGGGAAAAGTGAGATTGTACCAACCGACTTAAGCAATCGAGACTGGCAGTCAGCCAAATCTCCCAACAAACCAGCCTGCAGTCGAAGGTAATCATCGGCCGCAACGCAGAGGGTTGTTTGCTTCTTGCTGCCAACAGCCCCCTGATGAAGGTGCGGTATGTTGATTTTCGCTGACGCTATCCGTTTGAGTATGTTTATTAACGTACTATTCGGACATGTATCACCTACTACGTCAATCTGGACAAGTTCAGCACTTAACTTGATACCGCCTATTCTGACTGTATCAACCATACCGCCTCACAGATGTGAAGGAGAGCAGACGAATTCCAAATGTTCACCCGTGAAACTCGTCTGGCATTTATTACAGATTGTCTTTGACAATCTCCATAAGTTTATCCAGATCTATTGGCTTGGGTACAAAATCATCTGCCAATGTTGTCTTTCCACCCATGTGCGTATAGTTGGTAGAGCTGATCGCATCAGAAACTGCGGTGAGCAGTACTACCACTATATCTTTATACTCTTCTGAACTTTTTAGCTCATCACACAGTGCATAGCCGTCTTTTCTTGGCATCATGACATCAAGAATTACGAGTGCTGGCTTTTCCTCTTTAATTTTATCAAAAGCTTCAACTCCGTCGTAGGCCTTTGCAACTTTGAAGTTCTCACTCTCCAGCTTCATAGATATCATTTCAACCAGATCAGTATCATCGTCCACCACAAGAATGAGTTGTTTATCGCTCATTATCCTAATCCTCCTTCGACAATCTTTGTTGCCTTCTTTTTTCCAGGTATGCGATCAACTATAGGACCGAATCACCTTCAATTCATCACTATCTTTATAGACCTGCCTCATTAAAAATCTCCGGTAAGCGGTGCTCCCAACCAAGAGTCTGCACCTTAACACCCTGCGCTATACCGTTTAAAGCAGTAATTGTTTCTGCCGCAATTTTAATACCTTCAAGTTCGCGATCAGATGACTTGCGAATTCTTCGGATGAGATCATCTGAGATATTTGCACCCGGCTCACTGTTGGCAATGTATTGCGCTATGGCAAGAGATTTAAGGAGAAAAACAGTTGGAATTATGGGAACCCCCAATTTTTTTGCTTTCCCCATAAAGCTCTCAAATGATGAAATATCAAAAACAGGAGGGGTAAAAACAAATGATGCTCCCGCCTCGACCTTTCTGCCAGCTAATTCCAATTCCCTATCGAGTTCCTTTTCATCAGCGAAGGGTGCGATTGAACAACCAGCGGTAAACTCTGGTGTACCATCCAGATCAAAACCCTCCATGTCTTTTCCTGCAGCAAGAGATGCAAGGCCGCTGAGTAGCTCAACTTCATTAATATCATCTACCTGCGTGGCTTCACGATGGTCACTTTGACTCATGTCTTCACTGTGGACCACTACGATATTCTGCAATCCCAGGACATAGGCAGCCATGGCGTCACCTTGAAGGGCCAAACGATTTCTGTCCCGACAATACATATGGATGACTGTCTCAATTTCTTCTTGGCGCATGAGTACGCCAGCAGCAAGTGCACTCATCCTGACAATACCATTATCCATGTCAGGTACGACAATAGCGTCTACCCTCCCTTTGATTCGGCGTGCATCATCCACTAGCCGAGAGACATTTACACCTTTAGAGGTGTGCATCTCAGCCAGTACGACAAATTCATTAGATGATAGTTTTTCCTTGAAACTCATGGTGTATATTTCCTCCAATTCATAAATGTCGGTTAAAATTCTCGCCGGTTTGCAATAGGGCTATTGAGTCTTGCCTGTTGCATATCTTTTATAGCCACAACATAGTGTTGATTGCAAGCAACTATTTTACTTGCATTATCTACATTTTTTTTAAACGAATACAATAAAGACCTGCTTTTTCATCTACCTGTTCAGAAGATATAACCTCATAACTCATTTTTGGCAGAACTTTAAAGAGATCCTGCTGATTATCAATATCAGCTCCCTGAATTTCCAAGATTTCAGCAGGTTTCATTTTCTCAAAAAGCTGGGTAACCTTCAACAGCGATATTGAGGAAAGCGAATCTCTGAAGTCTACCACATTATCGGTTTTTTCAGCCAACCCTATCACTCCATCAAAAGGTAAACGATGATACCAGCGGAGCAACATTTGCGCCAACAGCAAATCAGAAATATTTAACTTAGATATAAGTATATATTTTTTGTTGTATTTCCAGGACTTTAAATACTTTCGTGTGGTTCCAGTTCTATCCTCTGCTGGGCATTGCACTATAAAGGTTGTCATCAAAGTGTTAAACTGTTAAAGGTGTTGTGCTTTACAGGTGTTAATGCTTAACAGGAGAGTTTATGATCGGCCGAGAGCTCGACGGATATTGGAAAACCGTCGTTGACACTATTCGTGACGGAATCATGATTGTCAACCCCCAGGGTACTATAGTTTCAGTTAACCAAGCCTTTGAAAGAATTACCGGTTACAGCAGAAATGAAATTATAGGCAAGCCCTGCGAAATTCTTGAATGCGATATCTGCAACACCACCACATTATCCGACAGTGATCAATGGTGCGCTCTTTTCAATCACAATGACGCAAAACAGCGAAAGTGCAGAATCCGGAGAAAGGATGGTACTTTTTTTCAGGCACTTAAAAATGGAGCCATATTAAAGGATGCCAGCAATGCTGTTATTGGAGCTGTGGGCACGATAGCAGATATCTCAGATATAGCTGAAAAAGAAGATCAATTAGAAGCTTATCGTCAACAACTTGGCTCAGA
>CAZWVC010000120.1:0-11480 GCA_964637245.1 uncultured Desulfocapsaceae bacterium
CGCTACACGGTGAGACTCCGGTGATTCCACCAGTTCAAACGGCTCTTGGTGCCTTGGTTAATCACTTAACCCAAACAGATCCTCAACGTTTTCAACCTTCAAACGTAAATTTTGGACTATTTCCACCATTGAAGAAAAAAATCCCCAAGAAATTGAGAGGAAAAACCAGAGCAGATGAGGCAATGGTCAGATTTAGTGAGTGGCAACTTCAGGAAAAAGTATAATGTAAAAATACACCACCCCCATTTACGCACCAACCATCTGGTAATTATGACAGCTGCACAAGTTAATTAACCTTGGGGTAATTGACCAGCTTGCTCACGAAAGCCCCAGTAAGGATAATCTAAGATATAGTCACCGACCAGACCAGGGCTGTGTTCCCTGCTGCCCACGAGCCACAATTTATTGATTCGCTTTGCCATCTCGTCCTGCATATGATCCCAGTCTGGCAAGAGCACCATGGCATTATCCGCACTATATTCTATATCTCCTGATCCTTTAAAAATTCCCATATGCGGTTGTCCTGTATAGGAGCCACCATCTCCCCGTGATAGCTCCGAGACTACCAAAAATGAGACATTTAATTCATCACGGATTGCTTCTATTTGCCTGAGCCAGGCATCAATGCCAGTACGCATTTCAGCGAGATCTTTAAAGGGGAGCTTATGCAGACTGTCGATAACAACAACCGTGTATTCACTACCTGTTTCATGACGCAGAAAATCCACATGTCGTCGCATCAACTCTGGTGATACTTTTCTATCATTGATAACACGAAAATAGCGGAGCAGACTGGTAAATTTCTTTGCTGCCCTTGCATGGCTTTCTTTTTCTTCTGCCGTAAGGTTAACTGATTGCAGCCTTGAAGTCTCAATTCTGCTCATTCGTGCAAAGGTCCGCTCATAGATTCTCTGTCTTCCGTTCTCAAAATCATAGTATAAAACCGGGATTTTTCTGGCCGCCATATCCGTGGCTATCTGAATCATAAAACTGGACTTGCCAACCTTTGGACCTCCGCCAAATATGTTGATACCATGTATCCCCCCAATACGTGAATCCAACAAATTAAAACCAGAGAGCAATGAGCTATACTCTTCACCGGCATGATCGGCAAGGGCAGAAAAAAAACTGCGGCTTTCCCTGCCTGGTGTGGTAAACGGTGAAAACGGCTTTGCCGCTACAATCATCTTCCCGAATTTCTTGCTAAAATCATTTCCATAATCCAAGGCAAACTGCCTGATATTATACTCTTTAGGTTTTTCACTTTCCCATTTGAGAATACGCACTTTGAAACCTATACGGGATGCTGCTAGACGAGCAGAGCCATAGGATTCGGGATTATTCTGGGGAATGATAAATACTGTTTTTATGAAGGAAAATATCTCAGCAGGGACTTTCTCTAGAGTCTTCCTGTCAGAATATGCTACGCCAGGAAAACCCAACTGTTTGATAGCCAGGAGATTTTCCTCCCCTTCACAAACAAAAAGAGCCCCGCCTTGACACCTGGCTATCTCTTCGATATTGAAAAGCCCCAATTCTCCTGCGCCAAAGCTATCATCACCATACCAAAAATAATCTTCAGTTACTTCTGGATGGACACAACGGGCTGAATAGACATTGCCGTCCGGCTGAAAATAAGGGTAGACAAGGTAGCGGCCGTTATAACCAATATTCATTTGTTCTAGGACTGCATCGCTTATATGTGCATCAGTAAAATACGAGAGCTGCTCTTGAGCGAGTTTATTCTTAAAATCGTCTATTTCAGAATTGATATTTTTTTGAGGATAAACAAGATTCTGCCAGAGCAATTCATCATCAACTTCACCCGGTACAACTGCAGGATCTATACCCTGAAGATGCGCGAACCATTGAGAAAAGCCACCATTTACACAAGAGTTTAGACAACGAAAGTAACCATAAAAAAGGCTGGATGCATTGAGAAACACTACAACTTTTCCGGGTTTTTGCTTTCCTTTGCTTTGGCAAAAAGGACACTCGGCTGTAAGTATGGTATCCTGTTCGCTACCTTTGGGAAGTTGTTCTCGATAAAATTGTGCAATGGATGCTTTCATGGATTTATATAGTTCCAATTGGTGATTACTCTCAGAAGAAAACGGTAACAATTAATTTATTTCCACTTTAATTAACTGCTGAACCTCTTTAGAAGATAGCTCTCCATCAAAATCTATATGAATGGAGTACTCATTGCTGGCCACATGATGACCTCGAACTGCAACAATGACACCTGTCAATTCTTTAACCGAAGATTTGATACCCGCTCCAGAAGGCAATGTTAAACGAACTTTATTACCAAGCAGCATATTGGCATTTTTTCTTCTTGATGACCTGATACTAAAAGCCATTCCACCACGGGAGATATCAATGAGATCTCCTTTAAAACTAACCGCCCTATCTTTTCCACTTCTGTCAATCAAAGTAACAGCTACCCTTCCGGCTAATGGCTTTCTTTCATCTCTTCTTCTGTTTTTCTTCAATTTTTTCAGGATATTACTTGGAGATATAAACTGTGAGCAAAAATCAATGAGCTTCGTTTCAATAGCTGGATAGTTTTCATTCAGTTTTTCCAACTGTGTCCTTTGTAAGATAAAAACCTCTGCGCCCTTACTTAAAACATTAATAGTCCAGACTGATGCCTCAAAAAAACTGCCACCTTCAAGTATCTGCCCTGCTTCATAATGAGTAAGAGGAACTAACTGATTACCAATATCTGCGTTAATTTGAAGTTCACCGTTATTGATAAAGAATAATTTTGGTAAAAAATCACCTTGCCGAACAAGTGTTTCACCATTTTTATAATGTTCCAAACTCATGGAATGATAAAGTGCTGAAAATTCATCCTCGCTAAGGTTTTGGGTCAGTGAACCCCAAGTTACAAGGTGTTCCGGTAGAATGGCTGCTATTTTTTTCTCCTCAATGATTTCTGCTGCACGTATAATTTCGGTGAGCATCATTGAGTCAATTTCAATAATTTTTTCCCTCAGCTTTTCAGCTTTGTCAAACATCTTCTGCTGTGCTGCAGCCTCTATATATTTCATTATTATAGCAACTGCTTCCGCTTTTCTGCCATTAGCTAGGAGATTGCGTATATGTGATTCTCCATTATTCCCCTCCTTCACTTTCCCTCTTGCTTTCTTCTGATCACCAGAACCCGTCTTTGCCGCTTGTTTTGGAAAATTATTGTCAGTCTGAGTTTTAGCTTCAACCACATCTTCAACAATTATTTCAGGAGATGATGTTGCATCATCATTTATCAACTCAACAGTATCGTTTCCATCAAACTCTTGAGCTTGCTCCTTGGCATTTTCATCTAAACTGCTCAACTCAAGCTGCATGATAGATACTTTAGTCGCATTCACCACTTGGCTATCCGCACTATCTTTCTGGGAAGTGTATCTCTGTAAAAACCGTTTCAGTGGTTTTATGGCTTCATGTATCGAACAATCACCCAAGATCTGCAGGATTGCCAGCAGTAATCTTGTCTGTATCTCCTTTTCATATTGAGTGTACTCGGCAAGCATTGGTAATACAAATCTGGCAACTTCTTTGTCTGCCAATGGAGTAAGCTCGTCAAGAATCACTGGTTTAAGTGGATCATCAACTTCTCCAAGCAATTCCAGCAGTTTCTTTTTTCTAATAGCAGAATCTTTAAGCCTAGCTTGCAGAGCAATACACTTTCTTTTCACCTCATCAAGCCCATTTTCTTCCCTTACAGCAACAATGAGATATCCTATCTGTGTCAGGCAGACAAAATATATGCCATCAGAAAAAATAAACTGTGCAGTTTGTGGTTTATTGAGATGGTTCAGTAAGGCAAGCCAGACATCACTCTGATGCTGCGAGTTCCGTGCAGTAGCGGATTTTTGCCCATAAAGCATGGCGCCATGCTTTGACAGCAAGCTGATATCAATAGCAACATCCAGTTGTGATATTTCGGTCAATAAGGTGATCATCAGAGTATTAATTGTTCTAACAAAGAACAAACTCTACCACTTTTTTTCTCTCATGGGAAGGCAGGGATTAAGATATGAGATTTTATTTAGCTCTAAGCGATGTCAAGCTGTCTCAGTCTTACCAGCTTCGATTACTCCGCGTTGTTCTTCTTGACTTAATTGTCGAGCAAAACTGACATGGACTGAATACTCATTATTCATTGAATAAAGTGACCGAATGGTTAAAAGAACCCCATTAAGTGTGAGCAATTTCCCTTTTGCTGTTGAACAAGGCAGCTGAATTCGAATGGATCTGCCAAGAAGAATCCTGGCATTCTTCTTCTGAGAAATCCTGACAATGTATGAGATGCCCCCCAATGAGATATCAGACAATTCACCTTTCATCTGGACACCTGAATCTTTACCATCCTTCTCCAGTATATTAGCGATTACCGTTCCTGAGGTTGGATGTCGATCATGTTTTCTTCTGTTCTTATTTAGATTTTTAAGGTACGTGCCTAGATCATCATACGACCTGGAGAAATCCTGAAGCTTAGAATCTAGCGAAGGGAATTCGTTACTCCAGTTATGGGTATTTTTCAAGGGAAGATAAGATATTTCTGCTTTTGCAAGTGCTGCTGCATTAATAGTCCATACTGAAGCATCAAAAAAAGTATCCGAACCAAAAATCTCACCCTGTTCAACAATTTTAACTAAAACCTCTGAATTTCGGTCATTAAAGTATATTTTCACCCTTCCTTGATTAACGAAATAAAGGGCTGGTTGCAGATCTCCCTGTTTGACAAGAATTTCTTCTTCAGCATGAGTTTGATGCTCCATCGAATAGTAAAGGGCATTAAACTCCTCGGTTGTCAAATTATCGTAGAGTTTTGACCAAATTTGCAGATAATCATTGCTGATTCCTTCACTTTTTGCTTCTTCGATTGCTTCAGCAGTACGAATAATATCATTAAGAGCTGAGGGGTCAATCTCTATCAGCCATTCACGGAGTTTTTCTGCTTCTTTGAATTGCTTAACACTTGATGCTTTATCTATAAGATCAACCAGTAATTTTCTGGCTCGTTCCGTATCTCCTTCTACGAGTAATTTTTCTATATGGGCTTCTTCAGCATAGCCGGTACGGGGTTTAGTGGCTGTCACTTGACTTTCTATTTTATTCTTTTCTTCTGACTCCTGGGTTAGCTCACGTGATTCCCGTATCTGCTTTTTGGAAAGCTCTCTCTGGATGCTTCTTATTTTCCGATGGGCCTGTTTGGCAGCCTGCCATACCTGAGTTCCAATTTTCTCTTTGGTTTTGCCCTCATTCTTCAGGAAATCAGCCAAAGCTAGCTCGGCAGTCTTACTTAAGCTTCTACCAAGAAGTTCAGCTATCTGGACAATCAAAGGGTTACGTACTTCATCTGAAAAATGCTTCCAATCAGCTAGCAGGTTTGAGACAGTTCCAACTACCTCTTCATCGGCCATGGGAGAAAGTGCTTTCACTACCTGCTCCTTCATGGGGCCAGTTGCAAGTGATAATGCTTCAAGAAGATTTGACTTAAGATCCTCCTCACTCAATTTACAGATACAGAGAAAAGTCTCTTGCTGAACCCTGATGTCTTCATGGTTGAGGTAATCAAAAATCTGATTTGCTTCATTTTTGCTGCCAGTTTCTGCCAGGAGTTTAATGAGATTTCTCTTACCATGCCATGGCATTGGGTCGGCAAGTTTTTCCAGAAGGATCGGAGGCAAGATTGGCCCCATGAATTTCAGCAGTTCAAGAATTTTTAACCGCTCGCTGGTGGTAGTCGAATCGAAGAGAATGTTGAGCAGAAATCGGGCAACTCGTGGCCCCTGCATAATTAATCGACGGTCAACAAGCTCATTCTCTTCAGTTACACTCTGGTCTAAAAGTCTAACCAACGGTGCTCTCTCGATCGACAGATCCTGGATGCGTCCTACCAAGGCAACAACATCATCGCTTTTTTCCAGCTTTCCTGTACGGATGGCGAAGAAGAGCTGCAGAATTTTATCCGCTTTTTCGTCCTTCTCGTTTTTCCAGTAATACTTTTGCAGCTTCTGCAAAATTTCAATTATATTCTCACAAGCCTCATCAGCCACATCAGCCTTTTTAACCCAGGCCATTAAAGGAATTGAGAGCTTTTCTAGCCAGTCCCATTTTTCTTTATTTATAAGGCTTTCACCAATAAGACTCAGGCTTTCACTCAAACCGTCATGAAAATCTTGATCACCTTTAAGTAATTCTGTGGTAATATTCTCTATAATGGTGGCTGCAGCTCCATCCTTACCCTTAGATATGAGCGACTCGACCGTTGCAGGAATCTGCGCAATTACTTCTCTATTGCGTAATGCTTTAATATCACCTTGTAATATAGCACTTATACCCGCTTGTATTCTTTTTGCCTGACGTTCCCTCTCACCTTCTTCAAGGAGATTTTTCGCCTTTTCACGAACCAGAAATTGCTTGCCTATAGGGGTGGTGAACAATCTCTCTTTCCCTGAGACTATATATTTGAAAGTATCTGAAGAAGTTCCTAATTCCTTGGCTGCAATGGCCTCTCCATCCCTAACCAACTTGACGATGTCTTCGAAACTGTTTTTGTGTGCAATCACCAATCTTTCAAAGAATTCACTCCCAAACCCACTAGGATAATTTTGCAAGATGAGGATATGTAATCCAAAATCACCAAATTTATCGCGAAATGCCTTAACAGCCAAATCAACATATTTACCGCGTTCCTTCTCCTCTACAACTCTATCAATATTTCGAAACACTTTGAGGAATGCAGGAGGAAAAAAGATAGCACTGCTACGAGTTATTCCTTTAAGAAGATTGGCAATCGCAGCAACAAGAAGATCTATAATTTTATCAGGATCTTCCTTGAGTGCAAATAGTGAAGATACCTGCTTTTGCCCACCAATGGTCTCTCCATCAATATCACTTGCCAATTCCTGGATGTTTTCTATCTGAACCTTGTTTTCCTTTATGAGTGTTGAGAGAACAGTCGCAAATTGATCTTCCCATTCATCCGGCAACTCAATCATGTAATCTGTTGGAAATAATTCATTGAGGCCAAGATTAACGACAAACGAACGTCCGCCACCTTCCTTTGTTACCAATTGCGGCGAAGTCGTAAAGAATATGAGAAGTTGTTGAAATAAAGACTCATACAGTTCCTTTTCAATAACCACATGATCAAGTTTCAGCAGTTTTAACTGCTGATATATAGCCTCACCATGCATCTTCCCCAAGGTCTTTTCCTTGACTGGTGCACCACACAGATTCGGTTGATCATCAACTATGCTGAAATTAATGGAACCATATTTTTCCAGAAAATTCGTGGTGCAGGTATAGGCATTCTCCACGGCGTTTGCTACCTGTGGAAATGACGGTGGATAGAGCTTGGTTGTTGTGACAGCTGAGTTCAGGCTCTTTAGAACCTCAAGTGCATCATGTTGTCTATCTGCATCTATCATTACTCAGCTCCCCTGATCTTCCAGCCAATATGAAATTCAACTCTTGCAATATATTCAAACTTACAACTTCTATTACTCAATAACCTTGAAGTATAGCAAAAATCTATCTAAGCAGATTGTGAAGATTTGCCCTTTTTTCAGGCGAGATATTGCCTCCAAAATTTGCCCACTTCAAACATTTTATAATCATCTAATGAAAATAGTATAAAATTCTAAATATTTAGTCAAAAAAAAAGATACCTCATAATCCACTCTTGTTCTCGCTCATGACCCTCTAACAGAGGTTCATCAAAAACAACTAAACCTATAATAACAAATACATACAATGCATTTAATCTTCACACATCTTGTCCTGTCCACTCATTATTTTTTTATAAAAAGAATTTAGTCCAAGAGAAATTAACATTTTATTTTTACTATTCCATACTTAATTAATGCCGATACAACCTCAGTTAAAGGCAATCCAACAACATTTGAATAAGAACCAAGGAGCTCCTTAACTAATAATGTTCCTTTACCTTGAATGGCATAGGCGCCTGCCTTATCCAGGGGTTCACCGGTATTCACATATGCTCGCGCTGTTTTCACAGAAAAGGGCGAAAACACCACCCGGGAAACAACGGTTTGACTGTAATTAACTCCTTTTTCAATACTACCAAGACAGAATGCTGTAGCTACTTTATGGGTTTTATCACGAAGATAGAGCAATGTTTTTAGGGCATCTTCAGAGCCACTTGGCTTTCCGAGGATCATTCCATCGAGAAAAACAATGGTATCCGCTGCCAATATCCAGGTAGAAAGGTGGTTTTGCGCAACAGCTTGATATTTCATTTCAGCTATTCGAGAAACATAGTTCAAGGCAGATTCATTTTTGTCGGCTTTTTCATCAATATCGGCAACCTCAATTTCAAAATCAATGCCCAATTCCTGAAGGTAGGTTTGACGCCTAGGTGATGCCGATGCCAGAATCAGTTTTTCGGTGGTATCAAACATTACTGTTGATATATGTTAATAATTTGAAAAAATGCTGAGACATACTTACCCCATGATTGCATATCCACCATCTACAGTTATGACCTGCCCCTGAATCATGGTAGAGAATTGGCTACAGAGAAAGAGGATTACATCAGCAACATCATCTGGTGTGGTCAATCTTCCCATGGGTGTTCGTTCAAGAGCGGTATTTAAAATCTCTTCTCGGTTAGGGAAATTTTTTAGTGCATCAGTGTCAACAGCCCCTGCGCTTACTGTATTAACGTTTATCTTCCTCTCTCCTAATTCCACAGCGAGATGCCTGACCAATGATTCCAAAGCCGCCTTTGATGCCCCCACTGTTGAATAATTTTCTATCGCTCGGATGGCACCAAGACTTGATACTCCTATAATCCTGCCTCCTTCAGGCATCAAGGCAACCCCATTTTGTACAAGCGTTAATAACGCCCGGGCATTTATATTCATCGCCCAATTCCAATGTCTCTCCGTCAATTCCATAATAGGTTTGAGCACACCTGAGGCCGCATTGCTGACCAAAATATCAAGTTTTCCAAAATGTTCACCAATCTTTTCAAACATGGCAAAAACATCGTCTTCTTTTGCAACATTTGCCTTTACAAGCATGCATTTTCTGCCAAATTCCTCCACCGCAGAAGCGGTTTCCTGAGCATCTCTCTTGTGGCGTACGTAGTTGACCACAATATCTACTCCATGCTCTGCTAGTCGTACCGCAATCGCTCTTCCTATACCTCTTGAACCACCTGTCACCAGTGCTACTTTTCCTGTAAGTTCAAACATATTGATTCCTTTTTCACGTTATTCTGGTTTTATTATTCAGCAATTGCACTTTGTAGTCTTTTGAAATTTCCTTTGAGGAAACGGAATGGATTAAAACGAATAGGAGAAAGCTCTGATGGTGCTTCAAAGTTAATTGAGTGAAAGAAATCTGGAGTTAACAGAGGAAATTCTATATCTTCTAGACTAGCTCCTTTATACTTTCTCCTATTTGCTTCATTCCATAACTTACTTTTATTATGACATAATCGCAGCGCTTCGATAAGAGCGGTATCAAGAGCCACTGGGTCTTCTGCAAAGCCAAGCAGACCAAGTTTCAGCCTATCTCCATGCAGTGGACCTTGTCGCGACATTGCTTCGATGCCGTCAATGATGCTAAAGTTGGGGGGGAGTAATGGAAGAAGGTCAAGTATTATCTTGGTGAAAGAGTTATCGGGTCCTCCATGGCGCATGTGCAACAGAGATTTACGCATTCCTTTTACCATCCCGAATACATTCTTTACTGCAAGAGTAACATATAATTGACTATGAGCTTTAACCTTTGGGACATTAATAAAATACTCGAACTCCAGTGGCTCAGCAGCCAGACCTACCTCTATACCACAATCTAGTTTCTTTTTTATGACCCGGGTAAAATCTAGTATCTCAACACCTTGTTTTTTAAGATCCGAATCAACTTGTAAGGCTCGTAATACACTATTGGCACTGCCAATAGCAGGTGAATCTCCCACCGATACTCTGCCCCCTTGATCAACAAACCACTCAGCAAGAATTTTTATAAATCTGGGGTCTGTACAAGCTGGACCTGAAAACCGTGAAGAGATGAGATTTGGTTTAAGGAGAATGGTAGCATTTTTCCATGATATGCTTCCAACATCATTAAAACAACATTCAACAAATTGTTTGATTGGTAGATCCCTATACCTACTGCACTGCCTAAGATACACTTTAGATGAAAGTTGCATAGGAAATCACTTCAATGAAGTATAAAAGCAGAAAAGCCAGCTCTGCGAGTGCAGTGCCGGCTTTTCCTGGAGAAAGGAGAGAAGAGATAAAGCAATATATTCATTGCATCTTGTATGCCAGTTTTCAGTTCTTCTTTTTAAACACGTGAAACGTTGATTGTTACTAGGAGTAACTCTCATTTTCAATAAACAGAGAAAGTTGATTTGATACAATTTTTTGTACATTCGTGTTGTTTTTATTATTTCTTTTAAAATTATATATATTATCAAGAGGTTAAGTGTGAAGTTTTTTAAACCCTTAAAAATTGGACAACTTTTTATAGTATATCCAAGCAGTTTCCCTACTGTATATAAAAGAATCGATTTATCTAGTTCCCATCCTAAAACTACCATTTTGATCGATATCTTTGTTATGCTCAAAAATTTATCCTAGGAATATCAATTATATGCACCCCAAGGACACTTCTTTCAGGGCGCCTGCGGTAAAATTTCTCCCATGCCTCGATCTCAATCAGGTAAGCGTAGACTCCGAAATCCTGAGTTTTAGGATAGAAACTATCTATAAATAGATTATCCGCGTTCGGATTACATCACTATTTGCCTCAATTTCTCTGACTAACTCCTCTGTTATCGAAGACTCTAAATCAATTATGTTATATCCAATATTCCCATTAGATTCATTGAGGTAACTCGCAATATTAATACCATGGCTGCTGATGATTTTGGAAGCATAGGCAATCATACCCGGAACATCTCGATTTATCATGATTAACCTTGTTTTAACCTTTGCTGAAGGTATAGATTCAACATTGGGAAAATTGACACTATGCACGACATTGCCATATTCAAGATAACCAGAAAGTTCATTGACCGCCATTATCGCACAGTTCTCCTCAGATTCCGATGTTGAAGCACCGAGATGCGGCGTGGCTAACACTTTTGGGTGCACAATAGCCTTGGGAGTGGGAAAATCAGTTATGTATCCCTGCAGATGATCTGTATCTAATGCTTCAATCACCGCTTCTTCATTAACAATGGGACCTCTGGCGTAATTAACCAGAACAGAACCTTTTTTCATCATCTTGAGAAATTTATGATCAACCAAATCCTGGGTTCCCGGGCTCAAGGGGAGATGGAGACTCACTACATCTGCATCCGCTAGTGTTTGGGCGAGTGATCGTGTAACCTGAACATCTGGCAGGAGCTGATGAATATTTTCCAGTGCTGGTGTTGGATCAAATCCTTTCACCTTCATATGACGATAAACTCCGCCATTGGC
>CAZWVC010000121.1:0-11383 GCA_964637245.1 uncultured Desulfocapsaceae bacterium
ACATTAAGCCAATGTCGTGAAAACCTGAATGGAAACTTTTTTCGTTAAAAAATTAAATCTCATTGAGAAGTACAATGAACGTGAGTTTCTTCCAAAAGTAAGCATCTCGGCTCGTGAAATATCCAAGCTGGGTGATGTTAAGTTTTATTATAGTCGTAAAAAAGCTATAATTTCTGATAGACAAGTACTGCATTTCCGCTGATGGATATTTCTTGATTAAAGAGGAGAAGAGTCAATGAAAGTGTCAGCTTGTGCCAAAAGACCAATTTTAAAACAGTGCGGGTTGAGTGGCTTTGATTATCAAATTGATACCTATATAGGGTGCGAACATTATTGTTATTATTGCTATGTTCTTGCTCAGGCTGAAACAGATTGGTCAAAGGAAGTTCTAATTCATGAGGACATTGTTGACCAATTGGGCAAAGAATTAGAAAAGATACCCGCCCAAACAATCTATATGGGTTACTATACTGACCCATATCAACCCTGCGAGAGCAACTATATTCAAACAAGAAAAGTCTTAGAGCTACTGTTACAGAAAGGTTTTTCTGCTAGCATACTGACAAAATCCGATTTAGTTGTTCGCGATCTAGATATCCTGAGAAAAATGAAAAGTCCTGGTGTCAGCATTTCTGTGGCATTCAATGATAATCAAACACGCAGCTTGTTTGAGGCTAATACTGTGGATACTGAGAAAAGAATAGATGCACTTTGTCAGTTGAAGAAAGCAGGTATCAGGACAGGAGCCTTGGTTTGTCCGGTTATTCCTTATGTTACAGATGTGATTCAACATATAGATAAGCTTCAGCCAGTTGCTGACGAAATATGGATATACGGGTTTAGTATTGAACGTCAAACGGATCAGAATTGGTTAAATATGGAAGATATTTTAAAGAGTCACTTCAGAGACTTAAGGCAGGATATTGAGGAGGTGATTTTTTCAAAGGAACATAATTACTGGAAACAACTAAGAGAAAAATTGGTAGTACTAAAAAACAAGAAACAATTGAATCTGATTATTCACGTATAGAGGATATGCTGATAGGTGGAGTATGATTGGACCTATTCTTTTGGAAGATTATTTGAGTCAGATAGAGTATAGGGAAGTGGCGTAAACAACATACTATTCCATTTGTATTTCATAGTGTTTGACAAGAAGGTACCCATTATGGCCATTAGTATTACCCATGATGATAAAAATGATTGTATTGTAATTAAGGTTACAGGGGCTATAGACTATGAAGATATCCTGTCACTACGAGAGGAGCTCTTAAATCATCCACTATTTCGCCAGAACATAAATCAATTATTTGATTGTACTGAAGGCGAATTGAATCTTACCACTGGAGATCTGCAGAGAATTGCGGCTGATTATGGTGAAGTCGCAGATAAGTTAGGTCACAATCGAAAACTCGCCCTGGTTGTTTCAAGAGATCTTGATTTTGGAATGATGAGGCAATATGAAGCATTCTTCTATGCTGGCCCAGATGTCGATATTCGTGCCCACAGATCAGTAATAGAAGCTCAGATATGGTTGGATAGCGAATAAAAACAAATTTTCGACTATTTGCGACTGATTGTTAACTTCCTACCAGATATTTGATATGCAATGGAATCTTTGAATACCACCTTACTATACGTTTTAAGCGGCACCGGCAACACCTACCGGGTTGCCAGTTGGGTGAGGGATTACTTGAAGAACATGTCAATTAAATCCCATCTGAAATTTATTGAGAATGCTGATTTTCAAACTGATTTTCAAAACTCTCAAAAACAATTGATCGCACTGCTCTTTCCTACCCATGGATTTATGCCGCCCTGGTCCATGATTAAATTTCTGTTTAAATTGCCTTTCCAAAAGAACACGCCTGTTCTCATCATTGCCACCCGCGGTGAAATTCGTATCAGACAGCTTGCAATTCCCGGAGCTGCAGGATTTGCCAATTTTTTTGCTGCCTTGATTCTGCTCATCAAAGGATATGATGTTCGCGGCTTTATAAGTCTTGACATGGCTGCAAATATGAACAATTTGCATCCCAGCCTCACCCCTGATTCAATTAAAAATATTGCAAAGAAATCCCAACGAAGAGTTCTGGGCTTCATAAGCAAAATAGTAGCGGGACAACGAGTATTATTTACCTTAAATAATGCGTATGAGGCGATATGGACAATACTATTATTTTGGTTCATCCCCATATTTCCCGTCCTCTATTTGATATATGGGAAAACAACCATGGCAAAGATCATGTTTGCAAATAACAACTGTGTGTCATGTGGGAGGTGTGCCAGGTTCTGCCCAAGCAAAGCTATAGAAATGAAGCATTTTTTTGGAAAAAGGCGTCCATTTTGGACGTATCATTGCGAGAATTGTATGCGATGCATGGGGTACTGTAAAAAAAAGGCAGTGGAAGCAGGTCATTCCTGGGCACTACTGCAATACTTTGTGGTGACCATCCCCGTAATTGCTTACACCATCTCAGGGTTAACCTCTGCTACTGGGTATTCCATTGAGATTAAAAGCTATTGGAATATGATATTGCTTGAATCGCTATACTTTTTACCCGCTCTTTTCATATCCTATTGGCTATTTTGGATGTTTATCCGGATTCCAGTAATAAACAGGTTTTTTAGTGTGACCACGCTGACTCATTATTTCAGACGTTATCATGAGCCGGATACTTCTCTCAAAGATTTGCGCACTACAAAAGAAGTTAAAGGTTTCAACATTGATAAATCCTCTGGCTGATATTATACAGATATTATAATAGAAGCATCGGATAGTAAAAAGGTGAAGTATGCTAAAAAAAACAATCAAAACAGTGACTATTGCCGGGTTATTAGCCATTCCTCTACTTGTTGCAGGATTGCTTATTTCCTATTTCTTGCTAGGCTCATTAAAGCTGCTGAACTTGGTTCTATTTGCGATAGGAGCAGTTCCCATCGTTGTGTTTTCGTCCGGTTTACTAGGTGGTTCAACGAGCGGTGCGCTCCACACACCGAAAGTGATCTATCGCTTGGTCGATACCCTTACTCCCAAAAAATATAAATCACAAAGTGGGGAAGAAATCCGCTCGAATTTCTTTACTTCCCTCAATTGGATATTAGCGGGGGTAATAGTCTGGGTAGTCAGCTATTTTGTGTAGTCTTCTATAGCTAAGGAGGAAGTTATGCCCTATGTCAATATCAAAGTAACCAATGAAGGGGTTACCGCAGATCAGAAAGTCGAACTCATTAAAGGCGCAACAGACTTGCTCACCAAAGTTTTAGGAAAAGATCCAGCTACAACGGTTGTTGTAATTGATGAGGTAGAAATGGACAATTGGGGAATTGGTGGAGAAAGCATAACCATACGCCGCAAAAAAGGCCTTTAAGTTACCAATATTTAGGACAACAATCATCTTCTCCAGGTATTGATCCATTTTTTTACCTTGCTGGTGTTCCATATGGTTTTAAGAAGCTAAGATTATGAGTTATACCGAAGTTGTTGATAAAGTTGTATCAGAGAAAGGGGTTGAGCTCTCAACCATGATGAGTTCTCCCTGTTTGCGCTACAACGGCACTTTCATAGCCATGATGTTCAACCGAGAGGATGCACTTATTATCAAGGTAGCTGAGGAACGGGTGAATGAATTGATTGCTATAGGAATCGGCCGAGAATTCAATTTCACCAAAAAGAAATTTAAGGAATGGGTCCCCATACCTGCAGAGTATGAGAATGACTATGAATCATTTATATATGAAGCCTTGGAGCTTGCTAGAAAATCTGAAACGCAGAACAACAAACATTGATAAAAGAACACGGTTTGGGGCATACAACATTTCTTATGAATATTGTGCTAATGGCCATTTATCTCAGAAAAAAAAATATGGATTTTCCATAAAGAGCGGGATGGTCATTTATCACTAAATAAACCATGGTTCAAAAATCAGGGCATTGATGCAGCAGCACGAAAGCAGAATGCTTATCCGATAAGAGCCTATTGTTCTGCAGCTTGCCTACATGCCACCTATGCTGATGAGAAATCCGGGCTAAGCTGAAGCACTTTCGGCAATGAGCAGTTCATCAACATGCTGGTCTCGGAATTTTACCGCACCTAGATCAATAAGATACTGATCTTCATTGGGGAGTTCGTCGCCGTCTTCGTTGTGGGTGATTTTGACACTGGGTCGATCAACTGTTTTTCCAACGGCAATAACAGTGCCTATTGTCCCATTGGAAATTCTCACCTTATTTCCTGGAGGGTATATCCCTATTGCTGAGATAAAGGACGCCAATAATGGAGGGTGAAAACCACCTTTGTCTTTGAGCATAATGCCATAGGCCATGTGCGGAGTGAGTAGCGGTTTGTATGGTCTTACGGCTGTAAGGGCTTCAAAGGCATCGCAGATTTGCAATAAAGACGTAAAAGGGTGTCTTACCGCCCATTTGGGCTGCAGGGGATAGCCTGAGCCATCGTATCTGATATGGTGCCCCCATGCTGCGGCAATATCTAGGTTGGTGGCATTTTTCTGACCAAGGAGAATTTCTGCTCCAACTTGTGAATGCTCCATGATAGTATTGAATTCCTGGTTGTCCAGTTTGCCCGGTTTAAAAAGAATTTCATCAGGAGTTCTGCTTTTGCCAATATCATGAAGCAGACCTGCCGTGCCAATTGCCAGCAAGGCTTCTTCGCTCCAATTGAAGGAATAAGCCAGAAATACCGCAAGAGCTGCTACTCTCACAGAATGTCCAACAGTATAGCTGTCATAATCCGGATAGTGTACATGCTGCATAAGATCAGCAAAATGTGTCCTGGTGAAGTGCAACATATATTCACTGACGGAGCGGGTGCTGTCGATATCGATTTCATTGCCACTGGCAACATCCCCATAGGCCTGAGCAACTGTATCAAATAATGCCTGATAGATGAGTGTTGGTGAATGCACAAAATTTCCAGCATCTTGGCCGTGCCAGATTGATTTCTGATCACCCATTTGGCCTGAGGAACCGGCGTAAGGTTGAGCAATTTCAATGTTATGGATATTCTTGGCAGCAAGTAACTGGCGTGAGAGTTTGAGGCTGCCTGTGGGTTGATTGAGATCAGTTGTTAAATTGAGCAGCTCATTAAACTCCGTTAGCGTCGTTTTATCGGAAAAGGAAAAACCACCGCAGTGGAGCTTATCCGCAAAGAGAATCAATTGACGACCAACAATGCTGGGACCTACCAGATTTCTTCCTTCAAACACCAGGTTCTCGTCAATAATTCCGATAAAGAGCTGATCTATTTTTGATTCTCTGCAGAATATCTGGAGTTGGCTAATAAAATCAGATGAAAGAGTTTTAACCTTTGGATGTTCGGTGAAGTAGAGTTTTCTCGTCGAAATTGTTCGACAGAGCAAAATGAGCAAATTATTCAGTTTTTCATACATAATAATCAGTACTTAATATTTTCTCATGGCAGTCTTCAGGGCAACTTCGGCAGCTTTTCGACAAGGTGAAGGCCATTCCGGAATGAAAAGCAACTTTTTCTTGCCGGAAATCTCCCGTAAGACTTCATTTGTGCTATCTGCAGGTAATTGGGCCATGGCGGTGATAGTGCCTTCTATCCATTGCTCATTTCTTCTATCCTGAGAGAGTGCGGGCAACACAGTTGTGATTATTTGAGTGGCTGCTTTTTTCAATGGTTCTGTTATAACTTTCTGGGATGCCTGACGGAGATAAGAGTAGAGAAATAATTTATGTTCCTGCTGATTTAAATCGAGCATTGGTGCTACAGCCTTAATCAGCCAGTCTCTTGGGTTCCGTCGCAATCCACCAATAACCCGTTCCCCGATATATCGCTCAATTTCTGTTTTAAAAAGAAATGCAAAAAGCGGATAGCAGCTTGGACTCACTGCATGAAAGATATCTGAGGCAATTTTATATTCCTGGAATGCTTCAAGATCTTTCAGTTGAGGCAAAGCTGCAACCATATGACTGTGTGCTATTCTTGCTGCATGCTGACAGAGCTGATGGTAAACGATTTTATCCTTGCTGCTTCCCTCAACGAGGAGTTCGTTAACTAAGAACGGCCATATGAGGCGGTTCTCCTTCTCTCCACAAAGCTTGATGATGAGCTGGAAGAGCTGCAGAGTGTTGCCATATTTAGAGTGTCGAAGCGGTTCGATAATGAGGCGGAGAGTTGGGGCCAGTCGATTAATGTTGCCATCAACTGCAATGGTGTGCAAGCCGCCACTTAAGATTTCCCAGATTTTCTCGCTGAACCTACCTGAAAGAGTTTCTCTGGCAAATTGCTGCATTCGTATTTGGTTGGCAATGGGTTGCTCATAACGAGCCAGCTGCAATAGAATGGAAAGAGTCTCTGTGTCTGTGGTAGAGTCTGGGATTTTTGCAAGAACTTTGGGATTTACTTTTTGGGTATTGGTAAACTCCTGGAGTTCGGTGATGTCGATTGAAGGATTTTTAGGAAACGCTTTCTTTACCAATTCTATCTCAATTGGAGACCCTTTTTCCTTGCCTGGCAACGGCTTTTTTATCACGGATACCAGAAGGTTAATAGCCTCTCTCGCCTTCTTGTCCTGGGTTTCTAATTCAAGTTTTTTAAGAATGGATGCCAAAGCGTTGATGTTTGACTGCGAGGCAAGGGTTATTTTACCGTCTTTATCTACCCCCTTGCCGCCTCTGATTGCCCGGGAAAGGAGGAGGGCAACATCGTCCCAGCTGGCATACGGCAGATCTGCCAGGTCAATATTGCTGCGGGAAAGTTGCTTGGGGAGCGAGTCAAGCAGAGTACGGCATTGCTGAATTTCTGTATCATTGAGGCCGTAATTTGCCAAAGACTCAACAAAAGTTTCGAGATTTTCTGTTGATTCAGCGGACCTTTCAGGTGATCCACCTCTGGCGAGAAATTCCTGCTGCTCAATAGTGATGGAGATAGGTAAATCAGTAACTTCTACCTGGGTGAACTGCTTGGCATTGATGATTTTGGCCTTGTAAGCAAGCATCTTCCTGATGAAATCATGAAGTTCACGCATGGTGATCTGCTTATCTATACTCAGGGTAGAGACGCCCAAGGTGGAGAGCATGACATTAAAATCCCGGACAAAAGGTTGCGCAGGATCAAGCTGAATTCCCTCTAAAATGATGGTAGTGTTAAATACCTGCATTTTGACTGCTTTATTATCGCCGGCAACCTCTGCGATTTGCTTCATGAAGCGGTCGGTGGCTTTATCCAGAATAACATGACCGGAAGGGTAGTAGATGCCTATCTTAAAAAGCCTCTGCAATGAATTCATAAATTCATTGAGGGTAATAGTATCAACAGTAGATTGGGAATGGGGAGATTTTTCCATATCGGCTTTACACTTGGGCAGGTAGACCCTGCCAGTTATCTGAAGCGCGTACATGCCAGTAAAAAGCAGAACCCACATCTAGCATCATAGTATCAGTAAGATATGAGAAATGTCAATCAATTTGTGCAGTTAAGGTAAAAAGACAGATTAATGGAGCGGCCTCAATCTGCATCAGTTTGTTATTGTGGCACAGGTGAAATGGTCAAGTTATCGGAAAGAGAAAAAAAACGAAGTGAACCAGCTTGACAGGCATAATTTGGTGTCTCCTCTGTGATTTACTTTGAAAGAGTTTGTGTAAATACCATTGCAAAAGGGTTAAAAAGTTTTACACTTTGTTGTTGTGATTGTATTTAGCGGTTAAAATTCCAGAAAATCCCCATCTTCCGGCAGTAAAAGTTGGGTGCCAGCGGGCGCAGTTAAATCTATGTTTTTTTCAGTAAGAATGTTTCTGGTATGATCGTTCATATGGACGAGAGCGAGATAGTTCATCTGCAGCTCTTTGGCCCAGAGCAAACACTCTTCAATTGATGAGTGTGACATTTTTGTCGGACTCATTGAATAGGCTTCATGGATAATAAGCTTGCACTGTTTTATCAGCTTAATTGCTTCTAGTGTTGGTTTTCCATCTCCACTGTAATACAGAGAAAAGCCTGATGGGTTCTTTACCTGCAGAGCATAAGATGAATCCGTGTGGCTTACCGGCGCGCTCTGCCATTCAAGATCGTTTAAGTATGTCTTCTCGCCATGTACTATTTTTTTAAAATCAATGAAAAAGGGGAGTTTATCGGGCAGTCCAGGGTATGCCAGATCGATCGCTTTGAGTATTTTATCCCGTGGATCAGTGCCGCTGCAGATGGTGAGTTGCTCCTCTCTTTTGTTCATGTAATAATGAACGATAAGCTGGGGGATGCCAAAAAAGTGATCACCGTGGAAATGGGATACCCAGATAGTCTTCAGTACTCTTGCTCCATCGTGTGCTAGGTAGGAATGGGCACTGCTGAATCCGCAGTCTAGGAGATGATGGCCAGTTTCACTTTCCAGGAGAATCGAGGTATTTCTCCTATCTTTGTCACTTGCTTCACCGGTACCCAAAAAGATGATTTTCATAGCATCTCCTTTGAGTAAGGGGCTAGGATTATACCATCCAGTAATTCTCCAGCACTGCAGTCGGCAAATTTGCAAAGCCACTTCTCAAGATTCTGGCACCGAATAAAATTGAAGCGGATTACCTCGTGTCTGGCCGGATCATTGTTACCATATCTTTCGAGGATATAGTCTAGTCTTTCTGCAAGAATGACGATGGCATCATGTCTAACCCGTTTATCAGAGTAAAATATAAGCTCTTTCGCGAGAAATTCCCCTCGTTGGTATCTTACTTCCTCGAATTTTTTAAGCAGAACATGCTCATTTACAATTTCAGCAACATCATCAAAGCCCTGCTGCCTACAGATTTTCGCACCTACTTGGGCATGATCGCAGCCCTCTTCGAGACATTTGGTTTTTGCTATATCATGAAGCAGGGCTCCGGCGATGACAAGATCTATTGAGGGTAATGTAGTTGTTAGCCTCGAGTTTGCAAGTTTGGAATAAATCGTTTCGGCAACCCTGGCGACCACAAACGAGTGCTCTTGAATATTGCTGAGCATCCCATGCTCCTCCATCATCTGTATGCACATAGAGATGTTTGGAGGAGCTGGAGACATTGTAGTGGATTAGCCTTTTTGACTGAGTTCGTGGACGTATTCAACAGCGTATTTTGCCTGATCCGGGGGCGTGAACTGGTGGATGCCGTGGCCAAGATTGAAAATATGGCCAAATGCGCCTTGAGCGTCATTTAACAGTCTTTGAATACGCGCTTTCAACTCATCTTTAGGTAGAAGCAGGGCAAAGGGATCAATGTTTCCCTGCACTGCTTTATTCCCCACCCGCTTGATTGCATCACCAATGTTTATACGCCAATCAAGGCCAATTACATCCGCTCCCGAAGAGACCGAAAGATCGAGTAGAGTGGCACCATTGTTGGCAAAGTAGATAAATGGTAATTTGGTCTGTTGGCAGTCTTCGATTATTCGTTTGGCATAGGGCAGGGCGTATGTGGCAAAATCACCAGGTGCGAGAATACCTGCCCATGAATCGAACAGTTGGAGGGCTTGGGCACCGGCTTCAGCCTGAGCCAATAGATATTTACTGGTGGTCACGGTGATTTTTTCCATCAGCTCATGAAAAAGGGACGGATTAGTAAACATCAGTTTTTTGGTTTCCCAGAATACTTTCGATGAGCCTCCTTCGATAAGATAAGTGGCACAGGTAAAGGGTGCACCGGCAAAACCGATTAATGGGACTTTTAGTTCTCTGCGCAAGAGCCTTATGGTTTCCATGACAAAACCGGTTTTCTCAATAGGATCAGGGATGCTGAGTTTATCCAGGTCAGCAGAATTGCGCACCGTTTGTAAAAACACAGGGCCTTTTCCCTCATGGAATTCCAGGGGAGCTCCCATGGCTTCCAAGGGAATGAGGATGTCGGAAAAGAGAATGGCGGCATCCATATTGAGTATATCTATGGGTTGCAGAGTGACCTCCACACAAAGCTCAGGATTTTTGCACAATTCCAGAAATGTAACCTTACCCCGAACCTTCTGATAATCGGGGAGGTATCGTCCGGCCTGGCGCATCATCCAGATTGGTGTATACTCAGTTTCTTCACCACGACAAGCTTTGAGAAATGTATCGTTCATAGTCGGTATTCGTAATTATTATTGATTTGAAGTTTCGTTTTTACGTAATTTTGCCGGTATGTAGCTACAGTAAGGTTCCTGGGCCAGATAATCTCCTGTAACTGCATATGACCTGGCCCTGCAGCCACCGCAGACATTCACATATTCGCATTTACCGCAATTGTCCTTGTAGGATGTAAAATCTCTGAGGTTCAGCAAAAGCTCGGATTTTTCCCATATTTCCTTAAAACCAAGTTGGAATATATTACCCGAGGTTTTCGGAAAATATGAACATGGCAGGACTTCGCCATCAACATTGATGAGACAGATCAGTTGACCGGCAAGGCATCCCTTTGAACCACCCGTGGAAAATTTGAGGTTCCTTCTTTTGAATTTGGAGCCTTCTTCTTTAGCTTTTTGCCTGACTATCCTGTAATAGTGGGGTGCGCAGGTTGGCCGCATGAGCAGATCATTCTCTTGCTTTTCTATTTCATAGTGCCAATTCAGGATTTCGTCATAAACATCTTCAGGAATGAGTTCTTCCATTATATCTTCACCCCGTCCGGTGGGGACGATCATAAACATATACCAAGCTGTGGCTCCCAATCCTTTAACTAGAGTGTAAATATCTGGAATTTCATGGCTGTTTCTTTGGGTAAAGGAAGAATTGACCAAGAAAGGGATATTGTTGTCATTGAAAAGCTTTATGGCATCAAGAGTTCCTTCGAAGGCACCTTTCTGGCTACGGAAATTATCGTGTGTCTCTGGGGTGGAACCATCAAGGCTCAGCGAAACCATTTTAATGTCCGCTTCTTTGATGTTTTTGCATGTTTCCTGGGTAACCAGGGTTCCGTTTGTTGCCAGGCACATCCGCAAACCTTTTTCAGTTCCATAGCTGGCAATATCAAATACATCTTTTCGCAGAAGGGGTTCGCCACCTGATAAAACCATTACAGGGTTGGCATAGGAAGAAATATCGTCCAGTATCGCAGTGGCCTGTTCATAGGTGAAGTCAGGATGTGCAGCAACTTCCAGCTCGGATGATGAGCGGCAATGAACACAGGATAGATTGCACCGCCGGGTAATTTCCCAGGCGATCCATTTTGGTTCAAACTCCATGTGGTTCTCCATAGAATAGCTGATTGATTCTGCAATTAAGTCACAAGAACATAATGCACATCAAGTTGAAATCAATCAACCGTAGAATAGTCTTAGATGCTAATCATAGAGTTTCTCAGATGAATTGCAAAGGGAAAAGATCTCGCGCCTTTATTTGGATAATACCTAAATTTTGCAATTGGTAAGTTTGCCGGAGATGTGAGGCATCAATAGTGTAG
>CAZWVC010000122.1:0-11369 GCA_964637245.1 uncultured Desulfocapsaceae bacterium
AAGGCTCAAATATCAAATTTTTACATTTAAGCTAACCCTTTAAACTACAATGTGGTAATGGATGGTCATAAACAGAGTAACCAACCTGACTCCCACTGAAATCCATTGACTTGATTGTGACTATCCCGGATTTCTCATCAGTCGGAGTCTATGCTTGCCTGAGTTAGGTGCGTAAGCAAGAATCGGTATGGATATTATAGACCTGTTATTTCTTATGTAGTAGTGATGTGCCTTGAATGGGGAAACCTTTCACAAAGGTTCGCTCTTGTAAAATGCCCAGACAAGTCATACAGCTTCTCTTTCGTTGTCGAATTGTAACAGATATAAATTCAAGGTGGAATATTGCAATTTACAAGCGGATACATATGGTTAGTCAAGAAGTCAAGAGAGTTGGTTAGGCAGTTGAATTCATTTCTCAGTGTTCTATCATTCCGGAACATTCATTCTTAAAAGGAGGTAACCATGGGGGTCCTGAAAGAATTCAAAGAATTTGCGGTAAAAGGTAATGTTGTCGATATGGCAGTAGGTATAATTATTGGAGCCGCATTCGGAAAGATCGTTTCGTCCTTTGTGGCAGATGTAATTATGCCGCCAATAGGGGTTGTGCTTGGTGGAGTCGATTTCTCTAATTTAGCATTTACAGTTAAACAGGCTGTAGGAGATGCGCCTGCTGTAATTATTTCATACGGAAAATTTATCCAGACAATTGTAGATTTCACTATTATCGCCTTTGCCATTTTTATGGCAATAAAGGTAATCAACAACCTAAAACGTGAAGAGGAACCAGAGCCGGAAAGCGATCCCGAACCATCAAATGAAGAAAAACTGCTCACGGAAATTCGTGACTTACTTAAAGAACAGCAGTAACTCCATTTTATTGCAGCTGCATACGCAGCTGTAATAGTCCTCATCCTCATTGCCATTCTGAGCAAAAAAATAAGAGGACACCCATTTAAAGGCAGCTTGTCAAAGAAAAAATATCCCCGTCCATGGTAAAAGGAGCATTTCCCCTAAAAGTGGTTTCTGCTTGCAGCGGACCAGTCCATCCCTTTTTTCAGATAATCGTTCCGATCAAGTCTAAGCACAGGTGACTCGACTAATAGCCAGCTGCCCTGCCAAGCTCGGTCTATTTTGCTCCAGCGTTTTGAATTGTTTGAAGAAAAAGCATCCAGGGGAATTTCGGATCTGTAAACTGCACTTCAACAATAAAACCGTTGGTAGTTTCTGCGAGGACTTCAACAATGAAATTATAATCAGTGTTGGCATAGGTTTCTCCAACTGTCCACCTTGCACCTTCATCGCCTGTATCTCCATCACCATCAATGTCAACCACATTGGCAGGACGAAGTCGCATAGTATTTACTTCATGGATGACAACCGCTTTTCCTGGAAGTTTAATATCGTATCCACTTTTTTGGCGAACTTCGATTGTGTAGTAATGAGAGCTTGAGCCATTCACCGGGATCTTGATCATTCTGTAATTTGGAGTTGATGGAATAGCCAGATTATCCAAAGTAATGGCTTCTTTTGTTCCATCAGCGACATGCTTTTGTCCTGCAGGAATCCAACCAAGCCTATCTTTGTGGTAGGCAATGGTATGTTGGCCAAGGCAACCATAGGTAACGTCTCTCGAGTTACTACAATTTGACCATGTATCACTCATTACATCCCACTCATTATCGTAGGTAGCTCCATACATTCCCGAGGAATGGGGAAGACCAAAGCCGTGACCCATTTCGTGTGCAATAACTGCTATGTCTGAATATCCCCAGGGCGGTTCCCAGGTCACACTGAATAATTTGGTAACACCGTCTAACTTTTCATACCTACTTCCACCCCAGGCAAAACCATTATCAAAGTTAGTATTAAACATCATGTTAATGCCGGAGTATGATGAGAAATTAACTGTTTCGTTTGCAGCAGCTACACAATGATCAAAAAGTGCATCCAGATCAGCACCACCCTGTGAATCGGTGGGGTTGTAATATATTTCATTCTGGGGCAGCGTAAACCAGCCATAGGCATTGCTGCCAGCAATATTCACAGTATTATAGGAAAGTTCTCGCCAATAGTGATCAAAACCTGGTTTTACATTGGTATACATATCCGTGAAATAGGCAAGATCTTTGGGTTCATCATTGAAATCAGCAAATTTGCACATAATTGTCACCCAGGGTTTAGAACCTGAGACTCCAGGAGATACATCTGATTCAATTGTTTCTTCCTCAACTTGTCCCATGGAAAGGAGAGAAATCGAAGTTACCTGTAGAGTTGGCGAACTGATGGCTAAAGATTTCTGAGCTGGCATATTGCCTTGCACAGCGACAAATTTCCGGTCTAGAGAAAGAACACCACCCGCAGATTGGGCAAGCTCTTCATTTATGAATAATCTTGTGGTTTCACCGCTCAATGTTGTTAAAAAATAAACTTCATGGGTCTCACCAGTGCCTGGCAATCCGTCACCCCATATAATTGAAAACCACCCTTCAAGCGACATATCTTCATCTGTTTGGGCTAGTAGGGTGCCATGACCATAAAGAAATACAGATACAGTAAAAATTAATAAATATACACTGCAGGATACTGTACTTCGGTACATACTGATTCTCCATTTAGGGTGGGACTATGGTTTTTTTTATTCTCACTCTTTCACTCTCAACCCTGCCTTTCTATAACTTAGACAACAATAAGTTCATCAGAATAGGCGCAATCTTCTCATTATCTAAAAATCCCAACATAAAAACAATAACATTCTTGTAATTGAAAATGAAAAACAAGTTTTTCTCCATTCTTTAAAGAACAAAGATGGGGAAAATTTGGTAAACACCAGTCTCATGTGCGGAGCTAAGAATCTAATGAGGTGTACTTGGGGATGAAGGTATTTTGGGGACTGGTTTTATTGGAGCGAAACTATCGAAATATTTTTTAAGGGGCGAGCCTGAGCACAGGTGATTCGGCAATTAACCAGTGGATTATTCCAGCCATTATACCAAAGGACGCTTCCAACCTTCAGAACGTATTGTATGAGCCACTTGTGGCTGTCTGACCTGAGATTCACCTGAACTTCTCCCACCAACAATAAGAGTTAAAATGTGTTTGATACTATATCTGAGTCAGGGGTTAAAAGACAGCCTCGGTGCATTTTAACCATCATGTTGCTGCTATAAGATAGTCGATAGAGATAGGCAATCGCCGGAAGTGGTGCCACACCAACAAGGTGAGTCTTGATAGCTACTCTTCGGGCTGGCCGAGCAGCTGGGTTCTGATGAACTGCTTTTGCCTGTTCTTTTTTACTAACAGTCCAAAGACCAGGGATACAGCACCTATCACACCAAAGAGCAAGGCTGGCTTGTCCTGGTCAATACTGTATAGTGCGTAACCCGCACCCAAACAGATTATTGAACAAAGAGTGCACGAGGTTACTAGAAAAAGTGATTTCAATTCAGCTATCCTGGCGTCGATTTCATCGAGTTCGATTTTGAAACGGAGATCACCCCGCTCCACCTTCTCAACAACATTTGAGAGTCGAAGTGGCAAGTTGACTAATCGCATGCCGTAGTTTTTCGCATAAGTTTTTGACTCATCAACAATCTCAGCAAAACTTGAGGAAACAATCTGCTTGAGATATGGCTCGAAAGCATTTGCTACTTTAAATTCGGGGTTAAGAGTGGAAACAATGCCGCTCAGAGTTCCAACTGCTCTGCCGATATAAGCCCACTCGACTGGCAAGACTATCGGTTGACGATAGATCAGTTCAACCATTTCCTCCACCACTGGAGAGAAATCGACAGATTGGATGGCTTCCCTCTCAAGATTGAGGGTGGAGAATACTTCATCGAAGAAATACTCGAAGACCGGGAGTAATTTATAGCGGTTATAGTTTTTTTTGATAAAACCCAACTCATCTAAAACATCGAGCAAGTCCATATAGTCTTTACGGACTATAGCACGAAGGCCTCGCCTGATTCCCTTGCTGGTTTTCTGAGATATCTGGCCGGCCATACCAAAATCGAGCAAAACGAAATTGTTGTCGGAAGTTACGAGGATATTACCAGGGTGAGGATCAAAGTGAAGCCAATCAACTTCGAGGAATTGCGCCATGTAAATATCGACAAGCCGTTGTGCCAGAGTAGCTGGATCGTTATTGCGTTGCTTCCATTTAGCAATGTCCGAGATTTTGTCACCGCTGCAGTACTCCATGACAATGACATCCCGGCTACAGAGTTCTTCAAATACTTCAGGGATATGGAGAAACTGAAATCTCAGTAATCCTTTTTTAAGTATTTTCAGGACATGGATTTCACGGAGAAAGTTCAGTTCGTCGCCAGTTACCCTGACGAACTCTGAGAGGAGTTGAAGCAGATCAACCGTATCACGTACTGCCTTGAAATGTGATAGCAACGTGAAGACATAAAAAAGGATGGCAAAGTCGATATCTATGGTTTGCTGTATATCCGGTTTGAGAATCTTGACAACCACTGGAGTCCCATCCTTTAGTTTGGCAAGGTGAGCTTGGCCCAGAGAGGCTGAAGCCAACGGTGTGGTATCAATTGATTGGAAGATTGCCTGATAGTCACCGAAGGTTTTAGTTAAGACGGGTTCTAATTCTTTGAATTCAACTGGAGGAACCTTATCCTGTAGCGGAGAGAGAATAGTGATGTAGGGTTCGGGAAAGATATCTCGTCTGGAAGAGAAAAATTGGCAGAGCTTGATAAAAACCCCACCTGATTCAATAGCTATATCATATAGTTCAGTGGCCCTCATACTGTGCGCTGCAGCCATCTTTTCCTGAGTTGCTCTGTACCCCAACCTGCGGGTCAACTTCAATTCCTTTCTAAAATCGAGAAAGATTCTGAAGAAAACCAGAGTGATTTTTACAAGTCTGCGCCGATAGCCCATGAATTTATGTATTCATCTTATCTATCTTGTCAGTGAGGCCTTTCACCAGTGTCTTTAACTCGTCGATCTCCTCCTTGGTAGCAAGACCAAATTTTCCTGCGGTTTCTGAGAGCTTTTCTTTAATGGACTCCATATCATCCTGATATTTTCCCTTTATATCTTCCTTTTGCTGCCGTAGTTTTTGTTCAAACTCTTCTTGTCGTGTTTCCCTGGTTTTCTTGTATTCCTCGGCTTTTTTCTCAAGTTCTTCGCCTGCTGAAAAAAGTAATACGGCTAAGTCTTTTAAGATGTTGGACATGAACGACCTCCCAGTAGTGACTAGTAATTCAAGTTTTCCTGACGTTGGTAAAATTAAAATCTAAAATATGGTTTTAATCACAATCACTCAAAATCATAACCAAGAAGGTATTGATCAGTGGAAAGGTTGTCAAAAATGGAGTGATTATTACCCCGATCTATCACTTTGAACGAATCCTATCTGGAGGCTGTTTTTTACCCCTCTGGCCCTCTTCATGTCTCCTTCTTTTTCGAAGAGCGCCGAAGAATTCATTTTGCCCTGTTTACCCAGTATGCCGATAAAGAGCTGCTGACAGAAATCTGAGCCAGCATAAATAAGGGATTGTCCTTGAGAAATAATCGTTTCAAGGCAGGGGCAGAGGTGATAAATGGCAGGAGGATGGAAGCCAAGTAGAGAGGAAGGCTAGAAGGTTGGCGAAAAAGAGAATTATTTTTAATCTGACCTTATATGTTACCTGTAATTTAAACAGGTGTTTAGTTGGGTGAAGCGGTTACAACTTACTGGCAGAAAAGTGCTTGAGTCTAAGTGAGTCTTTTTTACAGAACTCCACACAGAGACTGCAGCCGCTGTCAGTAAAGTGTACAATCTTGCTTTAAGTGTATAGAAGTTGGACACTTCCGAGCTTATCACGCGTTGTTTTCTCACAAGACTTATCTGTTTAGCTTTGTTATTACAGGGAATTTCAATCATCTGGTAAATCAGGAATTTTCAGGTGTACATCTTGCAAAATCATTTTCACGATGCATCAAGTCTATTTTTTAGTAACTGATAGATATTGACATCAATACTCCCGCTCAAGGTAAATCCTAACGATGTGAATGAATCAAAGCATCCTTCTACCATCTACATTATTTCCGGAAGTAACGGTGAGAGGAATATATCTGTTAGAAAGCAAAAAAGAGTAGGTATGTCGATGAGCCAAATAATTCGTTTTACCGAGAGAACATCCTCAGATTTACACAGTATGGAGGTAATGATATGAAACCTTTTATTTTTGCAATTGCATTTATTACCCTGGTATTCGCTCCACCCACATTGCACGCTGACGAGAGGTGTGGTCAAATCCGTCCCTCAAAGCAGGATGCAGAGCGTTCCACTGCTCGTATTGATACTGCCAGGTTCCTTAATCATATTCGTGATGAATTTGCAGGGGACTTTAAGGGTTACGCTGTTATCCTTACAGGGTCGGCTGGTAAACGGTTGGGGTTTCGTCGTGAGGGATGGGCAGTTGACCACTGCGAGGCGACTGGCAGCCAATTCGATCTGAATACGGAATCGGCGATTGGCAGCGTTACAAAACTATTCACAACTGTTGCGGTACTGAAAGCCACGAATGATTTAACACGCCTCCAGAGGCCGTTGACAAATTTCCTACCGTTCAGATGGAGGAGAATGGCACATTCCTTCTATGATAGTATTACCATTGAAAAACTCTTACAGCATAAAGGTGGATTTTTTAAAACTGGTAATACGCACGTCACCAACCGCCTTAAAAACGGTCGTGAAAGAAGCGCAGCAGAGTACGCCAGGGAGCCTCGTTTTTACTCCAATTCCAGCATGGGCATATTCCACTTCATTTATGCCAAATACGCCTTTCAATCCACCAGCTTCCTCAATCCGAAGAGCCTTCATGATGTTGAGGTTGAACATCAAAACAGCAGCCTAAACACCTATAATTCTGAAGTGCAGAAGGTCACCTCTGCCGCGTTTAATCATGGACTCTACAAATACATTTTGAAACCTCTGCAGATATCGGCAACCTGTGATGCGAGGGTCGCACAATTCCCACCTCGCAATTCTATTAAGAGCCCCCCAAACGCTTCTATACGTCATTTTCCTTTCTTTGCTGTTGCCAGGAGCTATGCCTCACCATCAGACTCAAACGGTAGGCTGTTGAATTCGACTATGCGAAATTGTGCGGCAGGAGGGCTCTACATGTCGGCGAAAGATCTCGCCAAGTTTGCAGCATCGCTTGGTGACAGGAACTTTTTCCCTGATACTCACCAGGATCTGATGATGAACTCTGGACCTGAGGATGACCTCTACGCTTTCAGTACAATTCAGGCTGAAGGCGGTCGCGCATTCTGGCAAAATGGTGTGCGTGAGGAAAACGGAAATTTTTCATATGCAGTGCTGATAAGATTTGCCAGTGGGGCGACGGCTGTTTTTCTGGCAAATTCCAATAACAACGGCACAAATACGCTAAGAACAATACGGGATGCGTACAATCTGGCTCGACGATAAGAGTACGATTGTTCGCTCGCTATGAGATGGTGTATCAATGCGTTCACCGGTCATATAAAAGCACAGTTTTGCTTGATTTTTTGAGTGCCGTGGAACCAACACTAAAATGACTATATGCATTTGCCCATCTAATAATCGTTTGTATGAGCATCATCTAAACTGATGAAGCGGTCCAGCAACTCACGCGAGTCGGCCTTATAATAAAGGATCGACAGCTCGAGATATAAACTTTCCGGTAGGTTGTGAATTTAAACGAAGATATTCTCTGTGTGGATCAAGTAATCGTTTCCTAAACGAATCGGCATTTACATCATCTAACGGGGTAAGGCAGATACTGTTGAGTAATGAGTTAAATAAGTTCAGATCTAATCGTACACCGCGCTTGTAAAAGCGAGGGTTAGCCCTTTTTGAAAACACGAAAAAAACTACCTCCTCGTACTGGGATATAGCAGAGGGAACCATCGTTCGACAACATCTATCGGGAAACCAAGACGAACAAGCCCTCTTGGTGTATCAGAGACGAGCAATCCTCTCTTTACCAGAGCATAGAGCACTTCTCTCGCGGCGCGATCTTTAAAGCCTGTAATTTCCTGTGCTTTTCCTCTTTCAAATTCCCCGATTAGCAATGCCTCGCGCAACAGAGCATAGCTCATTTTTGGAAGCTCCTTCATGGCAATCATTTCTTCAACATGAATGCGCATACGCTCTGACAAGACCTTGAAGTCAAGTAGACTGCTCATGTACTCCACCTGATCGATACAAATTGTCAGGAAGAATTCACAAAATTTAATAAGCGCTTTTTGAGATAAAGCACCTCTTCCATCCAGGTCACCTTGCCTTGGAACATCCGCCTCTTGTAGGATTGACTTGTAGGCCTCTTTTTGCCGCGCCAAGCCTCGGGCAACAGACCAGAGTTCACTACCTATATCAATGTTCTTAAAAGCGGCATAAGACATCAAGCGAACCACGCGGCCATTGCCATCTAAGAACGGATGTATCCATAAATAACGATGATGAGAAGCCGCAACAGACGTAATTCGTTGTAACTTTGAAAGCCTCATTGCATCATACGCTTCGTCAAAGCGCTTTAAAAACATATCAAGGTTTTCAGGCTGTGGCGGAATGTGCTGCCCAACCTTGACAGTTTTTTCACGGTGAACACCTGGAATGACTTTTATCTTCTCGCCAGTCTCCGGATTTTCTACCCAAAGCAGCTCTTCGGGTATGCGATCACAAAACTCTTTATGTATCCACCTACCATACTCTGCTGAAAGAGGAGAGAGATTGGGTGCTTGCTCTTCATCTATCATTTTTTGTACAGAGATATGCGCCACAGCCTCTTTTTGCAGCGCACGTTTTTCAGGTTCGTTCGAGTAGTCTTGTGCTATGGCACGGTCAATGTCGTGAGGGTGCGTGTCATGCCCCTCGATCAGGTTTGAGTAATAACAGTTCATAGAGCGAACCAGATCGCCCACAGATTTTGCCACAACAGGATTTAGCATACCTGCAAACGAACTCGCCTTGGAGACCAGATCAAGCGTTAGATCATTCAGCTCATTTGCATTTTCCGGTGGGAGCAGCGGCTCCATTGATCCGATTGTTTCCGTCATAATTTTGCCTTTATATTTGCCACTAATTATGCCACTAATATGTTATATATAACATTTATTTAAAATAAAATATATGGAATTTTTTACCACTATTTTTACCACTAATTAAGTAAAGGTAATAAATATCATATGGGGGGCTGTCTCTTAACCCTATTTATAGTATAAGTTTCTGACAGTTTGCGTTTTGCTAGAATACCAAGCATTACTTCAATTCATAATATCAGACGATAACATCACATTATTGCATAAAACCAAGAAAAAGGAACAATGAAGTAGAGAGTGAATTTGAACCTATCAAAATGTAAGCGCTGTGTTAAAATTCCTTGAATATGCGGCAAATATCTGATAGGTTATTCGATAATTAGTCAGATTTATAAGAACTTAAGACGAAACAAGTTAGGCATATCTTAGAGTGGAATTATTTATCATCTCAACTATCTATTCAATAGAATCATGAATGCCAAATTATATGTCACCAAACCTTTCATTCTATACTGGGGAATTCTAACATTACTACTTGGTGTCCCTGCTGGCGTTGTTTTCGCAAATTCGCCTTGGAACCACTTGCTGTTGTTAGGTCATTCTGTTAAAGCCGACTTGGTTTTATTGAACATGTCAGCTGTGCATTCTGGAGGCTCAGCCCGCACGTTCAGCTCGTGCAGTTTTCAGCTTATGAACAATGGCCCAGAGGAACTATCCTCAGCAGGTTTACTGGTGGAATACTATCTTTCTGATGATACATTTTTTGGTGATGCTGATGACCAAAAGATTGGCGATATCAGTTTTGGAATTTCAATTGCTTCGGGAAGCACCCAGACCATCAGTCTGAGCAGCACGGGACTGAGTCGCATGGCTAGGAACTGGACCCAGTGCCTGGTTTCTAACGGTAGTTATTATATCTACGCTAAAGTGGCAATGATGGATGGATCTCCCGTCGATCCACTCTCGAATAACAATTATGATCGAACTAATTCAACCATCATTTACAGTGGTTGTACTCTTGAAGCCGATTTAGCCTTGTCTTACATGACGGTGGCGCATTCAGGTGGCTCGGCCCGCACGTTCAGTTCGTGCAGTTTTCAGCTTATGAACAACGGCCCAGAGGAACTATCCTCAGAAAGTTTACTGGTGGAATACTATTTGTCTGACGATAAGTTCTTTGGTGATGCAGATGACCGAAAGATTGGTGATACCAGTTTTGGCATTTCAATTGCTTCGGGAAGCACCCAGACCATCAGCCTGAGCAGCCTGGGACTGAGTCGTATGACCAGGGATTGGACCCCGTGCCTGGTCTCTAACGGTGACTTTTTTGTCTTTGGTAAAGTGGCGATTACGGATGGATCTCCTGCCGATCCGAACTCAAGCAACGACTATGACAATACCAACTCAGCCATCAGCTATAGTGGCTGTAAATGATAATTCAGGACCCGATCCTCATTTCTCTTTATTGATCAGCATACTCCCTCTTCAGTGTGCAAATGTTTTCTTGAGAGTTTAGTTATTTCTGCAAACTAGACTCGACCGCTACAAGAGTCACACAATAAGTAATCTTTCAACGGGTTGACCTTGTCTTCTGCCTCATTATCTTCCATGTGACTATAGGGGATGCTTGGTGATTTAGAAAGATCCTGATTACCTTTTCGATAAGGACTTATAGAAATTGTGTAGTGCAATTTCATCCTGAAGGAGGGTAATGGCATGTTTAGGCATACACGAAACTTTTGTCTGCTTGGATTGCTTATTCTCTTGTGGTTCTGTGGCGGAATTCCCCTGCAGCTCCTTAGAGCTGCAGGGGAAAATCCGTACGGTACAAATCCCGAACCACTTCAGAGTCGCCAGAAAAATCAGGAGGATTCAGCAATGGAGTCTCCAACAAGTCACCTCTTACCGAACAGAGAGAATGATGCTGCTGTCACCATCTTCATGACCGGTGATGTCATGCTGGGAAGGGGTATAGACCAGATCCTACCTCAACCGAGCGATCCGGTGCTCTACGAATCCTACGTCAAGGATGCCCGCGACTATGTTACCCTGGCGGAGGTGAAAAACGGCCCCATTTCATACCCGGTAGATTATCCCTATATTTGGGGCGATGCCCTCATCGAACTGGAACGCTATGCCCCTGACTTGAGAATAATCAACCTCGAAACCAGCATCACCACAAGCAGCAAGTACTGGCAGGGGAAAGGGATAAACTACCGGATGCACCCGGCAAATTCCCACAGCCTTACGGCTGCGAGAATAGATTTCTGCACCCTTGCCAACAACCATGTTCTCGATTGGGGCTACGACGGTTTTACTGAGACCCTGTCTGTCTT
>CAZWVC010000123.1:0-11279 GCA_964637245.1 uncultured Desulfocapsaceae bacterium
CCAAATGCAGCATACAAACTCGGTTTTGACAATCCGGTTTGCTGACAAATATCGTCTAAACGCGCGGCTGCATAACCTTCTCGCCAGAAAACCTGCATTGCGGTATCGATTACTTTATTCTCATCGAATTTTCTTGGCCGACCTCTTTTGTTTTTTTTACTCATTGCTCAATACTTCGAATAAGATCTAATTATAAATATATACTTTTCAGTACAAAAAAATTGACTCTCATCATACTTATGTTTACCTTCCAATTAAATATATACTTGCGAGTACATTAATGCAAGTTTATTCGATCAATTAAATCAAGGTAACTCACTATGAAAACAATAATTAATGTATCTCTGGTAGCATTTTTCGTATTGGTAATTTCAGCCACAGTTCATGCCCATGGGCAATGGGAAGCAATTCAGACTATCGACCTTAATTCCCTAACGTATAAGAATATAACGAAGTTCCCCGGAGTCAGTAGTACGTTCATAACCGGTTCATTCGATAAACCTGGACTCTACACAACCCATGCATTAATGAAGGATGGAGCAAGATTTCCACCTCATACCCACCCTGACCCTCGTATTACAGTGGTTACAGCAGGAACTATGTTTATTGGAGAGGGTAAGACCTATGATGAAAGCAAGTTAATAGCTTTTTCAAAGGGGTCGGTTTTTATTGTACCTGCGAATACACCCCATTTCATGTATGCCAAGGATGGCGATGTGTATGTTTTAGATAGTGGAGCAGGCCCAAGCGGGATCACATTTTTTGACAACTGATGTAAAAAACTCATTAATTGAGTGAAGTTGGAGGGTTACCTCATTTTTTATGATTGTTGGTTCGCACCTTTATCAAAACTGGTAACCCTCACTTTTCAAGTGAAGTATCAGATAAAATTAGAACTATTGTAGCTAAAATATAAGACAGGGGTTCCCCACGGCAGCCTATCAACATCTTCTCAAAGCATTAGAGTATTACCCTTCTGAGGTTTCCGAGGCTAAGATAAGGGAACTACGGCAGAAGATTAAAATCTAATGTCTGATTGCTCCCAAACTTCAGCAAAGCAGCGCCATTACTACTACAGCAGAGTCTATGAACAGCCACGCTTTCTATACCAGCGAAGGATTGGGTCGTGTATCATTCAAGAATGGTTTCGGAAACAGCAATTGGTCTGGCAGATATACAAGATACTGCCGAGGTAAGTATCTTTTATGATCGCAGGAAAAAACGGAAGTTGCCAAAATTTTGCATATTGGCCTCTATGATGAAATACCGGAATCGCTCGAAAAACTGCGTCAGTTTATCGAAAAAGAAGGGTACAAATTAAGCGGATTTTATGAACAAGCTTACCTAGTGTTTGAATATATTGAATCAAACCCTTATAAATAAGAAACCTTGCTTAGGTATCAGGTTTCTAGATGATGTCTAAGCTCTTTGTAAGTGCAGATATATGAGTAAAATCTAGAAAAGCATGGTCAGCGGCTACACTGCAGTAATTATGGCTCTATCTATCATATGCTTATGCTTGTAATTAATGGAAACGGTTGAAACTCATTTAAGCTTAGGTGTATTTTAAATTAATCATTTTCGACATATCACTCACCTATGATCCTGCAAGTTTGTCTAACTCATACAGAATCTCAAGTGCCTGTCGGGGTGTGAGATCATCAATGGTGATTTTTTGCAAATATTCCCGTAATGGATCAGAGGGTGGTTGAAACAGGGAAAGTTGACTTGGGTTATGTTTTTTTCTCTTTTCCTGTACCGCCTCTTTGAGGGGTTTTCCTCCCCCTGTTCCGGCAAATTCACCAGTCTCAATGCTTCGTAGAATGTTTTTAGCCCGAGCAACGACCTTATCTGGTACACCTGCAAGTCCTGCAACCTGAATACCGTAACTTCTGCTGGTTCCACCACGAACGAGTTTGTGGAGAAAAATGATGGTGTCGTTCCATTCCTTTACGGCTATGGAATAATTTTGAATTCGGTCCTGTGTTCTGGCAAGCTCGGTCAGTTCATGGTAGTGGGTAGCAAAGAGTGTTTTGATTCCTTTGCTCTCTTTGCTAACGAGATGTTCGGTTACGGACCAGGCAATGGCCAGGCCATCAAAGGTGGAGGTGCCTCTGCCAATTTCATCAAGGATAACCAAGCTTCTGGTCGTTGCATTATTGAGAATATTTGCAGTTTCATTCATTTCCACCATAAACGTTGACTGCCCTCGGCGCAAATCATCCATCGCTCCGACGCGTGTAAAAATCCGATCGACAACACCTATATTTGCCTCGTCAGCAGGCACAAAGCTGCCCATTTGTGCCATGAGTACAATCAGGGCTGTTTGCCTGAGAACTGTGGATTTTCCGGCCATATTCGGACCGGTTATAATGATGATCTCACTCGCACACTGGTCAAGGTGGATGTCGTTGGGGACAAATTTACCGCTTGGCAGAGATTTTTCAATCACAGGATGTCTTCCCTCAGTGATGATAATCTCTTCACCTTCTACAACAGTTGGTCTCCTGTAATTGTTTAAGTGAGCAATCTCGGCAAGTGCTGCCAAAAAATCAATTTGGGCAAGGAGATGAGCTACTTTTAGAAGTCTTGAGCTTTCTCGTGCCAAAAGAGTGCGAATATCAGTAAAAAGCTGGTATTCCAGGTCGAGACGGCGATCCTGAGCACTGATTACTTTATTTTCAAATTCTTTTAGCTCTGGGGTTATAAATCTCTCAGCGTTGACGAGTGTTTGTTTACGAATATAATTCTCAGGTATTTTTTCACTATGAACTTTGCTCACCTCAAGATAATAGCCAAAGACTTTATTATAGCCGATTTTAAGCTTTGGTATACCACTGCGCTCCCTCTCCTGGGCTTCAAGGTTGAGAATCAGCTGCTTACCATCACGAAGGATGTAGATGAGCTCGTCGAGCTCTTGATTGTAGCCCTCTTTTATCAAATTGCCATCTCGGAGGGTTACGGGTGGTTCTTCATGTATTGCGTTTTCCAGTAGATCATGTATCTCCCCTAGTGTTTCAAACTGGCTGACGATATGTTGAAACTGCCTGGTCTTGCATTGCTCTCCTAATTTTTTGAGCACAGGGAGCCTGGTTAGCGATTGTTTCATAGCCAACATATCTCGACCATTGCCGCTACCCAGCACCATTCTGCTATTGAGTCTCTCGAGATCATAGACGCTTCCCAAAGCTTCGCGAATTTGCTTGCGTAGGGAGTTATTTTTGTAAAGAAAACTGACAGCATCAAGACGGTCATTTATTTGCTGGACATCCTGTAAGGGAAAGAGAATCGAGTCTTTCAGGAGGCGAGCACCCATTGGAGTAGAAGTTTTATCAACAACTGACAGCAATGATCCTTCCCGTGTTCCACCAATTATTGTCTGGGTTAGTTCAAGGTTTCGGCGTGAAGAATCATCAATTATTAAATATGACCCAAGATCGATGGGGGAGAGTTTTTCTATGTGAGCAATAGATGTCTGTTGCATTTCTTTGACATAGTCAAGCAGAACACCAGCAGCAATAAGGCCACTTTTCATGGTGTCACAACCAAATCCAGAAAAGTTCATAACCTTGAAATGATCAAGCAACATTTCTTTGCAGGATTGCAGGTGAAAACCGTCACTATTGCGTTCAGTAACACAGATTTCTGGCAGATAGTTTTCTATTTCCTGGAGAAGAGCAGCTAATTTCTCCCTATCTTCACAATCGATCAGGAGTTCTGCTGGAGTCATTCTGGCCAGTTGATCGATTACATTTTCATATTGGTCTGCAGTTTCACCATATTCACCGACCAGAAATTTCCCGGTGCTGCAATCCAGGAAGCTCAAACCAAAGGTTACATTATCTGCCGTGGCGACCCTGGCGACAGCGGCAACATAATTATTTGATTTGTCATCAAGTAGTTGGTCATCGGTTACCACTCCCGGTGAAATGGTTCGAATTACTTCGCGTTTTACAATTCCCTTCGCCTGGGCCGGATCTTCTGTCTGTTCACAGATGGCTACCCGGTGCCCAGCTTTTACGAGTTTAGCTATATAGCTTTGTGCTGCATGATAGGGTATACCGCACATGGGCACCTTGGCCGAATCGCCTTTGTTATTGCGCGATGTTAAAGTAATTCCTAGAATCTTCGAGGCGATATGGGCATCGTCGAAAAACATCTCATAAAAATCACCCATACGATAGAAAAGGATGGAGTTCTGGTTTGCATCTTTAATCTCCAGGTACTGTTGCATCATAGGGGTGAGTTTTACTGGTCGAGTCATTGCGTAAGTTACAGTATTATAGCTGGTTAAATTTTATCAGAAGCTGATCGAATGTGGTTTCGATGTGTTCCGGTATGGTCCTAATTTCAGCCACAACTGTCATGTAGTTGTGATCGCCACTCCAGCGAGGTACCAGATGAAAATGCAAATGGTCAGCGATTCCTGCCCCTGCTGATTCACCAATGTTGCAGCCAATATTAATGCCATCACAGGAAAAGTGCTCATTAAGAATGGTGGTACTTTTTTGCAACATCTTCATCAGTATCGTTGCTTCTTCTTGGGAAAGCTCAGTGAGACATGAAACATGTCTGCAAGGTGCAACTAGCAGGTGACCATTTGCATAGGGAAAGCGGTTAAGCAGCACAACGGTCAGGGGGTCACGATAAAGCAGGAGTTCCTCTTTATTTGATCTTTCTGTGCCAGGTGGTTCGAAAAGACAACCTGCTTTTCTAGGTACTTTCCCCAACACATGATTCATCCGCCAAGGTGTCCAGAGTGTCTTCATTTGGGCAATGAAATGGTGTGGAGTTTTGCATTAAGCTCGCTTGCCGTAATATGCAATATTGCATATGATGCAGGAGCACCATGGGGGGAGCTGCATTGAAAACTGCCAGGATTGAGATAAAGGACACCACCTTTACGATGACATACAGGCCGGTGGGTGTGACCATATATAATGCAATCCGCCTCGGGAAAAAGTGAGAACATTCTCTCCTCAATATTGTGCATTGGACCGGCTCCGTGACATAGACCTATGATATTACCTTCAAGTTTAATGGTTTTATTTAAAGGATAGTGTTGACTTGTAGTATAGTCACACATGTTACCATGTACTGCATGGACAATCTTGTTAGAAAAATGGTCCAATACCGCTGGGTTGGTAATATCACCAGCATGAAATAGAACATCGCAATCCCTGAAGGCCTTATCTGCCAGATATTTGAACGATTCTGATATATTAGGTAAATGTGTATCTGAAAGTATACCTGCGGTTATCATATCTTCTCCGAACGTGTTTTCAACCAATCATTATACATGGCATGGCAATGGAAGCATCGAAAAAAGATAAACGATACTAAAACTATTAATTATCACCAAGTAAAATAATATGTTCATTCTCTCAGGCGTAACTGATTAAACGTTGCAGAAAAAACATTATCCCAGGTATACTGAGTGATTCTTGAGTAGCCTTGAAAAAATAATTTAACCAGGGCTTGAAAAAATATACAATTGATAACGCACCGACAAGAACGGTCAACATGGAGATAAGGGTATGTATAATGCCTCAGATTTAAGAAAGGGATTGAAAATACAAATAGATGGCAACCCATTTGTCATAACTGAATTCGAATTTTCAAAACCTGGGAAAGGACAGGCTCTGTATAGATGTAAAATGCGCAACATGATAACTGGAAATCAATTTACCCAAACATATCGATCCAACGATAAGTTTGAGAAAGCACCTCTGGAAGAGCGCAAAATGCAATATCTCTATAACCAGGGGGATGAATACCATTTTATGGATACTGAATCCTATGATCAAATTTTCATCACTGCCGAACAGCTGGGTGAAAATACACATTTCATGGTGGATAATATGGAGATTCAGGTGTTGTTTTTTGATGACAAACCTATTGACGTCAGTCTCCCCATATTTGTAAATTTGGAAGTGACCAAAGCTGATCCATGGGCAAAAGGTGACACTTCTGGAACCGATACCAAGCCGGTAACTGTTGAAACAGGTTACGAACTCCAGGTACCTCCCTTTGTTGAAGAAGGTGACAAAATACAAATTGATACGCGCACCGGCCAGTATGTTACCCGAGTAAAAGAGTGATTCATGCTTTCTCCCAAAGAGCTGCATCTACGTGCAGCTCTTTTTCATGCAATTCGTGAGTTTTTCCAACACCGCCAATTCCTTGAAGTAGATACTCCAGTAAGGCTTCCGACGACAATACCGGAGAGGAATATTCAGCCAATTCCAACAGAAGAGTTGTTTCTGCAAACCTCTCCTGAATTGTGCATGAAAAGGTTGCTGGCGGCTGGTTGTACAAAAATATTCCAATTATGCCACTGCTTCAGAAAAGAAGAGAGAGGAAGAAATCATCTCGAGGAATTTATCATGTTGGAGTGGTATCGGTTGGACGCTGACTATTTTAGCTTAATGAGTGACTGCGAAGAGCTGCTGGCCTATATAGCAGATAGTGTGGTTTTTTCAGAATTCTCTGCAGATAACCAGGCAATAACAGCTTCAAGGAAAAGAATTCAACAAATTTTTGAGAGTACCTCGCACCAAATAAGTGTCACCGAGGCATTTCAGAAATGGAGTCCCGTTCCTCTGAAAAAAGCCCTAGAGGGGGATCTTTTTGATGAGATTTTGGTTGAGCATATCGAACCCAAGCTGGGTATAAAGCAACCCACTTTTCTCTATGATTATCCGGCAGTCCTGGCCTCATTGTCCCGCAAAAAAGCAGAAGATCAGAATATTGCCGAACGATTTGAACTCTATGTCGCGGGTCTAGAGCTAGCGAATGGTTTTTCTGAACTCACCGACCCCGAGGAGCAGCGTGCACGATTCTTGGCAGATTTGACAGCAATAGAGTCTCAAACAGGAAGAGTACAGGAAATGCCTGAGAAGTTTGTCCGTGATCTAGAGAAAATTGATAGAGCTGCAGGCATAGCCCTTGGAGTAGATCGGCTATTTATGCTTGTTCTTGGCAAAGAGACTGTTCATGATGCCGTAACCTTTTCAGCTGATGATATGTGAATATGTGAACTCAAATAAAGAGAAAATAGACTTCACTTATTCCTGCAGATAATGCGCGCTGTTATTAGGTGTTTTGTAAGCCTAGAAAGTCACCAGTCGAAAACTCATCACTCAGTTCCAATGACTCATTTATGACAAATGTCTGGCAGAATATAATGGTAAAACAGGTTAGGTAAATTGGTAACAGATGGTTCTTTCTTGTTATATATTCAATGTTTCTGCTATAACTGAAAATATTACCTGGGAAATACTGGGAGTAAATGTAATTTAAGCCACGGACTTGATATGATTCAGAGATGTGAAAAACGAATATTATTAGGATTAACATTTTCTCTATTCATCATGCTGATGGTGCCTGGCCATTTTTTGTGTAGTAGCAAGGTTGAGGCCACCCCGTTACCACCTGCAATCAAATCGCTTCTCTTGCTGCCAATGCCTTTTATTGGGTTGACTCAGGTAACTACTTCTAATTTGGGAAATTCATCTCATCCATCAATCAATACGCTTGGCACGCAGATAAGTTTTCAGTCAAGCAGTGATCTCACAGGATCCAATGCAGATGGCAACATGGAGATTTTCTTGTATAATATCTCTGCGGCTTCTATTGTCCAAATTACCACAACAACAGGGTGCTCCAATAAATATCCCTCGATTGATGCTAATGGCAAAAGATTAGTATTTCAATCAGACTGCACCTCACTCGGCATAAATCCTGATGGAAACGCTGAGATTTTCGTCTTTGATTCAACAACAGGAGTTACTTCACAAATTACCACAACAGCAGGGGGGTCCAACGAAAATCCTAGCATAAGTGGTGATGGTACCCGAATTGTTTTTCAGTCTGATATAGATTACACAGGTGGTAATGCTGATGGCAACACAGAGGTTTTTCTTTTTGACACGACTGCAGGATTTACCCAGGTTACCGCATCATCCGCAGCATTAGGAATGCTGAATAGTGTTGCTCCTCATTCGTTAAATACAGACGGTACAAAAATCGCTCTTTTTTCCAATGCTGATTACACTGGTGGTAATGCCGATGGCAGCACTGAAATTTTTGTCTTTGATACCCGTGGAGGAGGCAGTTTCCTCCAGACTACTGACTCTACAACATTGATTCTTCATACTAATCCCACGATCAGTGCAGATGGTAGATGCATCGTAGCAGTTAAAATCGATATTATATTGAGCAGCACAGAATTTTTCCTCATTGATCTCAGTACACTTACTTCAACACCGCTTACCAGTTTAACCGATGGTTCTCATGTGTATCCTTCTATTAATTCGGATTGCAGTCGCATCACCTTCGCCTCAAACGGTGATCACACCGGTGACAATGCTGATGGCAACTTCGAAATTTTCAGATATTCTATCACCAAGGGCTATAGCCAAATTACCCATTCAATCGGTGGAGATACTGCACAACCTGCAATTAGCGGTGACGGCACTCATATTGCTTTTATCTCCAATAGCGACTTGACCAGCGAAAATGCGGATGGTAACTCTGAGATATTCCTTGATGTTCGGCAAGATTGAGAGTGTTTGTGTTATTTCGCAATCCCAGATTATTGAAACGTTGAAGGCAATTGCACAATAACTACCGTAGCTGACATTCTCCTTTGGAGATACCCTTTGAGATTGTATCTCAGAGCATCAATTTCCCTAGCTTTACCGGGAAAAGGGGCAGAAATTCTTATTCAATTTGAGTAAGATTACAGGTGATCAATTATTCTCATTCAACATCTTGAACCATAAGGTTTCCATCCTTATTTTTCTGAAGTTTTCTTTAAAGCTTTTAAGAAAGAGTATCCAGTCACTTTTTAATTTGGATTATTAGTACTATTCCTCAATTGTATTTGGTAGTGATTGATGATCAAGCAGGAAGAAAAGAGAAAATACCAGAAAGGTTTTGTCGTGATTTAGGTAATATAGCTAGAGCCGCAGCAATAGATTTCACAGGTGACTGGTTGTTTATACTCGCTCTTGGCAAGGGTGCTATTAATGACGCAGTAACCATTTTAGTGCACGATAGATATAAAGAGGGAGAAAATGGATTTTGCCGAACTAATGCAGGTACGCCAAAGTGTCCGTTCCTATCTTGATAAGTCCATAGAAAAGTGGAAGCTAGACAAACTTATCGAGGCAGTGCGGTTATCACCTTCTGCAAGCAACTCTCAACCCTGGAAGCTAATCCTGGTCGATGAGCCTGATTTGAAAACAAAGGTGGCCAGGGCAACCTATAGTAACTTGGTATCTTTTAATAAATTTGCCCCACAGGCTCCAGTGCTTGCGGTTTTAACAATTGAAAAACCAAAGATAATCACCCAAATAGGAGGAAGACTCAAGGACAGAGAATTTCCACTTATAGATATCGGTATAGCTGCGGCGCATTTCTGCCTGCAGGCAACAGAGCTTGGGCTAGGTACCTGTATGATTGGCTGGTTTGATGAAGAGAGAATAAAAGAGCTGCTGACTATACCTGCCAAAACACGAATTGGGCTAGTTATAACTTTGGGTTACAGTAATGAGGAAATGCGAAAGAAGATCAGGAAAAGTCCCGATAAAATGAGCTGTTTCAATTCCTATGTGTAATTATAGGAAAACAAGTTTATTGAATAAATGTCAAAGATAAGTTAGGCGAGGATGAGATGAAAAAGCCGAATAGCAAATAGCTATTCGGCATAACCCCACCAACCTCATCCTCATTGGCTTTAAGAACGGAATAGGTCATAGCTTCCATTGGCATATCGTTGAAAGTCCACCCAAACAAAATTCCATAAAACTTTTTTGCCGCAGGCACGTCAGTGGTCATCAATTCGCTTCAGCTAATCGAACCATGTTTTTTAAATTATTCATCCATTGTTTTATCTTCATATAAGATATTATTCGCTTAAGGCTTTTCACGCCCTCTTGTAGATAATATAAACAGTGCCTTAACACCAGTATGTCCAGTTTCTATATTGTTTTCTTATTAATATATTCTGGAGTTTTTAAAATGAAGCTTTCTAATAGGCCAAGAAGTGGGGCATGCAGGATGATATAAAGCTGGCGCGTCTCTAAAAAATGCTAGAATTTTGAAACAATTGGGCAGTAAGGTTAGGCTTGTTGTAAAAAAAAGATTACTTATAATTTTAGGCTGGCGCCAGAAGGTAATTACATATGATCTATCACTTTCCTGTTCTCAGAGGGTAAAAGATCAATTCACCCTCTGAGAAAGAAATGAATTAATGACCGCCACTGCCAAAAATTCCTGTTGCAGCAGCAGTTAATACGATTACCTCAAGTATTGCCAGAACCGCAAATATTTTGTCGTCGTTTTTTAACAGTGTTGGAATGATAGCGATATAACAGATGATAGAGACACCGGCTAAAAATGCAATCCCGATAAAGTTAAGAAAATCACTGTAGTTGAGCAGGCCTACCCAAGCCCAACCCGCTGGAATATCAAGTTCATGGAGGTAGTCCTCTACCCCCCATTCCCCAGTAATTCGAAAGTTTATCCAGGGGTACATATGGGCTGACAATACCAAATACATATAATGCAAAGGTGATAAGTAAGACGACAAGCCCTGCCAGCATGCCCTTGTTGAGGATATCTGCATACAGTACCTGTTCAGGGCTTGGTCCAATTTTTTTCATCTGGGCTCATGGTAAATCTCCTCTATGATTAACAGTTGACGTGAGCCTTAGAAGCCCAACCCTTTTGATAGTGCTTTAAGACCGGCAAAAGCCAGAATACCAATAACCATCCAACGAATGAATGTTGGTTTGACAACCTTGAGAATCCTTACGCCGACAAATGATTCCAGCATAATTCCCACCAGAGATGGGACCACCATCATTGGTATGAAACATCCTTTGTTTAAGTAAATCCAGGCAGCCGAAGTATCGGTAATTGAAAGGAGGAATTTGGAAGTTGCCACACTGATTTTGAGTGGTGCTCCCATAAGCAGATTAAGCACTGGTACATTGGCTCAGCCGGCACCCAGACCAAACATACCGGCCATAACTCCTATACTCATAAATAGAACCAATCCAAGCAGATAGTTCGCTGATGATAAGAGCTGGGGAAAAAGGGGAGAGTAACCGTCAAGGTCGCTTTTTGTGCTTTGCCATCCGCTTGGTTTTGCGTTTGTGAAAAGCTTGCTCGATGATTTTTCGCTGCCGTGATTTTTCTGCAGGTGACGGCATGTGAATACAGTTCCCCTTGCTGTCCAGCTGACTGACAAACATTGCCGTAGAGAGTGT
>CAZWVC010000124.1:0-11227 GCA_964637245.1 uncultured Desulfocapsaceae bacterium
AAATGCATTGATAGCCACAACAGCGAAGTGTTCGCCTAGCAAGACTAAGGGGAAACTAAAACTCAATATGTCTAAAAGAGCATACCACGCCAACTGCCTCACCTGTCATAATGAGGTTGCCAAAAGATGCGACGAAAAAAGCTCTCAAGTAGTGTACTACCTGCCATAAGGAGAAGTAATATCTTCTAACTGAATCTAACTGATACAAAAAAAGAGGCCGTAAGGTAACAATCACACCGTCTAGGTGTAACCATTCGGTAATGCTTGGGGAAAAAATCTATTTTCCAAGTTACTTGAATGAAGTAGTATCCTTTATTTATATTTTCTATTTCTCATAAGGTCAACTATAGCAATGATATGAATTCGAAACTTGCCACAAGGATTTCACTCCGTACTAAATTCATCATTTTTATTGGGGCAATTATTTCCCTCTCCTATATTTTCATGCTCTATCGTACTGCTGTTTTCGATGAGCGAATGATAATCAGACAGGCAGAACAACAAGCTCGAATGCTCTATAAACAGATCCTGTTAACCAGACAGTGGGCATCAGATCATAATGGCCTTTTTGTCCTCAAACGCAAAGGAATAGAAAAGAACCCTTACTTGGATCTACCGACGGTAACTGACAACAGTGGAAATGAATATTTTCTTCGCAATCCTGCTATGATTACAAGAGAACTTTCTGAGTATGCTGATCGAGACGGCCTTGGTCATTTTCGAGTGACTAGTCTAAATCCGGTCAATCCATCTAACAAACCAGATGAATTTGAACGTCTATCAATGAAACTCTTCGAGGATGGTCTTGCTGAAAAAATTGCCGTAGCCGATTCCCGAAATGGCCGCTTAGTCAGGTTTACATCTCCTTTAAAGGTGAAAAAATCTTGTCTCGGTTGTCATGAACAACATGGCTATTCCATTGGTGATATACGTGGTGCTTTGTCTATAACCATTCCAATTAAGTGGGCCGATACTTTGATTGAAAGAAATGTCAAATCTTTACTCCTAATTGGGGTAATTTCCATTATTTTGGTAACCATAAGTTTATTTCTCATGTTCGAGTCATTGGTAGTTCAACGAATTGCCAAGCTTACTGAAGCTATGGACATGTTTCCTCAGCGAACATCCTTTACCAATGGATTGCCTTCATTTTACAAAGATGAATTAGACACGCTGCAAGATCATTTCGAGCGTTTCTGTGATCGCCTCAGTGACTCACAAGAAGAGCTTATCAAAACCAGGTCACAGGCACATATGAGTGAAAAGATGGCCTCACTTGGGATCCTCACTGCGGGTATTGCCCATGAAGTCAACAATCCGCTGGGTGGTATGCTCAATTGTGTTAAGACCATGAGTGAAGATCCCGATAATGTCGACTTGCATAAGCGCTATCTCCCTCTGCTTGACAAAGGTTTGCGGCAGATTGAAACCACCATGAAACAACTGCTCAATTTCGGTCGTACTGAACCACTTACCTTACGACAGGTTGATATTCATCTGCTATTGGAACAATGTATTGATTTATTAAAGTATAAACTAAAAAACATAGAACTAGTCACAGATGTTACCGTTTCGAAACAGTACAATCTCGATATTGAAGCACTAAAACAAATAATTATTAATATTGGCTTAAATGCGATTCAGGCTATGCGTAATGGCGGTAAACTTATTATTTCAGTAAATGAACTGAACTCCTCGCTCAATCTCGTTTTTAAAGACACAGGCACAGGGATTGCAAATGAGAACCTGCCACATATTTTTGATCCTTTTTTTACCACAAAGGACGTTGGGGAAGGCACCGGCTTAGGGCTTGCTGTCACCTATTCGCTGGTGACAAAAATGGCAGGGAAAATAGATGTGCACAGTGATGTTGGTCAAGGAACTACCATATCTATCGCTCTACCGATTAACTCGATCAGTTAGTGATGCAGAAAAAATTTCTTCAGTTAACTGATGTTTAATTCTAATTATTTATAAATCACAGCTTAATGTGAGGTCTAAGTCAAATGCCATCAATATTGCTCGCAGAAGACGATGAAATAATGCGAATATCAGTCTCAGATCGTCTCAAACAGCAGGGTTGGCAGATCGATGAGGCTGAAGATGGAGTCATTGCTGCCACGATGATGGGCAAGAAGCAGTATGATCTTGTGGTATCAGATATTCGTATGCCTGGATTAGATGGTATTAATCTATTAAAGAAGATAAATGAACACAGTCGAGGAACTGACGTTATTATGATGACGGCTTACGGTTCCGTTGAAAATGCCATCGATTGTCTCAAAATTGGAGCATCTGATTATATTCTCAAACCCTTTGATATGGATGACCTTATTATCCGGATCCAAAGGATTCTTGAAACCCAGGCGGTAAAATCTAAATACGAAGCACTAGAAGCTGATTGCCAGATGGGTATCAGTAAAAAATTATTTGGTAAAAGTAACGCCTTACAACAGGTGTACTCAATAATTGAGCAAGCCGCCCCAACCAATGCAACCATCCTTATAACAGGTGAATCTGGTACAGGGAAGGAACTTGCTGCTCGGTCAATTCACGCTAATTCCAATAGAAATGCGAACCCTTTTGTCTCTATCAATTGTGCAGCAATACCAGAAGGTTTGATGGAGTCTGAACTTTTTGGCCATGAGCGTGGTGCCTTCACGGGAGCAAACCACACACGTAAAGGAAAATTTGAGCTCGCAAATTCTGGAACTCTACTATTAGATGAGTTGGGAGATTTACCAAGTCCTCTACAAGCGAAACTTCTAAGGGTTTTGCAAGAGAGCCAGTTTGAACGGGTGGGAGGCAATAAAAGTATAAATGTCGACGTTCGTATCCTCGCCTGTACTTCAAAAAATCTGCAGGAAGAGGTAGAGAAAGGGCTATTCCGACAGGATTTACTCTACCGACTTCAAGTTATACCTCTGCATATGCCCCCATTAAGAGAGCATAAGGAGGATATTGAAGAGTTATGTCATGTTTTTCTGAATGAGTTTAATGCTGTTCATGGTCGAAGTGTCTCGATAAGTGATGATGCAATAATGTGTCTACATCACTATGATTTTCCAGGAAATGTACGAGAGTTACGTAATCTAATGGAACGCGCTTCTGTACTCTGCCAGGGTCCCGAGATAACTCCTGTCGATCTTCCCATAGAAATTAATCAACATGTCCCCTCCTCTGCTGGTTTTAAACTCTCTGAGAATATGGCCGTTGCCGAGAGGCATTTTCTGGCACGAGCACTTGCCAAAAGCCAAGGGAACAAGACTGAAGCTGCAAAACTACTGGGAATTAGTAGAAAGAATTTATGGGAAAAGCTGAAAAATCATCAACTATGAGAAGCATCTTCCCGGTTTATCTAATTGTTGAATGTTTAGAGAATTTTCCCCGCCAGTACATCTTCTACTAGCACTTCCTCCACATCAGCAGACATAATCACCTCGCCAATCTTTACAGGCAGAACATAGGTAATTTTACCTGATTCTACCTTTTTATCTGTGAGGAGGTAGTCTTTTATTGATTGTCTATCAAGATCTGCAGGTACCTCAGTTGGTAGCCCATACTGACGAATAAGCCGAATAATTTCATCCTTTGCAGTATTTTCAAGTAACCTTTTTTGGCTGGCAATTCTGGCAATCGCTGCCATCCCTATAGCCACAGCTTCTCCATGAATTATGTTAAAATCTGAAACTGCTTCGATAGCGTGCCCTAAAGTATGCCCGTAATTGAGAATCCTCCGTACATTTGATTCCTGCTCATCTTCAGCAACCACCTCGGCTTTTATAGAACAACTAGTATGAATGATGTGTTCAATAATCTGGTAATCCAGCTGGAGTGTTTGGTTGGTTACTTTATACAAATAAGAAAAAAATTCCGGATCTCGGATTACCCCATATTTAATAACTTCTGCCATTCCCCCAATGAATTCATTCTTAGGTAGGGTTTGGAGAACTTCTATATCAATAAAGACTGCTTTTGGTTGATAAAAAGCACCAACGAGATTTTTACCCTCGGGTATATCAACACCAGTTTTTCCACCGACTGAACTGTCTACTTGGGAGAGCAATGTCGTCGGTATCTGGACAAAAGGTATACTCCGCATATAGCTTGCAGCAACAAATCCTGCAAGATCACCGGTCACCCCGCCACCTAAAGCAATAACACCATCCTTTCTGTCGAATTTATTTTGGGCTAGATATCGTAAAAGGTTAGTATAAGTAGTTAGGTTTTTGTTCTTTTCACCAGCCTCAAAAGTTACAAGGCTACATTCGATTTTACTTTTTGAGAGTGAACGAATAAGCGTGTCTCCATAAAGATCAGCAACAGTACTGTCGGCGATTATACAATAGCGATTGGCAAACTTATTCTCCGTGAGGAGCGTACCAACTTTGTGGAGCATACCACGCTCAATATGGATTTGATAGGATCTCTCTCCTAAACCGACATTCAACTCACTCATATCTTAACTCCTCAAGCGTTTGAAAAAAATTAACCTGCAAATAGATGAGTAATGATAGAAAAAAAAAGGAGATACCACAACAAAGTGGTATCTCCTGAAAGTACGAAAAAATCAAAAGTGATTACATGGAATCACCAGATGCAGCACCCTGCATCTTTACTTCAACTTTCTCGGTGAGACCTTCGTAGTATTCTCTTAAATGATCGAGAACTTCGTCACGACCAAAGTGATCTACAATCTCAGCACCATCGGAAAGTGCCTTACGGAGCTTAGTACCAGAGAGAATAACGCGGGATTCTTTGTCATGGTTACAGGTACGCAGGGAGGCCATACCGTCACACTTGTGACAATAGAAGGTCCAGTCTATCTTCATTGGTTTACACAGCAGATCTTTACCAGCATCGCCGGTTTCAGGGATGCGATCAAAAATATCCTGAGCTTCGAACAGACCGTAGAAATCGCCAACACCAGCGTGATCACGACCGATCAGCATGTTATTAACACCGTAGTTCTGACGGAAGGTTGCATGAAGGAGTCCTTCACGTGGTCCGGCATAACGCATATCAAGTGGGTAACCAGCAGATATTACGTTTTCTTTTACGAAGTAGTTCTCGATAAGAATATCTATAGCTTTAACACGTACAGGTGCCGGAATATCACCAGGCTTGAGGTTACCGATCAATGAGTGGATAAGCACGCCATCGCATACCTCTACTGCAATCTTAGCGAGGAATTCGTGGGAGCGATGCATTGGGTTACGGAGCTGCAGGGCAGCAACGTTGGCCCATCCACGCTCATCAAACATGGCACGGGTCTCAGCAGGCTTGAGATATACACCTGGGTATTCAGCTGGATACTCACCTTCGGAGAGAACTTTTACTGGACCAGCCAGGTTGAATTCTTTCTGGGCTTGAACCATAATAACACCAGGATGATCTTCAGGTGCGATTTTCCAGAAGTTTCCATCTACAGATTCTTCACCTTCGCCCAAGAAGACTTTCTCACATTCCCATTTTTTGTCTTCGTCGGTCATCTCGAATTTCTCGGTGACCTTCATGGTTGCGTAGGTTTCACCATCATTAACCAGAGCAATCTCGCTACCTTCGGCGATATCTGCTGCGTCTGCTGCGGAAACATCAAGAGTGATAGGTACAGGCCAGAAGGTTCCGTCGGCCATCAGGAAGTTCTCACATACACCTTTCCAATCAGCTTTGGTCATGAAACCTTCAAGTGGTGAAAAACCACCTATTCCCATCATTATGAGATCACCTTTTGCACGATCAGAAATTTCTACCTGCTTAAGGCCTTTAGCTTTTTGGAGTTCTGCATCACGCGCAGCGCCTTCAAGAAGGGCACATACCAAACCTTTTCCACCGTGAGGTGCAACTAATTTAGACATAGGATTCCTCTTTTAATTTATATTTACAAAGATAACACCGCAGCATGACAATGTGCGGCAACTAATGAATACCCATTCATTTAGGTTGCAATATATAGCTAATTGAATGGGTAAAAGTCAAGTAAAAAAGGGTGGACACTCAACCACCCATAAAACTATTGAATTTGCGTTATTTTTTATCCTTCAAAAAACCTCAGTCGTAAAGCGTTAAAGACAACAGAAACCGAACTCAACGCCATTGCTGCTCCTGCTAGCATAGGGTTGAGGGCAGGACCCCCAAAAATATAGAGAATCCCTGCAGCAATAGGAATACCAAGTACATTGTAACCAAAGGCCCAGAACAGGTTTTGCCGAATATTTTTCATTACTTCTGTGGATAGCTGCATTGCACCGAAGACCCCATCAATATTTCCTTGCATCACAACTACATCAGCTGATTCAACCGCAATATCTATCCCGGTCCCCATCGCAACTCCCACATCAGCCTGTGCCAGTGCTGGAGCGTCATTTATACCATCTCCAACCATTGCCACAATGGCATCATTTTTCTGATAATCTTCAACAACTTCAGCCTTACGGGCCGGCATCACTTCGGCTATGACTGTGGAAATACCTACCTGCTTAGCCACGGCTTGAGCAGTCTTCTCATTATCACCGGTCAACATCACAACCTGCCTACCTGACTGTTCAAGCTTTTCTACAATTCCCTTTGCTTCACTCTTTATTGAATCGGCTATTACAATAATACCGGAACACACTTTATCAATTGCAAAGAAGAGAGTGGTTTTGCCCTCATCAGAAAACTGTTTGGTATTGCACAAAAACTCGGAACAGGAAATTTTTTGTTCTTCGAGAAAATTTACATTCCCTATACTGACTTCGATGTTGCGGATTGTAGATATAACGCCTTGTCCTGGATAGTTTGTAAAAGTATCGGGTTGTTGAATTATGAGTCCTTTTTCCTTGGCATAATGGACTATGGCATCTGCAATGGGATGTTCAGATGACTGCTCTGCGGAGGCGACCATTGTCATATATTTATTAGCATTTTCCATTTCAGAAAATTCAGTATGCACTACTTTGGGTTTACCATGGGTAACTGTCCCAGTCTTATCAAATAAAAGGGTTGTTACCTGTTCCATTTTTTCCAGCGTTTCTCCATTTTTGATCAGAATTCCAAGTTGTGCCCCTCTCCCCGTGCCAACCATTATTGAAATTGGAGTTGCCAGTCCCATCGCACAGGGACAGGCAATAACCATCACCGCAATAAAAAACCTCAGTGAATGGGAAAAGCCGACATCCCCAATGAAATACCATGTTAGGCCAACAACTACTGCCAATGCCATTACCGCTGGCACGAAGTAATAGCTTACCCTGTCTGCAATTTTGGCAATGGGTGCCTTCGATCCCTGAGCCTCCTGTACAAGTCGTATAATACCAGCCAGCATAGTATTCTCAGAGGTTTGCTCAGCACGAATGTGAATGGTTCCAGCTGTGTTTACTGTACCGCCATACACTTTATCGTCTAAATCTTTATAGACAGGCATCGGCTCACCTGTCATCATCGATTCATCAATCGCGGAAGATCCTTTTATTACTTTACCGTCAGTAGGTAGACTCGCACCTGGTTTAATGACAAGAACATCACCTTTCTCGATTTCATCGCACCTTATAGTCTGCTGTATGCCATCTTGCAGCAATTCTGCAGTTTTGGGGGCGAGATCAAGCATTTGCCGAATCGCATCTGAGGTGTGGTATTTCGACCGTGACTCCATATATTTACCAAGTGATACCAAAGTAATGAGAACACCTACAGACTCGAAATAGAGATCCATTGATTTTGCAATTGGATCAATTCCTATCATTATTTCGAATAAGTTCCAGATTGAATAGACAAATGCAGCACCGGTACCTATGGCAATTAGACTGTCCATATTGGGTGATCGCCTGAGCAGAGCCGGGATACCGATAAGATAGAATTGTCTTCCAAGCCACATTATCGGCAGTGTCAAACACAATTGTAAAAGGGCAAAGCGAAGTGGGAAGAGGTGCGGTGAAATGCTTTCAGGTAATTGTAGACCAACCATCTCTCCCATACTCAGAACAAGAAGTGGAAGAAGAATGCCAAACTCAAAGATGACATTTTTTTTCATTTTTTGAAGAACCTGAATTTCCTCTTTCTCTTTCTGCTCATGATTTTCAATTTCACTGTTGATTGATTCTGGAGTAAAACCAAGATTACGCACAGCATCTTTGATACTTCTTGGGGTGCACAGTGTTGTATCGAAGGTTATCTGTGCAGTCTCGGTAGCAAGATTAACCGAAGCTGTTTCTACCCCATCGAGTTTTCTGACAACTCTTTCTATTCGAGCCGAACATGCACCACAATGCATACCCGATATTTTTAAGCGCAATTTTCTCTTTTCTTTTGGTTGTCTGAGAATGAGTTGGAAACCAAGATCTTTTACCTTTTGGGCAATAAGCTCAATATCGAAGTCAGGTTCGTGGAGTTTCAATGAGAGGGTTTCAGCAGCTAAATTGACTGATGCTTCATGTACTCCATCCATGTTGCCAACTACTCTTTCAATCCTGCTAGAGCATGAGGCACAATGCATACCTTTCACATCTACAATCAGCTGCTTTTCCAATTTCGTCTTTACCGGGATAGATTAATATTCCTTGATTTACCTGCCAATCTTCTTAGCTTTTTTACACGCTGAAAACAATAAATCACACTAGGAGTATAGACAATGGCTACCGTTAACATAAAAGGTATGAGTTGCCAGCACTGCGTCAACTCAACCAAGGAAGCATTAGAGAAACTTCCAGGGATCAGAGATGTTGAAGTCGACCTGGAAAGAGGAGAGGCGACTTATGCTGGCGATGTTGATATCATGCAAGTCAAGGAAGCAATTGAGAAGATAGGATTTGAAATGGTCTGATAAGAACAGAAAACGAACACCTCTTCATATCAGACTCATGGTTTAAATTTTCTCCACGCGTATCCTACCAAGCGTTGACACGACAAGTTCAGTTTGAGCACCATCTTCATTACTCAGTATTACCCTGCCAGCCTTCATACATACACGACCATTGAAACGGGTTCGGTTACCAGTAAAGGTTATTTTCTCCAATGAAATTCCATCCTGATATTTATGCAAAACCAGTTGTTTCTCATGAGGTTGCTTCTGCCAATCTCCCTGACCACTGCCGCCATTTCCGTCATCGACAAATATTTGATAACCAGAAGCTGTCGTTTTAAATACAACATAAGAATTATGCTTAATGGCTGCAATTTTAGCATGTTGGAGGCTACTGTAGAGGGTACGAATTTCCACATTTAAAGCACGAGACTGCTGCATGTTGTTAAAAAATGGATAAGCGGTACAGGCAAGAACAGATATTATTGCACAGCAAACCTTGACCTCAACTAGAGAAAAACCTTTTTGATTCATTTCACTCCCCCTCTTTTAAAATAATTTCTAAATTAAATTTTAGAGAGAGTTATAGAGTAAAGATCCTACATTTTTCCTACATAGCAAATATTTGATGTTTTTTAAGAAATCTATAAACAGAAAACCCAAAAAGATGCATGAAAGTGTTGGGTCAGATGGAATACTCTTTTATTTTGCTCAATAATGAAGGGTAGCTTATTTCCAGTAATATTGAAGCTTTTGACTTGTTTCCAGCTGTTTCATCAAGGGCTTTTCTTATCATTTTTGCTTCAAGTAATTTTTGCGCCTCTTTTAATGAATATCCCGCAAAACCAAAATCGTCACTTGGCCTTCTCCTTCTCTCAGCAGTAAGGGAATGGGGGAGATGTTCCAGGCCTATATACCTATGGTCTGTCAGGACCATTCCTCTCTGGATCACATTTTCTAGTTCTCGAATATTTCCAGGCCATTGATAGCGTAATAATGAATTAGTTGCAGCTGTATCGATATTATCGACTGAACTATTGAGGTTTTTAGAATATTTTTTAATAAAGTGGGCACATAGCTCAGGAATATCATCTATGCGTTCACGCAGCGAAGGTATATGAATTGAGAGAACATTCAACCGATAAAAAAGATCCTCACGAAAAATGCCATTTTCCACCTCTTCGTGGAGGTTCTTAGCAGTAGCTGCAATTATACGAACATCAACTTTTTTTACAGTTGAAGAGCCAACAGGACGAATTTCATTCTCTTGCAGCACACGGAGCAGTTTAACCTGCATTGCAAGGGGAAGTTCCCCGATTTCATCCAGAAACAAAGTACTCCCGTTGGCCTCTTCAAAAAGACCTTTTTTGTTTTTGTCTGCTCCGGTAAAAGCTCCCTTTAGATAACCAAAAAGTTCACTCTCCAGCAGATCACTGGGAATACTACCACAGTTTATCGCAAGAAATGGTTTATTACTTCTTGGTGAATTTGCGTGTATTCCGCGTGCAATCATCTCTTTACCGGTTCCAGATTCGCCGGTGACAAGGACGGTAGTATTGTACGGCGCAACTTTTTCTGCCAGTTCAATAATGGATTTTAACTTTTTACTACCACCGATGATATCGGTGAAACCATCTCCACGAATATCGAGCACTTTTTTTAACTGGATATTCTCCTTTTTTAGTTGCTCTCTCTCTTCGGCTTTTTTTAAGGTGAGGAGTACTTCATCAGTTTTAAAAGGTTTTGAAATGAAATCATACGCTCCTTTTTTCATGGCCTCAAGGGCAAGATCAACACTGCCATAGGCAGACATCATTATTACCGTCGATTTTTTGAGATGATGGGCGTTGCTAACGAGGAACTCTAGACCATCCATGTTTGGCATACGGATATCGCAGAGGATAAAATCAAAATCCTTTTCCTGTATAATTACCGAGGCCTGCATGCCATCCTTTGCTGAAGAAATCTCGTAATTATGACGTGACAGCATAGCATCAAGCATATGCCGCATATTTTCTTCATCGTCTATTACTAACAGCCGTTTTTTTACCAAAAGAACTCTCCAATGTCTTTAGGCTAACTTATCTCGTTCATTACTCTCAGGAAGCTTTATTGTTACACTTGTTCCGGTGGGATCTTTGCTTTCCACAGTAATTGAACCACCACAGTTTTCTATCACTGATCGTGAAACCGAAAGGCCAAGACCTGTTCCATAACCAACCTGCTTGGTAGTGAAAAATGGATCAAACACAAAACCTATTTCAGTTTTATTAATACCGCAGCCATTATCTTGAATTTTTATTTCAACAAAGCTATTTCCATCTGCAGATATCTTGCCAGTAAGTATATCGATCTTTCCCTTGTTATTCTCCATCTCGTGAATTGCATCAATGGAATTTAACAGACAGTTTAAGATGACCTGATGCAAATCAGCTTCGCTACAAGCAA
>CAZWVC010000125.1:0-11156 GCA_964637245.1 uncultured Desulfocapsaceae bacterium
CCCTCCAGAGAAAGAAGAGTTTCCCCAGATATAGTATTAGCAGCTTGATCAACATCAAACACATATTTTCCCCGTATTCCGTTGCAGTTAAACTCATTCTGTAATTCACTTACAGAGAATTGATCAAGTGTAAAATTCATGGTTCCATCCCATAAATAGGAGGATAACATTTCCAAATCAGCATCCAACTCCATTTTGCCAAACGAAATTTTATCCGCAGCGTTTAGTCCTAACCAGTTTCCATATGATTTAAAGTTTTTAAGCCCACCATCAGTCTCAACTACAAACCTCCCTTCTTTGACGTTGAGGGTTTCATTCTCAATAGTAAAAGAGAACTCATCAAAACTGAATGTTGTCTGAATATCGCCAAAAACTGAGTAAACTGTGGTGAGTTTGAATGGATTTTCACCTTGCAGATTTTTGTCAATAAACATTTTAAACCATTCATTGTTCTCAAAATTAGTTGTTGAGATAACCCTGGTATAACCATGTTTTGCATGATCTTGGAAAACCATTTCTTCAACACCGTATACTGCCTTTAACGAACCAAAATTTAGTTTCCACTCAATATCAGTTGTGAGAAGGCCTCGTTTATAGCTGAGTATTTCCAGGGAATAATCAACTCCAGTATCAGCATAGATGGCATTTGCGTCTTCAACTGCTTTATAAACCGTTTTTTGCATGAGCAGTCCATTGACAAAAGGTGCAGCCCCTAATAAGGCAAGGATAACTACTCCTCCAAGTATCAACTTTTTCATTCTGACTCCTTAATTTCCTATAATATTTTTATAATCATTCTATTGTGTGACGGATTTACTCCCACAGTAGGAACGAGCTGCACCCTATCGTACATCTCTTTTAAGCACAACAGATAATTGATTATTATGCCATTGGATATCTGTTAAATAATGCGGATATGTTAATACGTTTTTTGTTATTGGCGAGGTAGTTCAGCAGAATTGTGAGATGTTCAGTAAATCCATATTTATGGCATATGCAACCATTTTTCTTGCGTAAAAATTTTATAGGTGTATTTAAATACAGACGGTAAAGGGAGTTTCAGGATTGGGATAGCAGATTATTATCCACACCAAACTTTCTATTCTCAAATGAAGGGAGAGATCGATGTTGTATAAACATGATGACAGTCAGGGATATACTGCGCTGATTGACGGGATTAGTATCAAGACCTTGGTTTATGGAGAGAAAACACTTACAGCGAAATTTCTTCTCACCAAAGGAGCTCTTCTGCCAGTACATAAACATCCTCATGAACAAACAGGATATCTTATCTCAGGAAAAATGGAATTCACCATTGATGGTGAAGTCTGGGTGGCACAAGCAGGTGACAGTTGGAGCATTGCAGGAAATGTTGAACATGGTGCTTCAGTCCTTGAGGATTCAGCAGTTCTTGAAGTATTTTCGCCAGTGAGGGCAGATTACCTACCGCAAAATCTTGCACGAAGAAAATAAAAACCTAATGATATACCTCCGTTTATACATTTGATACCAACCTATAATTGTATATATTGCGCAGATAATTTTGATCTAAATCAAAGAAAATATGAATGTAAAGTGCTACATTGAGAAGGTGAGCTAATTATAGATTGCCTTTGAAAACGCAAGGGAATCCGGAAATCAGTAACTTGTAATCATCGTAAACGTTCATTTAATGGAGGTTCAAAATGGCAGAAATTATAATTGATGTGGACGAATGTATAGGTTGTGAAGCGTGTGTGGAGGCATGTCCTGAAGTTTTCGGCTTTAATGATGAGGATGAAAAGGCCTTTGTAGTAGAAGGGTCCGATCCTGATGCAGATTGTGTAGATGAAGCTATAGCCTCATGCCCTGCAGAATGCATTGAAAAAGAATAAACTTATTATATAAAACCTACAGATCCGGTTTCATTGTTTTGATGAAATCGGATCTGAGTTTATCTGCAATTAGCCATCTTTGCTGGAATTGATTTGTCGCTTATCCAGCTGATTAGAACTTCAATTCAATTAATACTGGAACAGCCCAGAGGTTTCTAAAGGCTGAGGATTCTTATACTGTTTAGTGTTTAAATTAAATCTAATTCAACTCAGCTGTAGTAGATTTCAATGGAGTGTATCGTTTAACCTGAGAATTTCATGAACCTGACTAAGTTATTTGCTTTAATTCTTTATTTTCAAATAGTTAATAATAATAGTTGAATATCTTAAGGCACACTCTGAAACCACACTTTCATCAAAGAAGATGTTCGAGGCTTTCCCCTTCGGGTGGGTCGATATGGCCCGCTATCCAGCGTCGCTTTTGCGATACGCATACTTTAGTATAGCTTTTCGCAAGTCTCCTCGGCTAGCAAACCATCTCAACCCGTGAAATTATCGGGTTAACCCGGATTTCTCATCAGTCGAGATGGTAGCATATCTGGGGAACGGCCAGAAGATATATACTCGCGTATGTATTCTGGCCAAGGGACGAAGGAGATGCTGCCGCAACGGCTGACCTTGGGCGGAAATGTTGTTAATTTGGTGAGTTCTGATATTTAGCCTAAGGTGCTCTGAAGAGATGGCTCAAGCCAAATTGACAGAACGTTCATGAAGAGTTCGGTTTATTTGTGTAATCTGTTCTCAATGTTAACTGGGTTGGGTATTAGTTCTTGTCCAAGCATGATTTTTTCAGTTTGAATCCACGCCTGCCTATCTATTTTGCCAATGGAAAAGTCAGCAGAAGGTTTTATCAATTCTCTGGTTGCCTGGAGCTGTTGCCTTATCATTTCCTTGGAGCTATCTTTGTCGTGGAGTGCGATTGCTGTGATAGTTTTCTCAAGGTTTGCTGGGGCAAGTGCCTCTTCCCAACCAGTCAATAACGCCCGTCTGAATTTTGCAACCAGGTCAGTATTCTCTATTACCATCTGCTCTGTTGTTATCACAGAATTTGCAACAAACTGGATTCCAAATTTGGCAGGATTAAAAAAGGCAACTTTTTCACTTGCCTTGCTAAGTTCATTACTGAGAAAGATACCCTGAGTATTGCGATATACCGGCCAAATATCGACTTTTCTGCGGAAAAATGGAGTATAATCATAGCGCACGCTAGAAAGAGTTATCTCATTTTCCTTAATATCACCTGCAGCAAGCAAAGCTCTCATAATTGTCTCATCGTTGCCTCCGTAAGTTATTCCCACTTTTTTACCTCGGAGATCATCTATTGAAGCAAGCTCTACTTCATCAGATCGATAAATCCACTGCATAGGATTGGTTTGAAAGAGCTGGGCTATAACTATGATTTTTGCTCCTTTGGCCGTTGCTCGTATTACCTGATCAGCAGATGCCACACCAAACTGCGCATACCCTAATTCCAGTTCTCGAATTGCATCTCGTTCAGGTCCACCTGGCTTAACGTTGACCTGCAGACCCTCCTTCTTAAAGTAACCATACTCAGCGGCATAGATATCGCCAGCTACACTGGTGTTGATAAGCCATTTAAGACGATAATTGATTTTTTTTTCGGATGCTGGTGCCCAATCAGTGGCTAGAACTATTAATATTGTCGCTAGGAAGAGTGAGAATAGTCGAGCAGATGCAGTTGTTATTACTGGTTTTTCCATGTTTTCTCTTTGTTGCAGTTTATTCGTCATTTTCAGCTGTTCCTCCCCATTTACTTTTTATCAATATTCCTAAAATCTCAAGAATACCCTGGTATACTGATAGAGTTATACCAATGAGAAAAAGGGCGACCAGGATTTTAGCCAGATCACCCTGATATAAAGCGATTCTGATGGAGTAGCCTATTCCAGCGTTGGCGGCTAAAAATTCAGCTACAATTGCGCCTGCCATTGCCAGGGTAGCGCTTCCTGCAATAACGGTGGTAAGTTTATGCATGTTTTCGTAAGCACGAATTTTTATTTCGAGCTGCCAACGAATTCTGCCGGTTGATTGATAAAAATGTTCTATATCAATAATGGGTTCACTCATGATGGAAACGGTTGAGAGCAGCAAAGGAAAATAACAGATCATTGCTGCAATTATCAATCTTGAAGCAAAACCATCACCCAAGAGAATAAAAATGATAGGGGCAATTGCAACAATAGGGTATGCCTGCACATTATACGCTGCAACTTTTATAAAGGAACCAAACCATGTCGATTTTCTCCCCAAAATACCGACGGTGGCAGCCATAATAATAGAAATTATCTGGCCGATAACTGCAACACTGAGGGTATCTGTTACATCGTTTAAATATCGGGGGAATATTTCCATGCCAGTCGTCCATATATCATTAAAACCTGGGATGACATAGTCTGAGAGATTAAGAAAAAGTTTGAGGAGGAGAAGGAAACCAACTCCAAGACAGTAAATTATGAAGAATTGGTATATTCGTCTATGAAGCATGCATTATCTCCAGGATACTGCGATTAAGCTTCGTTTCGTTTAATTTTTCTCCTATGCAGAAATTACATCCTTCCACTATAGTTGTTTGGGGAACCTTCTCGCTGTCCTTGAAAACCACAACGCTGTCGCAGAACTTGGCAACCTCTACAACATTATGGGAAATATAGAGAATACAGGTTGTTTTAAAAAGTGTTTTTATCTGAAGAATTATGTTTTCTCGTGTTATTTCATCAACATTTGCGAGACTTTCATCCATTATCAGAATATCAAAATCCTGAAGAAGGTACCGAAGTAAATTAACCCTGTTTTTCTGCCCGAGTGATAATTTAGCAAAAGGCATATCAATAACATTTTGTACCCCAAAGACTTGGATAAGCTCAGTTTTTAGGTCCCTGTGAGAGTGTGGGGTAATTTTGTCGAGATGGTTGTCTACGGATGACCAGCCTGGCAATCTCTCTAGATTATATGAGTAGAGTACCTTTTTCGATTTTTTTTGAATTTGTCCATCATATCCGTTGATTAAGTCAGCAAGTATCCTGGCAAAGGATGTTTTTCCCACACCAGAAGGACCAAAAAGCGCATGGAGCCCAGGTTTATCCAAGGTAAAGGAAACATTATTGAGAATGGTTTTAGAGGTCCCAGGATAGCGGAAAGTTACGTTCTTGCACTCAAGTAACATCGTGTTTGTCCACTCTATATTATTATCAAAATTGAAAGCAGGATAGGCTCTTTACAGCATCAATTACTTTTATGTCGTTTATGCCGCATTTGCCTGAATTAAGCCTAACTACCTATACTATAAAGAACCCTTGAGTGCTAAACCAGTAAAAATTGTGAGATAATCTATACTTCTCTTACTCATTGCAGGAATTATCACCTTAGTAATGTCCTCATATTTAAAACACTAGGATGATCATGTGTAAATATGCAGTAACCAAGCACCTGATATTACATGTTATATTTAGTTCAGGTAAGGCTTAAATAACTCTTGGTTGTTGAAGTAATTTGAAATTTTGAGATTTATTATACTTATCGAATTGATGGAGCCCCTCTCTTGAATAGGGAGTTCTATTGCTTGGCTTTTATTCAATATTTGTATTTATGGAGGGAAGAAGATAACGTAAAAAGACTTGGAAATGATATGGCAGACTACGTTTTTTTGCCGTTACTGCATAAAAATGTCTCGTCATTTCCAGATTGAGGATATCTATTATTTGTATCTGGTTATGGAGCACGCCATCGCTAATTGCAGTGCGGGAGAGGATAGATACTCCAAGGTTGGATTTGATGGCTTCGGTAACGGCTGTGCTAGAGCCTAAAATTGCACAGGTGTTCAACTGATCAAGGTGGATGTTGTTCTCAGCGAGTGATTTTTCCAAACTTTTCCGGGTTCCCGAACCTTCTTCTCGAAGTATAAAGGGAAGTTCTACCAGCGATTTAGTGGTTATCTGTTGATTGATTTTTCTGTCAACCGATGCAGCCAAAACCAACTCATCCTCCATAAAGGGATGGAATGTAAGACTACTCGTGTTTGTTTGTGCCCCAACAATGCCCAATAGAATTTCATTTCTACTTACCTGCTCCGTAACTTGGGCAGAATCAGAAGTTCGTATTTCAAAGGATACATTGGGGTATAATTTGCTGAAATCAGCAGCAATTTTAGGCAAGATGAAAGCACTGGGGATGGTACTTGCGGCAATGACTAGATTTCCTGAAACGGTTTTGCCAACTGCCGTAAGGTCATCTTCAAGTCTTTTTAAATCCTCAAGAATGGCCAAAGCTCTGGGATACAGCATCTCAGCTTCAAGTGTGGGGATAATTGAGCGACCTAGTCTATCAAATAACTTGCAATCAAGGCGTGATTCAAGATTTCGGATGTGTTCACTAACCGTTGGTTGGCTGGTGTACAGTTGTTCGGCGGCCTTGGTAAAGCTTTTATTTTTATAGACAGCAGCAAAGATTTTTAGATGTCGAGTTTCTATTTGATCTCTCCTGGCTAAAATTACTTTCGGTATTATTGTAAAAATGTTATTTGAATATCCTATGAGTACTATAGCCATTTTAAAGGAGTAGTGAAACAGATTTTTCAGGTTGTATAATGAATGTATTACACTTATTTAAGAAAAAGACATTAACCGGATTGGCACGAACCTGCGGTTGAGCGGCAAAAATAGGTCCGGCTGTATTGTCGGATGCACTACAGGGGCTTGATCCTTCAGCAGATCATAATCTATTGGTAGGATTTGAAACTGCAGATGATGCAGCGGTATATCGTATATCTGATGAAATTGCGATGATAAACACCGTAGACTTCATTACTCCTCCAGTGGATGAACCCTACTGGTTTGGCCAGATCGCTGCAGCTAATTCTATCTCCGATGTTTACTCCATGGGTGGCCGTCCACTCACCGCGCTCAATGTTGTCATGTTCCCTTCAAAGCAGCTTGATATGGGAGTGCTCAAAGAAATTTTGCGAGGTGGAAATGATAAAGTCCTTGAGGCAGGGGCTTCACTGGTTGGTGGTCATAGTGTCGATGATGAAGAACCTAAGTACGGTTTATGTGTAAACGGTGTAGTCCATCCTGACAGGATAATAACGAATAGTGGTGCGATTCCTGGTGATGCCTTGGTTCTTACGAAACCATTAGGTTCTGGTGTTCTTTTCAATGCGGTGCGCTCAGGCAAGCTTCCCTACAGAGAAATTGAGAAAAACGTTCTTCCATCAGTTGCAGCGCTCAATGGAAAAGCAATTGAAGAGGCGCTAAAGAAAGATCTTCATGCTGCAACTGATGTGACAGGTTTTGGTATTCTGGGACATTCCATGGAAATGGCAAATGGCAGCGGTTGTGAGATTGTTCTTCAGTATGGTAAGCTGCCAATATATCCGGATACACTGGATATGTACAAAAAAGGCGAGACTACTGGGAGTAATAAAGCGAATCAGGCCATGGTAGAAAGCCATAATTTCAATCTTCAGCGTGGCTTGAATGGTGAGGAGCAAGGTGTTGTGTTTGATCCTCAAACCTCAGGTGGACTGCTCCTCTCACTTCCTGCTGATCAGGCAGATGATCTTGTAGTGAGTTTGCATGAGGTAGGAGTAGTTAATGCTGCGAGGATTGGGGTTGTTAACAATGGGGTGGCAGGTGTTGTATTAGTTTGATTGGTACAAAGGTAGAAATTGTCTTTTCTCCCAGACTCTTCGTTATACTCAGAAAATAAAACCCTCAGGTAAGCGAGGAACGAGACTCCATGATATTAGATATATTCTTCCGGTTTATTTTCATCGCATGCCTTGATTCTGGAATAAAATCCTAATTTTGCATAAGGCTTCAAGATAATAAAAACTATACCTTTTCTTAACTTTATTTTTCTGTCTGAATATTCAATACCCCTGAAATTCATAGAATGAAAGGGGTGTTAAGTTTAATAAATGATAGCCTACAAGGTGATACGTTTTTTACGCCCACCCGAATATTCTGAGCGAGTCAAGATTGTACCCTAAGATGATGGCTGGCCTCGATATGATGAGTTGGTTTAGAGAAATAGAACTTTCTAATATCGTTATTGAACTTATCCCGTACAAGGGCAATGAAGCGAATCCCGCTTTCGGGCCTTCGAAATTAAAAATTTCTGAGACCATCAATGGATAGGTTTGCTTAAGGTGAGCGTGAAAAGGGGCATGAATACCTCCGGCTACCCTTAGTTTGCTTGGAAACACGCTGAACCAGCAGAGGTTTCTTAAAAATACGATTGAAAAAGGATAGATTGCCTGATATTGAGGGTTGAGGAGATGAAGTTATGGAAAAGTTAAGGCAAGCTTAAAAGTTAACTACTTATCAATTCCATAACAATGGAGAGGGTCTATCAGACTTTACGGGCTTTAGCGTGAAGGGTGGTTTATGTTAAAAAAACAGCTGTACTGTAAATTAATTTAAGGAGGCAAAAACGGATAAATATGAATGTGTTTGTGGTTAAGTGTACGATCCTGCCAGATTCTGCCATATGAGATGAAGAAAACGGTATTGCCCCGGGAACTGCTTTTGCCGATCTGCCCCCGGAATGGGTTTGCCCAAGATGCGGTGTCAAAAAAATCAATTTCAAAAAAGTAGAATAGCCATTTAAATAGTAGTGACAACTATCTTTGCCACTTCCAGGGGCCAGGTTTTTTATCCCCTTTTAAGGGGGGATCTCAAGGCCTGACCCTCTGGATCAGAATTTTATTCTTTTAGCATTTTCTCCCACTATGCATTTTTTTCACCATAAAGGAGAAAGAAAAAATTCTTTGAACTACCTTTATGGTGAAAATAAATGCTCATGCAATCTATAGCCTGTAACCTATACTTTTTCCAACTTTACTGCTGAGACTTTCATCCCGGAGATTACTGACATATTGCAGACTGCCGGATCGGTCAATACATTTACGGCAGAATCGGCAAAGTGAAAGGACATACAAACAATTCCCTGGGGAACAACATCTACAACCTCAAATTTGGATTCCAGGGTGCCCCGGCGGGAGGTGAGCCTGACTTTGTCTCCAGATGTAAGGCCAAGCGATGTAGCGTCCTGGGGATTTATCTGCATAAGCTCTTCACTTGAAAAGAAATTAAGGCCCTCACTTTTACCAGTCATTGTCCTGGTATGATAATGATAAAGTTTTCGCGCAGTTGTCAGGATAAAGGGGAATTCCTCATCTGTTGGATCAGCAGCCTGGGGTCGATAATCCACGGTGGAAAACTGACCTATGCCTCGGGCAAATTGTCCTTTGTGCAGAACCGGCGTACCTGGATGATCTGTGGTGGTGCAAGGCCATTGCAGGCCCCCTTTTTCGAGCCGTTCCACAGACATACCACCAAAATAATGGGGTGTTAGTTCTCTTACTTCATCCCAGATTTCTGCGGTGGAATTGTAGTTCCAGTTGAGGTTCAGTTTTTGCGCTAAAAGCTGTATTATTTCCCAGTCTGCTTTACTATTTCCGCGTGGCTCGACTGCTTTACGGATGAGCTGTACCCGTCTTTCTGTGTTAATAAAACTGCCGTCTTTTTCGGCAAAAGAGGCAGCAGGCAGTACCACATCAGCATAGGCGGCGGTTTCGTTGAGGAAAATGTCTTGTAAAACGACGAATTCCATGCTCTCCAGAGCTTCTTCGACATGTTCTGTATGCGGGTCTGATACAATGGGGTTTTCTCCCATTATATAGATTGCTTTACAGCGTCTGCTGGGATTGTCGTGGAACATATCAGCAATGGTACGTCCCGGTACATCCGAGAGCTCAACATTCCAGGCTTTGGAAAATTTGGCGCGTACTGCATCGCTTACTTTGTTAGCCGGAACCGGTTCAGCAAATTCTATACTGCTGACAGGCTCTTCCAGAGAGATTTCCTGCTGTATATCGCTCAGCCGCTGCCAGTATGTACCTGTATCTCTGTCACTGTGTACTGGCTGATAACCAGTTAAGACATTTGGCAGACAACCCATGTCGCAGGCACCCTGAACGTTGTTCTGACCACGCAGGGGATTCATGCCCGCATGATCCTTACCAAGGTTGCCGGTCAGCAGGGAAAGATTTGTCAGGGCCACAACATTTTCGGTTCCGCTGGTGTGCTGGGTTATTCCCATACAATAAACAATAGCACCACTGTCAGCAGAGGCAAAGAGTCGGGCCGCTTTAATGATATCTTCGGCCGGCGTGCCGGTTATCTCAGAAACATACTCTGGGGTATATTCGGCCACGATTTCTTTCAGGTATTCATACCCTTGGGTTCTTTTTTCGATATACTCCGTGTCTTGTAAGTTTTCGGCAATAATGACGTGTGCTATACCATTATACATAGCAACATCAGTGCCAGGTCTAAATTGCAGATGGACATCGGCATTCTCAGCCAGGGGGATGCGGCGTGGATCTGCAATGATGATCTTAGCTCCTTTTTTGACGGCTTCTCGAATCCTGTACCCGTAAATCGGATGATTTGATGTGGGGTTGGACCCAGCTATAAAAATGGCTCCAGCACCTGAGATTTCATCTACAGTGTTTGTCATTGCTCCGCTGCCTAATACTGTGGCCAGACCGACCACGGTGGGAGCGTGTCAGAGCCGGGCACAATGATCAACACTATTCGTGCCAAGGGAGCGCAGTAATTTTTGAAAGAGATAATTGTCCTCATTGGTTACCCGGGCAGAACTTAAGCCAGCAAGGGCTTCCGGTCCATGTTTTTCTTGTACTTCTTTAAATTTTGTTGCAATTAAATCAAGTGCCTCATCCCAGTCGGCTTCAACAAACTCACCATCACGTTTGATCAACGGTGTGGTCAAACGGTCCGGGTGGTTGACAAAATCATGACCAAATCTTCCTTTAATGCACAGATGACCTTTATTAACAGGACTATCACTGTCACCACGGGCAGAGACTATTTTATCGCCGCGAACACCAAGGTAAATTCCACAACCCACCCCACAATAGGGACAAATCGTTTTTACTTCCCTGGCAGCAGGAAGAACATTGCCTTTACGTGCCAGTGCAGCGGTGGGACAACGCTCTACACATTCACCACAGGATTCGCAGACCGACTCGGCGATGGGCCTGTCGCCCAGGGTTGCCACCTTGGCGTTGACGCCGCGCTGGGCGAAATCAATGGCTGCCACACCATTGATTTCAGAGCAAGTTCGGACGCAAATGCCGCAAAGGATGCATTTGGTGTGATCTATGTCGAAGAACGGATTGGAAGTGTCCATGGGGATGGGGCGCAGCGAACGCCGGTATCGCTTCATATCCTCCGGCCT
>CAZWVC010000126.1:0-11078 GCA_964637245.1 uncultured Desulfocapsaceae bacterium
TCCCACAGCCTTACGGCTGCGAGAATAGATTTCTGCACCCTTGCCAACAACCATATTCTCGATTGGGGTTACGATGGCTTGACTGAGACTTTGACTGTTCTGGAATCGCTGGGAATACAATACAGTGGTGGGGGCCGCAGTGCAAAAGAAGCTGTACGTCCGGCGATTTTAGAAGTTGCCGGCAAAGGCCGGGTTATTATCTTTTCCTACGGTCACCAATCCAGCGGCATACCTGCCAGCTGGGCAGCAACTGAAAATATGCCCGGGGTTAATCTGCTGCCTGATTTTTCAGAAAAAACCGTTCTTCAAATACAACAAGAAGTGGCCCAGGTAAAACAACAGGGAGATATAGCCATTATTTCCATTCATTGGGGCGGAAACTGGGGGTATGACATCCCCTCTAAACAAAAAGAATTTGCCCATGGGCTCATTAACCAGGCCGACATAGATATCATTCATGGTCACTCGTCGCACCATGTCAAAGGCGTTGAAGTGTATAACAACAAACTCATCCTCTATGGCAGCGGTGACTTTCTCAATGACTATGAAGGAATCCGTGGTCATGAGCATTTTAGAGGTGATCTGGCTCTCATGTATCTCGCATCCGTTGATGTTTCAACCGGTGAACTTCTACAGGTATTAATGATTCCTACCCAGACTCGTAATCTCAAGGTAAACCGTGCAAGTGAAGATGATGTCCGCTGGCTGCTTTCCATCCTGAATCACGAGGGAAAGAAGCTGGGAACCTCAGTTGAACAAAACAGGGATTCTTCATTCACGCTGAAATGGTAATTCCCTTAAAGAAGCCCTCTGGTCAGGTTCTACCCTGGTATATTTGCTTACACCTCGTCCTTAAGCTTCGGACGCTCGATCTCCATCTGTAGCAATGAAGAATATTCACCCGCAAGATCCGGCTCATCCAGTCGTGCAAGCATTGCCTTGCGCACGTGGTTACGTAACTCCACAGCGTCCTCCCACTCTTTCCCCACCGTTTGGCAGCTCGGAGCAAAACTCACATGCACTACCCCGCGTCGGGGAAACCATGAGCCGCTACGCAGCATATTGCGAGTCCCCTGAATTATTACAGGCACAACCGGCAGCTCTTTGCGGCTGGCCAACACAAATGCTCCCATCTGAAATGGCAGGAGGCCAGGCATCCGCTGCAGGGTTCCTTCAGCGAAAAAGATTGGTTTTTTGCCATGCTGAACACCCTCATCGATCTTGCGGGTATCCTCTACACCCTGCCCGGCATCAAACCTGTCAACAAAGAATACTTCAAGCTTTTCAAGAGCGGCTTTAAGAAGGGGGTTGCCGGCGAGCTCCGCCTTGGCCACAAAGTTACAGGGTTCAGGAAGGATGCCGGTCAGGATAATAGAATCCAGATAGCTCATATGGTTACTTACCAGGAGATACTGGCGGCCCAGTGGAATATTCTCCACACCTGTCAACTTTATTCCTATCCCCATCAGCCGACAAAGCAGGCGTACGGCACGGGATGCCAGCTGCCATCCTTTCTCTCCCGCGGGCAGCACCATCAGACCACACCAGACCAGAGCCCCTGTAAATCCCAGCAGCAGCCAACAGTAGCTGGCATACACAACAGATGCCACCCTTTCACCCAGACGACGGAGCAATGGTTTGACACTTGCTAAAGCCATTCTGATCAGCTGCAGCCAGACTGCAGCTTTCGGGCGACCAAGCAGCCCTTTCTCATAGAATTTTCTGCAGGCTGCCCGGCGGATCTTTCCACTTGATGTTTTCAATACCGTACCCGGTTTAGCAATGACCACATCATCAGGCACTATTGTCAACAGATCCATGGAAACCATTTTGATTTGCCGCTTCAATTCCTGCAATTCACTCTCTTTTGTCTTTCGGGTTTCGGTCAATACTACTAGTTTCTCAGTAGTATCGCCCTTTGAAGTACTGGCAAATACTGCTGTACAACCTTTCCTTATACCAGGGATCGTATTAACAGCCTCTTCCAGCTCATGGGGGTAGATATTTCTGCCGCCTCGGATAATCATGTCCTTCTGGCGGCTGGTGATATAGACATTGCCAGCCGCAATATAGGCCAGATCTCCGGAATCCAGCCATTCACCGACAAACAGTTTACCGGTCTCCTCCGCATTACGGAAATAACCACTGGTGGCTGATGGTCCTTTGAACTGGAGCCTTCCCTGCCGCCGTTCCGGCAGTTCCCTGCCTTGGCCGTCAATAATCCTGATCTGGTGGGCGGGCAAGGGCTTACCGCAACTGATAAACTCAAGGGCCGAATCATCCTGATCCCCTGCAGGTTCAGCTTTTCCCATGCTGACAAAAATTTCTCGCACCACCCTGTCACAAATGACCCCACTTCCTGGATTTGGAAAGGCCAGCCCGACTGTGGTTTCTGCCAGGCCATATACTGGTGCCAGCGCCCCACGCTGAAGCCCATAGGGTTCAAATCGCTCCTGAAATCGTCGCATGGTTTTTGGAATTACGGGTTCCGCACCGTTAAAAGCCATACGCCAGGAGTGGAGATCCAACCCCTCAAGTTCTGCCTCATCCAGCCTGGTGTTGCAGAGCTCATACCCGAAATTTGGGGATGCTGAAAGCGTCCCCCCATATCGCTCTATGGCCCGCAACCAGCGCACAGGTCTTGCCAGAAACGATAACGGAGACATTACCACCAGCCTGCAGCCATGGCACAGACTGCCAAACCAGGCGCCAATCAATCCCATATCATGGTAGAGCGGCAGCCAGCTTATAAACACATCCCGGGTTGTAACCTGACAGACTTGCCCCATAACCCGAATATTCGTCAGCAGATTCTGGTGGCTCAACACAACCCCTTTGGGATCCCCCGTGCTACCGGATGTATACTGCAAAAAAGCGATATCCCCAGAGCTGCACTGCATGGGAATATTCTCTGGCTGGTCGTCGTAGAGCTCCTCCACCGTGAGAATGCGTTTGAGTTCAGGTACCTGCCCCATGAGCAGTCTGGCAACCGGACGGACCTCCGGTATGGTGATCAGTATCGATGCTCGGGCATTGGAGATGATTTTTCTGTGTCGCCGGATATGTTCCTCTATCTGGGCTGGCCTGGCCGGAGGGTAAAGGGGAACGGGAATCCCGCCAGCGTAGAGGATCCCCATGAAACTATAGAAATAGTCTGCTCCCGTGGGCAGCATAATCGCCACAGTTTCTCTAGGGTCAAGCTGGAATCGGCGCAGACAGACAGCGACCCTGATCGCTTTCTGCCGTAACATGCCATAAGTGATGTTGGTTTCACCATCTTCTTCGAGCAGAGTTATGTGCAGGGTATCAGGTTGTAGCTGTGCCTGCTGTTCCAGCACCTCCAACAGGGTGCCGGCCTTGGCAAACCCAGCTTCAAGACGCTCTCCAGGTTTTGCTTGAGGCATGCCCTTTGTGACGGGTTCTGTAATTTTTTCCCTGCTGGTATGGGTGAGGTGGCGCAACAGATCCCGCGGGGTTTCCGCATAAGCGAGAATTTTTTCCGGCAACCGACTGCCATATTTTTTCTCCAATCGTACCAGTAGCTCCATGCGGGCGAGACTATCCAAACCGAGATCACGATCAAGACTGCTGTCCAGGGTTATCTCCTGATGGCTTGCAGCTTCCGGGTGCAACTCCTTCATAAGCTTAACGACTAGGTTGACAAGTGATTCAGGAGTGATTGCAGAATGCATAGGAGCACCTGAAGATAGAACCCAGATGGGCAAACGATCAACTAGCGAGTGGAAATTACAACAACCGCTTATTCTTTACGTTATACCATGCGCGCTAGAAGACAAGTCAGACCGCTATAAAATAGTTACTACGCAGGGTCTGTCTATTAACCACCTGACTCAACCATAGCAAAAAAATAAGGATCCATATCAGCAGACAGCCCCTTTATTGCAGAGGTTTGGTGATAATATATATTTCCATTCCAGATTTCACCGTCTAATTTTCCCATTTTGGTAGTTCTTCCCCATAATTTCTTCAATGAATTAGGGGGTGGAACCAATCACCCATGCATGTTGAAGCGGGCATTAAAGCCATGCTGAAAGTTGATAGTAGTTCTCTCAGGGTATACAATGAAAAAACGTTAACATTCGAATCATATATTTTGTGAATAAACATGTCAGAGCAAATGACCTATGAGATGCTTGAGTAGCGTGTCCGCGAACTAGAAAGGGCGAATGCAGTGTATTAAAGGCAATTGACAGCATGCGGTAGAATGAAATACTATTTAATTCTCTGCTGGAAAACAGTAAAAAGTAGAATGCACAGATCTAGTTTATAAGTTGAAGATTACCTCTTAAATAACTCTGTCTCATCAGTATTTGCTAGCATCCAAAAGTGCCTGGCTGGATATATCTGAACCTGCATTCGGCAGTTTTACCAAGCCATCATGGTTATCTGACTCAAGGAGAAAACATGACAGATGTAAGTCTTGAAATTTTTCGAGCAATTATTGTTTTCATTATTCTCATTTCTCTTTTCCGTGGTTTTCGTTCTGCGGAGATTCGTAATGTTGGTGGCTGGCGTTGTCTTGTACTAGGCTTTGCACTCGTCTTTTTGGGTACACTTGTTGATATTACGGATAATTTTTCAATGCTTGGAAAATACATAATCATTGGAGATACACAAGTTCAGGCAGTTTTAGAAAAAGTTGTTGGATATCTCTTGGGGTTCACTTTGATCGCCATAGGGGTATCAAGGTGGCTGCCTAAAATATCTGAACATCAGTTGTTAATAAAAGAAAACCTCAAACGAGTAGAAAAAGAAAACCAAGCCTTGAGAGGAATCGTACCAATTTGTTGTTATTGTAATGATATTCGAGATGATGAGGGGAATTGGGAAAAACTGGAACTATACATAGAGAAGCGTTCAGAAGCGAGTTTCAGTCACAGTATTTGCGAAGTCTGTATTGAGAAACACTTTTTAAACGAATAGTTCGAAATAATCTGCAATTTAATAATCTGCTCTCGATAATATTGGTTAAATCAGATTCCTACTATTGAAAATCACGACGAGCAAAACTATCAGATATAGTTGGATTGTAATAAATAGACGGAAGCAGGATTAGTTGTGTTAGTAAAAGCTATCGTGACACTTTTTGAGCGGCAAACCTGATTACTGGGGACTCGACAATCGGCCAGTGGATGATTGCAGCCATTATACCAAAAGCAGCTCCCAACCACCAGACCATATCATAGGAACCTGTCGCATCAAAAAGCCAACCGCCAAGCCAAACACCGCAGAAGCTGCCTATCTGGTGTCCAAGAAAAACTATGCCATAGAGCAGGGCCATATATCGGGTGCCGAACATGACAGCCACCAGACCCGATGTTGGTGGAACGGTGGCCAGCCAGAGAAAACCCATCACAGCGCTGAAAATGAGAACAGAAGTGACACTGATTGGTAGAATCATGAAAACCGAGATTGTTACGGCACGACTTAAATAGATGGTAACTAGAAGATACCTTTTGAGAATACGGCTTGACCAAATTCCTGAGAGAAAGGCACCCACTACATTACACAGACCGATGAGGGCAATGCTCCAGGCTCCGAGGCTGGCTTCAAAACCTTGATCCACCAGGAAAGCTGGCATATGCGCGGTAATGAAGGCGACATGAAATCCGCAGACGAAAAAGCCGGAGACGAGCAGGAGAAACGAAGGATATTTCAAAGCTTCATCCAGGGCTTGGCCGATTGTCTGGTCATTCACGGAAGTGGTATCGTTCTGTCCCGAGTAGGGTGCCAGCGGTATGGCCAGCAGTGCCATAAGAAGTGCAGATGCAGCCAAGATATTCAGCGCACTTATCCAACCAACTCCATTGATAAGCTGCTGGGTTATAGGCACAACTACGAATTGTCCCAATGAACCTGCAGCGGTACCCAAGCCAAGGGCCATCTGCCTTCTTTTTTCACCAACAGCTCTAGCCATTGCCGGCAGTACAATGCCAAAAGAGGTTCCGGCAATACCAGCACCAACCAATAGCCCAGCGGAACTGTGCAAGATCCAAACACTATTTACTCCTGCCATAACAACCATGCCGAGCGAATACAATATTGTCCCTGCAAAAATTACTTTTACATTGCCATATCTGTCGGCCAGACCACCAGCGAAGACGGCTACAATGCCCCAAAATAGGTTTTGGATGGCCAGCGCCATGGAGATAATTTCTCGTCCCCATTGGTTGACATCGGAAATTGGTTTAACAAAGAGCCCGAAACTTGAACGATAACCAAAGGATAACAAGAGCAACAGACAGGCAGAGCCAATCAGAAAATATCCAGAAAAATTGTCTTTATGGTGAGGGGATTTATCCAAAATGTAAATCTATGCTGTACCGAAAAGAGGTAATTAACAAGAAAGAAAATATAAACTACAACAAAGCTAATGATATAAACTATAAAGATCAATAGAAAGAATTATGAGAAGAAGCCTTGGATTATGCACGTTGAGTCTCTTGGTTTTTTCTTGACAAACAGTGGGTTCGATGTTTGTAATTATAGTTAATCCAGTAATAAAAAGAACCTCTATTCAGGAAATACTTGGACAATAGAGTTTTCTTTCATAAGTATTTACCATGAATTGTATGGACAACCCTAACTACTTAATGACTATGTCGATATTCATCAGATGTATCCGCTTAACCATCTTGGGCTCTTTTCTCCTGATTTTTCCCCTTCTTCATTTAGCGGATTCGGCTCCAGTGAGCGGCACAATTTTTACCCAGGGAACATGGATGTTTCCTAAGGTCCAGAGGAGTGCAGCAGGAGATTATGTTGCACTGTATTGGGATGCTGCTGGATCTGCCCTGAAGTTTAAGCAATGGAATGGCTCAGCTTGGGTTGACTATACATCTATTACAATAGCAGATCTTACTGGCGCACCAGCTCTAGATGGGAGAGATGTACTTTTCTACGCAAATGAACACCGGGTCAACTTTGATTTTGACAGTCAAAATAATCTGCATGTAATTTTTTGTGCAGGGTACTCGGTAGACAGTAACACCCATGATGGGATTCATGGTGTCTATGATGGTAATAGTTGGAGTTTTGCTGTTGTCATTGATGAACTAAATCAGCCTAACCAGATCAGCATGTATATCGATAATAACGATAAAATACATATAGCTTACATGGTAGACAGCATTTCTGATCACCTCCTTAAATATTCTACCAATCAGAGTGGTTCCTGGTTGCCATCTATCGAGATCCTCAATACCGATAACCGTGGCGAAGATGAGCTGCATGATACCCATATTGTAGTTGATAGCAGTGGTCTTGTTACCGTTATATATCGCCGTGAGGATAATCAAAATGATGGATTTGACAATTACTATGAGACCAGTTCCTCTAATTACACAAGCTTTTCCACTCCTGAATTGGTATTGGACGGCCAAACCGACAGTACGGCCTATCGGCTTGGCAGCTTGGCTTTAGATAGCAGCGACAAACTCAATATTGTTTATAGTGATATAACAAATTCTACAGCCCATTATGCGAATAAGGATAATGGGACCTGGAATACAGAACAGCTCCTTTCAAGCGGTGCTACAATAACCTCAGCACTGGATATTCAGGCAATAAATTCGACTCTCTATGTTCTCACTACAACGCCTTCAGGTTTCCTTTATCAAATAAAACCAAATGGAGGCTCATGGGGAGATGGCGGCCAGTTTTCTATTCCTGGATCCTATCGGGACGGGTTTGCTATTGCCGCAAATCCTCCAGGCTATATGCATGTATCTGAAAGTAGTGCTAATTGGACTGCCTACTATACGTATTTATCATCAGAGACCGGAGGTTTCCCCTGGATTATTTTTCATCGGGCACTTACAAATAATGTACCTGGTAGACCATAAAAACAAGGAACACAGCAGGATAAAATGGACAGATGATGTCGAAATACAATGATAATATACTCACCCAAGAAGGTTCCAAAATGATTTCGTATAGCAGACGATCTTTCATAAAAACTGCTGCGGCAGCAATTATCTGTATTGGCGCTCCCATGTTGCCATCGCCGGGCTCTTCCGCTCTTCCACTTGCGGCCGGCGGTGACTTCGATGGGAAAAGGCTTATTCGGGGAACAGTTGATGGTCAGATACTTGAATCACGAGATAACGGAGCCAGCTGGCATGTATGTATAGACTTTGGGTCAGAATGCATGGTAAAGGAGATTCATGTTGTTTCCCAGGGATTAATAGCTGAAATCGAGCACAAAGGATTATCCTTTATCGTACAATCACGTGATGGCCACAATTGGTTAGGATAGGGTTTATGGATACATTTACACAGGAGGTTTTTTGATGGCAGAGCCTTTTTTGGCAGAAATACGAATTGTGGGATTTAACTTTGCTCCGCGCGGGTGGGCCTTTTGTGATGGCCAGATATTGCCGATAAATCAAAATCAATCCCTGTATTCATTGCTTGGTACAACGTATGGTGGGGATGGGAGAACAAGTTTTGCCCTGCCGGATATGCGTGGGCGAACACCCATACACGTTGACACAAGTGGTGGTAGCAGTCACATTCTAGGGCAAAAAAGCGGTGCGGAACAACATGCTTTGAGCGCAAATGAAATGCCATCTCATAATCATACAGCTATGGCTTCAGAAATCGGGGCCGATTCGTCTTCACCGGAAGATAATGTGCTGGCGGCAGCAACCGTTGATGAGAAGATATATCATGATACTGCAGGAGTTCCTCAGGTAAGAATGGCTAACGATTTGATTACAAGTGCTGGCGGGAGTCAGCAACATGAGAACATGCAACCTTATTTGACGGTAAACTTCTGTATCGCTTTACAGGGACTTTTTCCTTCAAGGAACTAAAAAGGAAATCTATTATGTCTGATCCATTTGTTGGGGAAATAAGAATGTTTGCAGGAAACTTTGCCCCAAGAAGCTATGCTTTTTGTGATGGTCAATTACTTGCGGTTTCCCAAAATGATGCTCTATTCTCCTTGTTTGGGACTATCTATGGGGGAGACGGTAGAACCACCTTCGGCCTTCCGGACATGCGCGGCAGAATACCAATCCATGCCGGCAGTGGTCCTGGCTTATCACCACGTAGACTGGGCTCAAAGGGAGGAGCTGAGAATATAACTTTGAGTGTAAATCAACTTCCTTCACATAATCATGGCACATCGCTGGCAACTGTTGCCGATGGAGATGCAGTGGATCCTCAAGATAATGTTCCTGCCTACCTGGACTCGGGTAAACTCTATTCAACTGGTGCCACCGATGTAAATATGGCTTCATCAGCCATATCAGGTAGCGGTGGATCACAACCTCATTCAAATCTAATGCCTTTTTTATGTGTCAATTTTATTGTCGCCCTTTTTGGAGCATATCCTTCAAGGTCCTAAGGAGCTGTCATGAGCGATCCTTTTATTGCTGAAATACGAATTTTTGCAGGAAATTTTGCCCCCCGTAGCTGGGCCTTCTGTGATGGTCAGTTACTTCCCATTTCTCAGAATACCACACTATTTTCTCTTATTGGTACAACCTATGGTGGTGATGGCCGCACCACAACAGCACTGCCGGATTTAAAGGGCCGAGCCCCCATGCATCCCGAGGGACAAGGGCCCAGTGATCGAAGGCTGGGAGAGAGTAGTGGAACTGAGTGGGTTACCCTTACTGAGACACAAATGCCTAATCATACCCACACCCAACGGGCCGTATCTGATTTAGGAAATACAAAATCACCTGAAGGTAACGTCTATGCTGATACTGATAGTGTAGATATTTACCAAACTGCTTCTACCTCCAATTTGGAAGCAATGGATGATAATCTGCAGAGTCAGGGAGGGAGTCAACAGCACAATAACATGCAGCCATACCTGACAGTTAATTTTATCATTGCCCTTCAAGGTACTTATCCAAGCCGCAGCTAATCTGTAGAAATATCCACAAATGCTTGAATTTGATAGATTTACAACGCGGCCAATTTCAGAGAAGGACCTGCCTTTTCTCAAAAAACTCTATCACAGTACCCGAAAAGCAGAGATGGACCTTGTCGACTGGTCAGATCAGCACAAGATAGAATTTCTTGATATGCAGTTCAAGGCACAACATCAACATTATCACCAGTATTATCCCACTGCTGCTTTTGATATTATCGAAAATGAGGGTGAGCCTGTTGGACGACTCTATCTTGATAGAAGAGAGGATGAGATTCGTATAGTAGATATTGCACTTTTACCGCAGCACTGTGGCTTGGGGATTGGCAGTTTTTTTCTCAAAAAGATAATGGCTGAGGCAGAAAATAAAGAGCTAGTGGTTCGCATTCACGTGGAAACATTTAATCCGGCAAAACGTCTGTACGAACGTTTAAAATTTAACCATATAGACACCAACGGAGTATATCATCTCATGGAATGGGCTCCCCAGCAAAACAGGACCAATTGATGCTTGAACAATTAACCCACAGTGATTTTTCCCCTCATCTCCACACAACATTTTCAATCTATTATACTGAGGAAGAGTTTCTTGAGGCGCAATTGATTCAGGTGGACATAATTGGAACCAATACGACACCAGAACGAAGGCAAGCGTTCTCGCTTCTCTTTCACGTAGAAGACAGTAGCAAGGGCTACCTACAGCAGAGAATGTATGAATTTCGCCATCCAGAAATGGGCAAATTTGAACTATTTCTTGTTCCCCTGGGACCAGATGAAACAGGTTTTCGTTACGAAGTCGTCTTTACCTGATTACTCCAGGCAAGGCGTATATGTATGTTCTCTGACCTCAAGTTAGATCATTACTCTATTGGCAAGGGTCAAAGAGGTATCCTTTTTAGGTGACCTTATCGATGGCACAATAAAGATACTGCCCAGGAAGTGCTAGCCCGGATATTTCATGAACAATTTAATGATCACAGATTAAAACATTTTTTTTCGAAACATTACGAGTATTAAACGGGCAATTTCTGGCAATACAAAGTGTGCTGTCCACTATTGCCAGCATTATTCACCCTTCGGGCGAGCCTGAAAGGCCCATGGCCTTCGTTAGCGAGGGTTCGCGGTAGAAAACTACAGCTTCACCCTCGATGCCTAAGCCATAAACCTTTCA
>CAZWVC010000127.1:0-11053 GCA_964637245.1 uncultured Desulfocapsaceae bacterium
CCATCTGGTAAAACAGGGGGTTCCTACCATGGGGGGCCTGTTGATTATTATGGCGATAGTCGTTTCCACTTTATTTTGGGCAAGATTAGATAACTCTCTGGTGTGGCTTACACTTTTTACCATAGTATTTTTCGGTGCTATTGGAGCCTATGACGATTATCAGAAAATTGCCAAGATGAACTCCAAGGGATTAAGTGCCAGAGGTAAGTTGTTAATGCAGATGACCGGTGCTGCTGTGGTTGGACTTTTTATTTACTTCCACCCTGGTTTTGATGGTCATCTCAGTATTCCCTTTTTTAAAAATTTCTACCCAGATTTGGGTGTGTTCTATATCCTCTTTGCCATAGTCATAATAGTCGGAGCCTCTAATGCCGTCAATTTAACCGATGGACTTGATGGGCTTGCGGCCGGTCCCACTGTGATAAGCGCTGCTGTCTATCTGGTATTCTCCTATCTCGCCGGTCATATTGTTCTTGCTGAATATTTACAAATACCACATGTTCCCGGTAGCGGTGAAGTCTCAATATTCTGTGGTGCTATGGTTGGGGGGTGTCTTGGTTTCCTCTGGTTTAATACCTACCCAGCTGAGATTTTCATGGGGGATGTGGGCTCGCTTTCTTTAGGAGGATCGCTTGGTGCTGTTGCAATAATCATCAAGCAGGAAATTCTTCTTGCCATTGTGGGTGGTATTTTTGTAATGGAGGCGATGTCTGTGATCATGCAGGTCGGATATTTTAAGATCACCCATGGTAAACGTATTTTTTTAATGGCACCTTTTCATCATCATTTCGAGAAAAAAGGCTGGCATGAGCCTAAAGTGGTCGTCCGCTTCTGGATAATATCGATTATTTTAGGACTGTTTGCCATTGCAACGTTGAAGTTACGATGAAAAAGAATCCCCTAATCAAAAAAAATATGAATGTTGTTGTCCTGGGCATGGGGGTTACAGGTGCCTCAGCTGCACGCTATCTACATTTGCTGGGTGCAAATGTATATGTCTCAGATGCTCGAGACGAGGCAGAACTCACTGTTGAACAACAGCAGCTGATTGATACGTATTGTGAGGGATTTGAGGGTGGTGGACATTCAGTTTCTTATCTATTAAGGGCAGATCTTGTCTTTATCAGTCCTGGTATTCCGGATGACTTGGAGGTGTTAACGGAAATAAAGAAAAGAGGTATTCCTGTTATCGGTGAGTTAGCCTTGGCTGCACCTGTTTTACATTCAATGGTAATTGCAATTACTGGAACCAACGGGAAAACCACTGTCACCACATTGGTTGGTAAACTTTTACAAGAAACAGGCAAAGATGTTTTTGTGGGGGGGAACATTGGCAAGCCGTTGCTTGAGTGTCTCATGATAAAAAAACAACCCGATATCGTGGTGCTGGAAGTCTCAAGCTTTCAACTTGAAAATGCCGGAACTTTTCGCCCTGAGGTTGGAGTAATTCTCAATATAACCCCTGATCACCTTGATCGACACGGCAGTATTGCCGAATATATAAGGGCAAAGGTTAAAATTTTTAAACATCAACAGGCCACAGATAAAGCAATTATCTGCACAGATAATGCGATCTGCATGGAACTCGCGGATCATCTCAGCTGCTCAGAACCAGTACTATTTGGTCATAGTAAAAGCTGTAATGGCTACATCTGTGAATCATTAATCTATGTGCGCTGGGAAGGCTCAATTGAGAAATATGACCTTTCTGGGACAGTTTTTAATAATCACATTGGTAGTCTTAACTGTACCGCAGCAATTCTGGCAGCCAGATATGGAGGTTGTGAGAGAAAAGCCATAGAAAAGGTCCTAAATAATTTTAAACCTCTGTCGCACAGAATGGAAAAGGTTGATGTCATTAATGGAGTGGTATATTGCAATGATTCCAAAGCAACTAACACAGGAGCAGTCATAAGTGCACTCACCCAGACAAAAGGCAAAGTAATCCTTATAGCCGGAGGCAGAGACAAAGGAGATGATTATTCGCTTTTGCGAGATTCCGTCTCCCTAAAGGTAAAAAAAGCAATATTGATTGGCGAAGCAGCAGAAAAAATCGACAATGATATTGGTGATCTAGTAACTACTGAATTTGCCTTGTCCATGGATGATGCGGTGGAGAAAGCAAGTTTTGCTGCATTACCGGGAGATACCGTCCTCCTCTCTCCTGCATGTGCCAGTTTTGATATGTTTGCAAGTTACGGTGAGCGGGGAAAAGCATTTAGTGATAGCGTACAGCAACTGCATCACAAAACCAGGCTCGAACAGGTGATTGGGGATAAATGATGCCAAGTAGCGAGAAAAAGCACATACGCCTTCTACTTACAGGCGGTGGAACTGGCGGTCATCTCTTTCCCGCAATTGCTGCAGCTGAAGAAATGTGTACAATGATGCCGGGTTCAAAAGTCATGTTTATAGGTACTCGGCGTAAACTAGATAGTACAAGTCTTGCAGCCTATGGATATGAAGTGGATAGTATCATCAGTTTTGGCCTCAAGGGCAAAAATCTACTTGATTTGCTGAAAGCATTAATTGTGATTCCAGTATCGCTGATCCAAGCCATGATGAAGATCATTGCATTTCAGCCAGATGTAGTGCTAGGCGTGGGTGGATATGTCACCGGTCCCGTTATTGCTGCAGCCAAACTACTTGGCAAGAAAACTATTATTCATGAGCAGAATTCTATACCTGGCCTGGCTAATAGAAAGTTAGGCGGTATGGCAGACAGAATATGCATTTCGCTGCCCCAAAGCGCCGGATATTTTTCTTCCGATAAAACAATACTTACCGGTAACCCTGTACGCAAAGCTATTTTGGAACTGGCAGAAAAACATAATAAAAATTCCAGCAGGGAAATAATCACAATGCTGGTACTCGGTGGTAGTCAAGGTGCTCATAAGATAAATGAATTAGTTGTCGAAGCAATCTGTGAGCATGGTGTTACTGGAGATTTACGCATTATCCATCAAACCGGGAATGATGATTGCGATATGGTGAGAAAAGCCTATGGCGCTCAGGGAATTGACAGTATTGTTGAACCCTTTTTCCACGATATGGCAGCCATCTACCGGGAAGCAGATTTTCTGATATCACGGGCTGGTGCTACCACACTTGCCGAACTTGCAGTACTTGGAAAACCAGCTGTGTTAATCCCTTATCCATCCGCGGCAGATGATCATCAGCAGAAGAATGCCGAATATTATGTTGCCGGTGGCGGATGTACAAAGATGTTAGAAAATGAGTTGACAGGATCCCTTTTGGCAGAACAGATCAACGACTTTATTATCGATACTGACCGTATCCCAAAGATGTCGGAACGGATGAAAAAGCTTGGCAAACCTCATGCTGCAAAAGAGATTGTTAATGTCTGCCTTGCGAGTATTACCAATAAAGCAGCATAGATCAGGTAATCATGTATAAAAAGACAAAGCATATTCACTTCGTGGGTATCGGCGGCATCGGGATGAGTGGTATTGCGGAATTACTACTTAACCTCGGCTATATAGTTTCGGGGTCAGACCTTAAATCATCAGGAATTACAGATAAATTAGGAAAACTTGGCGGCAAAATCTATATTGGCCACCAAAGCGAGTCTATTGATGGCGCAGATGTGGTCGTTACATCTTCGGCAATTGATCCGGAAAATCCTGAGGTAATTGCTGCTCATGAAGAGTCCATCCCGGTAATCAAGCGGGCGGAAATGTTGGCTGAGTTAATGCGGCTTAAGAAGTTTGGTATTGCTATTGCCGGCAGCCACGGCAAAACTTCAACGACTTCCATGGTAAGCTGGATGCTCTATCATGCCAAGCTCGATCCAACAGTAGTTGTCGGTGGAAAGGTGGATAGCCTAGGCGGAAATGCCAAACTTGGTGAAGGAGAGTTTTTAGTTGCTGAAGCTGATGAAAGTGATGGTTCATTTCTTAAGCTTGCTCCTGTTATTGAAGTGGTCACCAATATTGATCTTGAACATCTTGATTATTACCGGGACTTGGAGCACATAAAGCAATCTTTTCTTGAATTTATCGATAAGGTCCCTTTTTACGGTGCTGTAATTCTTTGCCTGGATGATAAGAATATTGCTGAGATTTTGCCCCGCATTGGTAAACGAACGATGAGCTACGGATTAACAAGCCAGGCAGATATCCATGCAGAAGGGATCTATTTCTCAGAGGGGCGAGTCCATTTCACCGTGAAGTACGGTGGTGAAGTCCTGGGCGAGATTGATATAACACCTCCGGGTAGGCACCATGTCTATAATGCAATGGCAGCAGTCTGTGTTGGACTTGAGCTTGAAATTCCTTTTGCTGTGATTCGTGAGGCTTTGCAGAGTTATCAGGGGGTGCAGCGACGCATGCAGTTCAAGGGTAAAGCCGCTGGTATAACAATCGTTGATGACTACGGCCATCACCCCACTGAAATTGTGGCCACACTGGGGGCAATTAAAGAGGCCTGGCCTGAAAAAAGACTAGTTGTCGCTTTTCAGCCTCATCGTTATTCCAGGACAAAAGCACTCTATGGGGATTTCCTGACGTGTTTTCACCAAGCTGACTACTTGATTATGACAGATATTTATGCTGCCAGTGAAAAACCTATTGATGGCATAACTTCAGAAAACCTGCTTAGTGAAATCAAGCAGCATGGTCAACGCCATACCCTCTATATAAATGAAGTAGAGGCTTTACCGAAGAATGTTATGGGGATGTTGCAGGAGGGGGATCTATTTTTAACGTTGGGAGCTGGTAATATTGTTACTGCAGGGGAAGAACTCCTCAAACATTTAAAGAAAACTTTGTATTGAGGTTATGAAGGAAGAGCTCAAAGAGGAACTGACACATTTACTGAGCAGACCGGTGAAGTGGGATTGCTCGCTTCGAGAATATACCTCCTTTCGCATTGGTGGTCCGGCTGTGGCACTGACGGCTGTAGTAAATGTAGAAGAGTTGCAGGATGTACTGCAATTTGCACAGCTTCACAACATACCTTTCCGAATCATTGGTAGAGGCACAAATTTGCTTGTCCGGGATCAAGGCTATTCTGGTATTGCCATCCTCCTGGCAGGTGAGTTCAAACAATATACTCTAGGCAGGTCCGCGGATGCAATTTTTCTTGAGGCAGGTGCGGGTTGCAGCCTCACCCGTCTGTCAGTCCTCTGCATGGAAAAAGGTATTGCTGGGCTGGAATTTGCTATTGGCATACCGGGTAGTGTTGGTGGTGCAGCAGCAATGAATGCTGGAGCCTGGGGAGTTGAAATCGGAGATATTGTTGAGAGTATTGCGGTGATGACATCTCAAGGAATACAACAAATCACCAGGAATGAAATGCGTTTTGAATACCGGAAAATGTATTTGCCTTCTGTAGAGGCAATTATTGTAACTTCAGTGAAACTTAGGCTTGTTAAGGGTAATACCGAGGAAATTCGCATTAGGTGTACAGATTACCGAGAACAGCGTTTGGAAAAACAACCAATTGGAACAGCCAATGCAGGTTCTATTTTTAAAAATCCTCAAGGTACAAGTGCCGGGCAATTGATTGACGCCAGTGGTTTAAAAGGGATGGCTATTGGTGATGCTGTGGTTTCAGAAAAACATGCAAACTTTATAGTTAATCGGGGTAAAGCGAGGGCTAGTGAAGTTCTAGAACTTATCAAGTATATCCAGAAGAAAGTGAAAGAAGACAGCGGTATTGAGCTCGAACCGGAGGTACAAATCATATGATATCGCTGAAGAGTACCATTGGAAATATAAAGAATTTACTAGGAATCAGAAAGAAAAACGATTTTTCCAAATCTTGGAAAAGTGAGTTAGAGGGCTACGGTCAGAAAAAAAGAAAAAAAATCAAACTCCCCTTTAATTTGGAAAAAAATTTTTCCAAACTAGTGATTCTCCGGAAAACCAGAAGTCATATTTCCAGATCAGAAAAACGCAAAAAAATAGGTATAAAACTACTTAAAACACTTGGTGTAATTGTTCTTATTGCTGTTACAATTGTTGGTTTGAGAAAGCCGGTAATTTATTATGCTTCATCTCTTGAACTATTCAAAATAAAGGAAATCGGGGTATATGGTTGTACTGTCAGTAAGATTTCAGAAATTAAAAAGATTGCTAATTTTGACTATAATTCAAGTCTCATCGCACTAAATCCGAAAAAAGCAGAATCTCAACTCGTTTCCCACCCCTGGATTAAGGTTGCCAGGGTGAAACGGATTTGGCCTGATGGTCTTAGCATAGAAATCAAAGAACATAACCCTGCTGCATTGCTGGTGAAAGGGGAGACTGATAATGGCAGAATGTACTATATCAATCGACAGGGTGATATCATCGCTCCAGTTAATCCAGGGGAAGAATTAGATTTTCCTGTTATAACCGGGTTGGCTAGTATTCTGGAAAAGCAAAAAGAGCAGGCTTTGCAGGATGCCGCAGAATTTATACAACTAATTGCCCAAAATAATCCTAATCTGCCTGCCCAATCAGTTTCTGAAATTCATTTTGATAGTATTGAAGGAATGGTAATTCGTCTTGTTGATTTTCCCTTTCCTATATATTTTGGTAGTGGTGAAGTGAAAAAGAAGTATAAACAGTTGCGTAATGTTCTCGCTGTCTTGTATAAGAAACAAAAAAAGAATTTCGATATTAGTCAAGTGGAATACATTCGCATGGATTATATGAATAATAAGGTACTTGTAGCGCAGTCAAAGTCAGGTTGAGAGGAATGGAAGAAAATCAAATAAATCAGACTCTAGATGTTGAAAAGAATGAAGTGAACAAGGAACGCGGTGAACTCATCGTTGGATTGGATATTGGTACTACCAAGGTATGTTGTGTCGTGGGCGAGGCATTTGAGAATGCCATGGAAATTATTGGTGTTGGAATAGCCCCGTCGCTTGGCATGAAAAAAGGGGTAGTTGTCAATATTGAAAGTACGGTTAAATCTATCCAGGAAGCTGTGCGTATTGCTGAGGATATGGCAGGCTGTGATCTTCATTCTGTTCACGTTGGTATTGCAGGTAATCATATCAAGGGCTTTAACAGTCCGGGAATTTTAGCAATAAATGGTAGAGAAATAAAAAAATCTGATATCGATGATGTCATCACGGCCGCACGTACCGTGAAGATATCAGCAAATCAGCAGGTGATTCATGTATTACCACAAGAGTATATGGTGGATGACCACACTGGAATCCAGAACCCGTTAGGAATGACCGGAGTTAGATTAGTTACTAACGTTCATATTGTAACTGCGGATATGGGGGCAGTGCATAACCTGGTAACCTGCTGTAATAAGGCAGGCTTAGATGTAGCAGATCTCGTACTTGAATCAATTGCTTCTGCGGATGCGGTACTGAGTGATGATGAAATGGAACTTGGGGTAGCATTGCTTGATATAGGCGGAGGAACCACTGATTTAGCAGTATTCTGCGAAGGTACTATTCGCCATACTTGCGAAATCGGTCTTGGTGGTCATAATCTTACTAATGACCTGTCAATGGGGCTCCGCACCCCGCTGCAGGAGGCCGAAAGGCTCAAGGAAGATTATGGCAGTGCAATATCCTCCTTTATAAAACCTAATCTTGTCGTTGATGTGCCGACCGTGGGAGATCGTGATCCCAGGAAAATAACGCAAAAGGTGTTAGTTGATATTATCCAGGCCAGGATGGCAGAAATTCTCGAAGTAGTTAACCGAGAACTCAATGCTTCTGGGCTGAAGAATAGGATAAATGGCGGCATCGTGATCACAGGTGGGACCGCGCTATTGGCAAACATAGTTGAACTCTCTGAGCAGATTTTTGATCTGCCTGTTAGAATTGGTTACCCCGTTGGGGTGAGGGGAGCTGTAGAACTAGTAAATACCCCAAGATGTACCACCGGTGTAGGGCTTGTATTACAGGCTAGAAAAAACCATTTCAATCAGCAGCAGGGTGAATCTTCAATGGTTGGAAAGGTCAAAGGATGGATGAAAAAAATCATGTGATTTACATATTTATTGTTTATGTGTTGTCCGGCAGATGATATATTGCCGGAAGTCTGGAGTAGGAAAATTATATCTATTCCAGGTAACCGTATATAGCAGGGGTAAGGGGGATGTCATGCCGTTTAGAATGGCTGAATCAGAAAGTGTCGCAAAGGTCAAGGTAATTGGAGTAGGTGGCGGTGGCGGAAACGCAATCAACACCATGGTTTCCAATAGACTAATGGGTGTAGAGTTTATTGTTGCCAACACCGATAAGCAGGCGCTCAACCAATCCAAAGCCGATATATGTTTGCAACTTGGACCAAGTATAACCAAAGGTCTGGGGGCAGGTGCGGACCCTGAAATTGGAATGCAGTCGGCGCATGAGTCCATTGAGGAACTCAAAAATTGCCTCAAAGGCAGTGATATGATTTTTGTAACCGCTGGTCTTGGTGGCGGTACTGGTACGGGAGCTGCTCCAGTTGTAGCAAAAATCGGCAAAGATCTCGGTGCACTTACCGTCGCCGTGGTAACCAAGCCTTTTGCTTTTGAAGGCAAAAATCGAATGCGTAATGCTGATGAGGGTTGGGATGAGCTGCAAAAGTATGCTGATACAATTATTACTGTGCCAAATGATCGACTTTTGACGGTAATGCAGAAAAACTCAAAGCTGTCAGATATGCTTGCACAGGCGGATAATGTACTGCTTCAGGCAGTTAAAGGGATAACTGATCTTATTAATGTACCGGGACTGATCAATGCCGACTTCGCCGATCTGCGAACGGTTATGCGTGAGGTTGGTCCTGCTGTCATGGGATCTGGAGCAGCGGTGGGCGAAAATAGAGCTCAAGAGGCCGCTCGACGAGCTGTCGACAACCAGTTGTTAGAGGACGTTGGTATAGATGGAGCGCGAGGACTCTTGATTAACATTTCAGCTGCCGAAGAAAGTTTTGCGATGGCTGAATTTATGGAGGCATCAGCGCTCATTCAGGAAAAAGTTGATGATGATGCCCGGGTAGTGATCGGTGCTCTTTATGATGATAATCTAGGTGATGAACTTCATGTTACTGTTATTGCAACTGGAGTTGGTTCTACTATGAACCAGGGAAAAACCATTGCCCAGGTAGAGGATTTACCCAAGCTGCAAAAACAGGATAGAGAACCATTGAAGGTTCAACTTGCTCAGAAGAATCCAAAGCCAAGTGGTACAATTCTGCCGAATTCAAACTTTGACGGATTTGAGAATTTAGGAAAAACTCCCGAGAACGGTGAACCGGACAATTGGAATGATGAGTACCTGGAAACCCCAACGTATCTGCGTAAGAAAGCCAATTAATTTTCCACTACTGTTATCGAGTTGAGCTGAGAGGCAAGGTAGGTCTGAAGAAAAAAACTGAGAGCCATCCAATAACGCGTCTTCAAAGACTGGAGGTTGAAAGGGGTACCTTTTTAAAGAAATGGAAAGACAAACACCCGATTGCTCTTGTCTATCCCAATACCTATGCCGTGGGTATGTCAAGTCTCGGCTTTCAACTGGTATATACTCTTCTCAATGAGAGAAATGACACGGTTTGTGAACGTTTTTTCTATCCTGAAGGTGATCAAAGCCTTCTCTCCCTGGAATCGGGCAGGCCATTACGAGATTTTCCCCTAATCTTTTTCTCCTTAAGTTTCGAGCACGATTATTTAAACCTGGTTAAACTTCTTCTCTCAGGCGGTATAGAACCTTACGCCAGCAAAAGGCATTCTACGTTAAAATCATTCCCTCTAATTGGATTTGGTGGTGTTGCCACATTCATGAATCCAGAGCCGATCGCACCATTTGCAGATTTTATGGTAATTGGGGAAGCTGAACCGATTATACCCGGATTGGTCGATTTTCTTCTGGGTAACACGCAAGAATTGTCGCGTAAGGAACTGCTTTTAAAAATCTGCAGGAATTTTACGGGAGTATATATACCCTCTTTGTATCACCCGGAATACGACGAAAATCGAAGATTAAGGGGAATAACCACACAATCTGAGATACCCTCACGAATACAACGCATAAGTCATTTGAACTGCGAGAAAGCAGGCCATTCTGAACTGCTGAGCCCGGTGGCAGAATTTTCCGATCTCTATTTGACTGAACTCGGAAGGGGGTGCTCACGAGGCTGTAGATTCTGTGCCGCTGGCTTTATTTATCGACCTCCACGCCTATGGGATGCAGATGCAGTAGTCCAAGGTTTGAGTGAAAGAGGAGATGAGGTGCGGAGAATTGGTTTACTGGGGATGGAGATGGCCAAGAACCATACACTCGATGGGATATCATCGTATTTATTGAATAGTGGCTGTGCCCTCTCTTTTTCTTCTCTACGGGCAGATAGAATAAACGACAAACTCCTTCATCTCCTGAGCCAGTCTGAACTTAAAAGTGTTGCCATCGCACCTGATGGCTCATCTGAGAGATTGCGCTCGGTCATTAATAAGGGGCTTGACCAAAAAGATCTGGTTCTAGGGGCACGAAGGCTGGTTGAGGCTGGAATATTCAAACTCAAGCTGTATGTGATGGTTGGCCTTCCAACTGAAACATGTGAGGACCTCCAGGAACTCATTGACCTTATAGGCATAATTAAAGGTGAAATTGACCCTATAGGTAAAAAACGTGGTAGACTAACCGAGATATTGTTGTCGGTAAACTGCTTCGTTCCTAAACCCTGGACACCATTTCAGTATCATCCTTTTGGGATGAGTAAAAAATTAGAAGATGGGGAGGCTTTCCCTGTTCATAAAGCACTAGCCCAACTTAAAGAGAAGATTTTATATCTTAAAAAAGGAGTGAAGCGATATTCTAATGTACATTTTCAAGCTGATAAGCCTGATAATGCCATGTTTCAAGCCTTGCTGTCGCGTGGTGACAGGCGTATTGCAGACATTCTCTACGATATGGTGGTGAACAACACTCCATGGAAAAAGAGTATGAAAAACCATAATCTCTCCACTGAACAGTTCATTCTTTGTGGTTCAACTGCTGAAAGTTATTTTCCTTGGTATATTATTGATCATGGTATGAGTCATGGATATTTGTGGCAGGAATACAATAAAGGTTTAAGAGCAGCACCGACTGAAC
>CAZWVC010000128.1:0-10944 GCA_964637245.1 uncultured Desulfocapsaceae bacterium
GAAAATCATACAGGCGACGTGGAGATAAGCGAACGCAGTGAGACTTCGATAGTGGGCCGCATCGACTCACCCGAAGGGTGAAAAACTTTCAAAAAGCAACAATCATCAAAAGTACAAACTGTTCCAAAAAATTAAGGGTTGATTTCAAAAATAATCATTCTAAACTACTACCAATATTTACTTTTCAAAAAGTTTTTCATGAAATATTCAGGTTAGATACCTGCACCTGGAATAAAGAAACCGATACCAAGCATCTCCAGACCTGACTTTAGCCAGTTTACTCCGGTGACATATATTTTCATAGATCCCGCCGGAAGAATTCCAAGGATAGTCATACATATTGCAGGATATCAACAACCCTGCCATGACATGAGGAAATGTGGGAAATGATCTCACCTTTGCATTGAATGTATGTTGCTACCAACAGCAACCTGAGGTAGATCAGACTCGAAAGAGTTAATTATTCAGCGGTCATTTGAAAGAGAGATATTTGTGGCAGATATTGTTGAACAGCACCCGGCACGGATAAACCATTAGAGACTGCAATGTGGTGTTCAACATATCAAGCCAATTATGGTAATAATAGAGAGGGAAGAAGATGTCTAAATATCATTTTGGCTATGCGGAAAAGGGACGTTGCAGGATTGTCCACCAACTCAATAAAACTGAAATTATCACAGATCTCCCTCCTGAATATGGCGGAAATGGCAGATCATTTTCCTCAACTGACCTGGTTGCCGCGGCTGTTGGTTCATGCTATCTTTCAACCATTGAAGATATACTGCGACGAAATGACTATAGATTGGAAGAAATAGCATTGTCGGTCACCAAAGAACTCAATCATCAACCCAAACAATTAAAGGCGATTAATATGCAGCTTTTTCTTCCTGTTCAGCCCTCAGAAAAACTCAGCCTACAGCTTGAAAAAGCGATCTCTCTCTGTCCTGTTAAGAGAAGTCTGAATAACAAGGTTGCTATTTCTGTAACTTTTCATGTAGCTGACAATACTAGATAAAAAATGAAGATTATAGACCTCTCTCACACTATCACAGAAAATATGCCTGTTTATCCAGGTACGGAACAACCGACATTTATCCAGGCAAATACAATTGCAGAACACGGTTTTGCCGAGAAAAAGATTTCCCTCTATAGCCATACCGGCACCCATATTGACGCTCCGGCACATATACTGGCGGAGAAACCGCAACTCGATGAACTAGCACTTGATTTTTTTATTGGTCAAGCATTGTGTATTGCCGTTGATCAGCCAGAAATTGATGTTCATTTTCTTCTTCCATTTCAGGAAGATCTTCATCAGCTGGATTTTGTCCTTTTTGCAACTGGGTGGAGCAAGTATTGGGGAAAAAAGCAATATTTTGAAGGCTACCCTGTTCTCACTTCGTCAGCAGCAGAATTTCTCTGTGAATATAATTTGAAAGGAATTGGTTTCGATACAATCTCGGCCGACCATGAAGACTCGGCGGAATTTCCTGTGCATAGAACATTACTTAAACAAATGCTTGTTATTGAAAACCTTACTGATCTTGAGAGAGTGGTGGAACAGAAATTTCTTTTTTCCTGTCTACCGCTTAAAATAGCCGAAGCAGACGGTTCACCTGTCCGTGCGGCTGCTATTTTCTGAGATTTTGGAGTACTCTTTTGATACGACCGGCAGTCAGAGCAGATTCGAACATTCTCACTGAAATTTCATTTGCTTCGAAAAAGTACTGGCATTACCCTGAGGTTTATTTTGAAATATGGGAGACCGAGCTCACGGTTTCTGCAGAATACATAGAAGCCAACGAAGTTTTCGTTTACGATTCAGATGACGGAATAGCAGGGTACTATTCATTGGTTGAGCTCCTGGAAACACAGGCAATCAACTCCATCGAAATAGCTGCTGGTTTATGGCTGGAACATATGTTTATCATCCCGGGGAAAATTGGCCAAGGCATAGGTCGCCAGTTGTTCAATCATTGCGTTACGCACTCTGCCTCTCAGAAATACTCTAAGCTACGAATTCTTGCAGATCCCTATGCTCAGCCATTTTATCTTAAAATGGGTTGCCAATATATTAAAGAATTTCCCTCGAGCATCCAGGGACGGACAACCCCCTACCTTGAATATTTACTGAAGCATTGATTTTACTTCACAATCATAGGGTGCAAAGATAACAATGAGCATAAGTCCCAATAGTTCTAAAGAAAACAAGTACTCCTTTGAAGAGATTTCCCTGGCCCAAATAGATCTGATTGAACCTCTCTGGCAAAAACTCAATTCGCTGCACACCAGACGCAGCATATTTTTTAAAGAACACTTTTCCAGTTTTTCATTCACCGACAGGATGCAACTGCTGGAATCTAAGGATGACATTAAGATTTTTTGTGCAGTCACAGATAAAAAAAGAGTTGGCTACTGCTTATGCTCTCTCAAAGATGATGTTGGTGAAATAGACTCCCTCTATATTGATGAAAAGCTCAGAATCTCTGGTTTGGGTAGCCGTTTGGTGAAGAAAGCCCTGCATTGGTTCAAGGACAATGGGGCAAGCCAACTGACTGTCTCAATTGCGCATGGAAATGAAGATGTAATTCCGTTTTATGAAAATTTTGGCTTTGAGCCTCGATATTTGGTCATGACTGCCGATCTCGATTGAAACTTGGCGACCAATTATTCTCTGAATTGTTAATCCGTAAAAAATGATCCTTTTAACCCATTAATATGACGCAACAAAAAATGTTCTTACGATTTCGTACTAGAAAGTAGAGCAAATTTAAATTAGTGTAAAAATTAATTTAAGTTGAGCCTCTTGCAAAACTGACTTTTCATCCTGACTATGCGTTATGCTCAAAATTTTATCCTCGGAGGTAAGCACCCTTAACTACTGGGCATAAACTTCGACTCCGATATTAAGTATATTCCTGTGGTTAAGTTTATCGCATGACTTAACTCTGAAGGAAAACCCTAATTTTGCAAAAGGATCAGTTATCTATTTTATCAATCTACGAGTGTAAAAGGCCGAAAGTCATGTTTGAAACCTTCTCCCTGTTCTTCATAATCACCTCTCTGTTTGTTATCATCACTCCTGGCCAAGATATGGTATTGGTGATGTCCCGCTCAATAGCCGGTGGTCCCAAAGCAGGGATATCCACTGCCGCAGGAGTAAGTACAGGTTTGATGGGACATACCCTGCTGGCTACCTTCGGGCTTGGCGCACTACTAAGTTCTTCGCTTCTACTATTCACTCTGATTAAGCTAGTGGGAGCTGCATATCTGGTATATCTTGGTATTAAGATGATTACTTCAACACAAGATCAAATGGTTCTTTCAAACAAGAGTAATGGTCCAACCCGAAAACTGTTTTATCAAGGAATGATCTCTAATATCTCTAATCCCAAGATTACTATCTTTTATTTTGCTTTTCTTCCTCAGTTTTTACCGACTCATTCAGATAATCACGCAATGCAATTGTTTATCCTTGGCTCTGCTTTTGCCATCTTGACATTTTTTATTAAAGCACCACTGGGATACTGTGCAGGATTATTGTCTACCTGGTTGAGATCCCATCCACAAACCATTTTACTTTTCAACCGTATCAGTGGAACTGTTCTCCTAGGTCTAGGCCTTCGTCTGGCCATCTCATCCCAGGAATAAAGATGGAGAAATAAAGAATAGAAACGGCAGACAGAAGATACATTGTCCAACAACAGAATATGGAATCATTACATCTCAAAACTTATCTGCTTTATGCAATCTATATTGTCCGTAGTCAACCGGTAATACTTATTTTTCTTAGTTGTATAGGTTTGCTCAACGGGCTCACCGTGTATTTCCCGGAAAACTCTATTGCCAGCTTAGTCAGCAGTTTTACGGTTATCTCGGCCATATTCATTATGCCTGTTATCTATGGAATGTATTATGAGATCGTCGAGGAAAAATACAGCTCAATAGTGAACATTTTCAGAACATATGTCGCTGGATACCTCCTTCTGTTATTCTGCATGTATATCCCCATTATTTCTACCACCGCACTGATAATGTCCTCAGCGAATACTGAGGGAAATGTTGCCTATGTGATGCTGACAATTTTATTGTTCAGCCTATTGTTTATTTATGTCATCCCAAGTTTCTATATTTCTGGCACGATTCTCGACTCAATTTCGTTTGGCATCCAGTTTTTCTTCCGCAACCTACTTAGCTCTGCACCCATATTGGTAATGGCGCTATTCTCAGAGATGCTTCTTCTCATTTCCCATTTTAAATTAGGAGGCCTCAAAGAGAGTAGTCCTTCTTTATTCGTTATCATTGACTTTTCAGTATATATGATCGCAACCATTGTTGATTTTCTTCTTTTTATCATGCTCGTGTATATCCTCAGAAATCAGAACTTGAAAAAACGTTAAAAACTGATCGTAGAGGTGTTAAATGAAAAAACACAATTGTGAGAAGTGTACGTTTAGAGCAAAGTTTCAACAGAAACCTCGGTCGATTTTAGGTAGGATCTGGAAATGGCATATAGGGTGGTGCCCTGGCTGGAAATCTTATGTGTCCTCGTTGAGTGATGAAGAAAAACTCAGATTGGACAAAGTACTGCAGCAGGATAAAAAACCGAACTAACTCGGATATTATACCAATCTGTAGGGTGAATAATGCTGTCAATAGCGAACAATGCATTGTGTACCGCCAGAGATTGCCCTTGCGATACTCGTAATATACCGAAATAAAATAGTTTTTTCTACACACATTGCATTTTTCATGAAATATCCGGGCTAAATGCCACCTTCAGATAATTACATATTCATTTTAACAAGTTTCTTTATAGCAGGAGCGGTGAAGGGACTTATTGGGCTCGGTTTTCCAACCATTATTCTTGCCATGCTATCGCTCACAATCGGTGTGCGTGATGCCATGGCAATCATGCTGCTTCCCTGTTTTCTTACCAACATCTGGCAGGCAATAAGCGGTGGCAATTTTGCAGTAATTCTGCGCAGAATCTGGCCGCTGCTGCTTGCAGCAACCCTTTCTATCTGGGTAACGACAGCCTTTGTCGCAGCCATCAACAGTAGACTTTTATCTTGTCTTCTTGGTCTTGTCGTGCTGAGTTATGCCATTATTGGTATGACTTCCCCTACAATCGTTTCCACCAGTAGACATGAGCGCTGGCTGACTCCCTCGGTGGGGTGTATCAATGGAATAATAACAGGCCTTACTGGAACTTTTGTGGTACCAGGTGTGCTTTATCTTCAAAGCCTGCAAATGGGAAGGGATAGTATGATCCAGGCAATGGGAATCCTCTTTCTTGTCTCCACCACAGCACTCGGCTCCGGTCTATTCAATAATGATTTACTCAGCGGCCAGTTTCTAAGGCTTTCGGCTATCGCCATCGTCCCTTCTTTTGCTGGAATGGCTGTAGGTCAGCTGGTTCGTAAAACCATATCAGAACACCACTTTCGCAAAATCTTTTTCCTCTCACTGTCGCTACTGGGTAGTTATATTTTTCTCCGCAATATTCTCTGAGCCGTCCGCATAGTTCCAGTGCCAGGATTCCCAGGGAAAGCCAACATCGCTGATTTCCGGATAGGTTTCGACAAAACCAAACCGTAAACCATTCTCCTGTAACCACTGATATTCTGGAGATTCTGCAAACCTCCAATTACTCGGGTAAAGATCAACTGCACGACCAAGCATGTGCTCAGAGTATCCTGGTGGGGCGACGTAACGTATTAAATCTTCCCAGGTTCTCCCCTGAGCCATCAGGTTGCTAAATATTTTTCGCTGATATCGAACACTGCGATATCCTGAATGAGCGAGAAGGTGAATATCATTTTCAAGCGCCTTCTCAGCCATTACCACAAAAGCGTCACAGGCATTCTTCTCTAAATACAGCTTTGTCTTGTTATACGTGAAAATAACAGGTATCTGCTTTAATTCTGTAAGTTTAGGGGGAACATCGAGTATCTTTCTGCCAAGCCACGGTTTGGGAACAGGATAAATCTCACCGGCAATTTCGATGAATTCATACTTTTTCTTACTTTTTTCGGCGACGAGCTGTTCAATCTTGCTTGATTGCCGAGCCATCTCTGTAACATCTTTATTGATCACCTCTTTCTGGGCGCAACCAAGGGCAGGAAAGAAAAAGAGAATACCACAAAGGGTATATCGTAAAAGCTCCATAGTTAGAAACTCTCCATAAAGCATTATTCATGATTGATTATGTAATTTAGCTGACATCATACCTTGAGGTCAGCTGGGCCACCAGAATTTTTTTTTGGTTTACTGCTTGATTATTGTCAAGGTGGAGAGGTAAATGGAGCAATGCAAACCGCTAGAAAGAAATACCGCTGCTCTTCAAAGGTTGTCTTCAATTTTACAAGTTGGTATTAATAGAGAAATAGGTGAGATGTATACATCAAAGTGATATAACTTTTTCGGTTATTGTCCTGTCGTAATAACTGCATGAATGGCGGGTATAACCGCAAATCTCAATATTCAGTTGAGGAAAATGAGATGATATCAGTAAAAGAAGCTCTCCAGATCCTCGAGGAAAATGTTCCTCCACCTCGAATCATCAAGCTCCCACTCAATGAATCCTATAACCGTTACCTGGGAGAGGATATTTTAGCTCCGGAACCCTCACCACGTTATACAAATTCAGCCATGGATGGATATGCGATTCGCTGGCATGATTGTACCACAGCAAGTGCGGCAACACCTGTAAATCTGGAAATTATAGGAGAGAGTCAGGCTGGTATACCCTTCGAAGGCAGTGTAGCTGCCGATACAGCCGTAAGGATTAGCACCGGGGCAATGCTGCCGGCAGGAGCGGATACAGTTGTCAGAATTGAAGACGCAATTGAGCATGGTCAGCAGGTGAAAATTCAGGTATCACCATCACTGGGGCTCGATGTCCGCCTGGCGGGAGAGGAATTTGCCAAGGGTGCGCTTCTTTTCAATCAGCGTCAACGGCTGGGAAGTCGTGAACTGGCGTTGCTTGCGGCTGTTGGTATTTATCAGGTTCCTGTCTATGATCAGCCCACCGTTTCACTGTTGGTTACTGGAACAGAGCTAGCCCAGCCCTATGACAGCAGCATACTGCCGCATCAGATTCGGGATTCAAACACCATCATGCTTGAAAGCGGTGTTACCGAGGCCAGTGCAAAACTTAGCGTAAGTGCCCAGGTTGAAGATAATCTTGAGAGTACCATTGAGGCCATCAACTCAGCCGTTAAACGTAATGATGATATCATCCTCTGTTCAGGTGGCGTCTCGGTTGGCAGGCACGACCATGTGAAAGAAGCCGCGCAGGCAGCTGGGTTTAAGGAATTGTTTTGGAAAATACGGCAAAAGCCAGGAAAACCTCTTTTTGTCGGTAAACAAAGAAATACCCTGCTTTTTGGCCTCCCCGGTAATCCGGTTTCAGCTTTTATGTGTTTCAGTAATTATGTACGACCAGTGTTAGCTAAACTCCAGGGAACAGACTCAATCTTCAAATCGATGACCGCAAAGACACTTGAGCATGTCACCAATAAAGGTAAACGTACCAATTTTATCCGCGTCACGATTGAAGACAAGCCCAATGAGATTGCAGAAATAAAAGAGATGGTACAACAGGGCTCACACATGCTGAGCACTATAGTCCATGCTGACGGTTACATTATTCTGCAACCGGGCGAGACGCTGGATCCGGGGAGCCTGATAGAGGTTTTTCTCTTTTAGCCTGGATATTTTATGTATATATCCAGGCTAGCAGGCGGATAAATAAATCTTTTTACATAGCGAATTACCAGTTAGAATCGCTGCCAGCCGCTTTCTTTAACAAAGTGCAATGCTTCCAATTCCTGGAAGCCTGAGCGACCATCGGAAACAATTACCAGATCAGCTTTCGCCAGTTGAACTTTCGCTCTCTCTTTTATTGCGGATTCAGGCGATGTCACCATGATAAAAAGGCCAGGCCGCACATAATCACTCAAGGTGTTGGACTCACAGACTACTGGTGCTCCGGCAGGTACATTCTCCATGATTTTATTAAAGCCTTTGAGAATACGACTGCCTTCACTTTGCAAATAAAAAACTCGCTCTGCCCCGGCCCTCAGCATTCTTGAAGTATCTTTGCTGCTATCCTGCCGGTGTTCTTCAAAGATGTGTAAGCCAGATAGTGACTGTTCATGATTACCATGAAAGATCTGCTCATCGGGAAACATCGCGGAAATCTTAAGCGCGTATATTTTTTGCGCCGCAGCAATTTTTGCTATCAGCCTACATGTAAATTCAGTTTTTCCGACATTTCTGCCGGTTCCACCTGCAAGCAGGAGTTGAGGACAGTGCAACATAATTGCGTTCAGATTATTTTAGTTCTTTGGTTGAAATCACAAAAATTCCGTTTAAGGAATAGCTATAACGATAATACTCGTAAAATAAAGTAATTGAAAAATTGAGAAATTTCACACCAACAGGATGGAAAAGGATAAAAACCAAGAAACAACAAGAAATGGCGGAAGTGCATGGGAATCGAACCCACCTGACAGGCTATTAACCCGCCACACCGGATTTGAAGTCCGGGAGAGCCACCAGTGCCCTATCCACTTCCGGGTCAAGTTTAGAGCAAACTATATTATTAGGTATTGACCTAGAAAACAACTTTTTATTATAGTATCCAATTTGGTATAACAAAATTTAAGCAAATGGTTAATATTTGCTCTTGTTTAATTGGTAAAATTAACTGTTTAATTGCTAACTTCAAAACTACAATCACAGAATAATAATTGCTATGCAGTGCGAAAGACTCATTATTTTAGCAAAGAACTGGTATCTCCACGTCAAGGATGAGACCATGGCCCCGGCCAGAATGATTCAATTTATTAAAGATCATGTCGCTACCTGCGATCTTTGTCTTGCCGATCCTGAGATTCAAGCGGAAATCGAAAAAATCACTGAACTCATTCTTCCCGAGTCTAAAATTCCAAAAGCTGTTCGACTCCAACAGGAAAAAGAAAACAATCCTGTAGAAGAAGTAGAAGAGGAGGAAGAGAAGGAAAATGAGACCGAAACTGAGGAAGAAGAACGTGAAGAGTATATTGAAGATGAGGATGAAGTAGGAGATGAGGATCTCAATGAGCTTAAATAGTATCTCCCCATTCTGCTCTTAAGTATCGGTGGAGCACAAATATTAGTGCTCCGCTTGTCCTATTACCAATCCTGAAGTTTATTCCCGATAAAGTCAATTACCTGATCATGCTCCTCAGTGCCTTTGCCGCTGATGTGTATTGCTTCGCCAAAGGCTATGCGGACAGGGATTTCAGGGTAGATTCTGCCAAAATCTTTGGAATATTTACCATTTTGCCAGGCATCGGTTTTCAGAGCCAGAGGGATGACTGGAACATTGGCCTTTTTGGCGAGTTTTATGCCAATGCTGCCGAACTGCGCTGGATCAAAATCGGTGGAACGGGTTGTCTGAGGAAATACGATAACCGCTGTTCCCCCCTTCAACCGATCAACACCCTCTGACATAACCGTTTTCAGGTCCTGGCGTGGGTTTGTCCGGGTGACTGCCACTGGTTTTCGGGATATCATAATATGCTTAAAAACCGGATAGGTCAGCAGACTATCTTTCACCACATAGGTCACCTTGGTGTAGGGCATAATTATCACTGGCAGGATAACGGTTTCCATCATTGACATATGATTGCCAATAAACACACAAGGTCTGTCAAGTTTCTCCAGGTTTTCAAGGCCATTAAGGCTTATTTTCACTCCCACGCCTTCAAGAAGTTCCAGCACTCGCAAACTGTCCTGGACCCAGACCTCATCAGGATATGCTCCACGTTTTGCCCTTATGCCGGCCCTCAGTACCACACCTAAGAACTGTGGATAAAACATCAAAGAAGGTAAAATCCTGGAAAGCAGAGATATGTTGGCAGGAGATGTTTGATATTTACCATTTTGAATTTCCAGATAATGCATGTATTGCTCGCTTTTAAATAATGATCTGATTTAATTTACTCCAGTGCATCAATTCATTTCATCTACCGCATATGTTAAAGAATATAAACCTTTATTTACTATCGCATATTCTATAAATCTGAGCAATTATCCCTCTTTATTCCGGGTTACCAAAACCTCCACCGCCAGGTGTTTTAATAATAAATAGATCACCCTCACCCATCTCAATCTCATCGTTGCCTTTGAGTTTGATAGCCTCTCCATTCTTACGGATAATTGAGTTTTCCCCACATTTCCCAGCCTTACCTCCCTGCAAGCCATAGGGTTCTGTTTCTCGGTGAGAGGAAAGTACAGTTGCCGTCATGGGTTGCAGAAATAACATTTTTCTGATAACCCCACCCCCACCCTTGAATTTACCATCGCCACCGGATCCTTCCCGTATGCTGAACGATTCAACCCGTATGGGAAAACGCCACTCAACTACCTCGGGATCGGTCATTCTGGTGTTAGTCATATGTGAGTGTACCCCACTTGTTCCAGGATGATCCGGTCCAGCACCTGTACCACCGCAGATAGTTTCATAGTTCTGATACCTATCATTTCCATAGACGAAATTATTCATTGTCCCCTGGGATGAGGCAAGTACACCAAGTGCACCGAAAAGGCAATCGGTGATGGCCTGGGAAACCTCGGTGTTACCTGAAATAACAGCTGCCGGATACTTTGGGCATATCATGCTGCCCTCAGGAATAATGATGCTAAGCGGCTTAAGGCAACCTTCATTAAGTGGAATCTCATCATCAACCAAGGTTCGAAAAACATACAGCACTGCAGCTTTACAGACAGCCGACGGAGCATTGTAGTTGCCCCTATCCTGTGGTGAGGTACCAGTAAAATCAATAGTTGCCTGTCGCTTTTGCTTATCAACTGTGATTTTCACAATTATCCTGTTTCCACCATCCATCGCGTAGGTAAATTCACCATCCTTTAGCACATCTAAGACCCGCC
>CAZWVC010000129.1:0-10938 GCA_964637245.1 uncultured Desulfocapsaceae bacterium
AAAATGGCTTTTTCGGTCATACTCTGCGTTATACTCTTAATTTTTTAAGAGTACGCACCTCAAGCACACTTCTTTCAGGGCGCCTGCGGTGAAATTTATCGCAGACCTTGATTCTGAGAGAAAACCCACTATTTACCAAAAGCTCTATTATATTATTACAATAATTCCCCAAGAGGGTGAGGTCAAAAGCGGGACAGTTTCAATTACCTGTAAATGAGGTAAACTCCTGTATATTGGTATATGTGGTGCATTTACTGGGTTTCATGTTATTAGTTCATCCTTGACAGCCTGAGCCAGAGAGATGAGTTGGTAAGGTTTCTTTATATATTTACCTGCACCGAGTTCCTGAGCTTCCTTAACACGTGTAGATTCTGAGAAACCGCTGGTTATGATGGCTTTCTGACCTGGATGTTGTTGGCATATTTTTTTATAGGTTTCCAGACCGTCCATACCCTTTCCCATAATCATATCAAGTACGATGAGATCATATTCGTTATCTTTGGTTTTCTCTAAAGCTTCTTCGCCACTTTTTACCAGAGTAATATCATACCCGAGTTTGACCAGCAAACCTTTGGCAATCTCTCTTTGTACCTCATCATCATCAACGACTAACAGCTGCCCTATACCCTGGAGATTATCTAGTGATGGTTGAACGTCCTCTACTATCTTTTTATCCGAAGAGACTGGGAAAAATAGGGAGAAGGTGGTTCCCTTGCCTACTGTGGTCTGGATGTCGATATATCCATTATGATCCTGCAAGGTACCCCACACTACAGCCATTCCAAGGCCGGTACCACTGCGGCCGATCTCTTTTTGGGAAAAAAATGGTTCAAATATCTTGGGCAGATCAGATTCGGCAATGCCCGTACCTGTATCGGAAATCTTCAATACTGCATATGAACCACGCTTGATTTCGATGTCACCATAACGGGGTTCAGAAAGGTGGATATTTGCCGTTAAGATTGTGATACTACCAGTGTCAGCTATAGCCTCAATTGCATTGGTAAGCAGGTTCATTATCGATTTGAAAAGATGCACAGTTGAGCCAGATACATTTTTAAGATCTGGTGCAAGAGAGATCTTTACAGCAATATTGGGGTGTTCCTGCACCATTTTTTTCCATTCTGGACTGGTGAGCAGGCTATCAAGTATTTCATTAAGGTTAACAGTCTTAAACTGCATGACGCCCCGTCTGGCTAACGTCAGGAGATCTTGAACAATTGCTGATGCTTTTTCGCCGGTGGACTGCATGGTCTCAACCATGGAACGCAATGGGCTGTTTTGTGGTAGTTCCAGCAAAACCATTTCCGGATAGCCTACAATTCCTGTGAGAATATTGTTAAGATCATGGGCGACTCCTCCAGCGAGGGTACCCAATGCTTCCATTTTTTGTGATTGTTGGAGCCTCTTTTCAAGTTCGAGTCGGGCTTGCTGCGATTGATTATGCTCTTTAATCTCCAGATGTAGTTTTTCATTAGTGTGAATTAACTCAGCAGTCCGATGTTCAACTCTTGATTCAAGCTCTTCCTTGGCCTTTTCCAGACTAGCTTGGCGTTTAACCAACTCAGCGCTCATTAAAATAAAGGCCTTGTTTAACGCACCAATCTCGTCTTTTCGCGCTGTTTCAAGCTCAACATTGAAATTTCCCACCCGTAATTTCTCGGTCTCTTTTACCAGGCTGAGTATTGGCCTGGTGGTCTGCCTGGCGATAATATAAGCGGCGAAAAGGCCAAGCAGTACAATGATAATACTATAGGATATCAAGGTATATAAGTTATTCTGGATTGCTTTTTTGAATAAGACAGCTATGTCATTATCAAGGTCGTGGGTATCGGCATCAATACCTTGGGTTGGAAAGTTGAGAATAAGCGTACCAAAATATTCATATTGTGTCTGAATAGGTGCAATTACCTCAAGAAACGATTGGCCGTTTTTATTGCTCAAGTTATGGTGAATTTCTTCGATTTTGTCAGGATATTGATCGATAATCAGACCCAATTGATATTGTTGTGGGTGACTTGATGCCAAGGTACGTTTATTATTGTCCAGGACTATAACAGAATGGATTGTTTGCTGTTTTTGAATGGATTTAACAATTTGGTTTATTTCATAAATATCAAGAGTGAAAACTGGCTGTACAATTAATCCTGCAATGGCTTCGGCTATGACCTCAGTTTCTTTTATCCATTCAGAACGAAGTGATTCTGAAACCCTATCAAGTGTCAATCTCTGGATTTGGGTAAGTGTTTGATCTTGAAGAACAATCATGAGCCAGAGGCTACCACTAACCAATATACCAATGGATGAGGCAACCAGAAGTAAGATCTTGCTTTGCAGCGATAATCCTTTTAGCTTTTTCCAGGTCATACACTCTGCTATTGATTTGCAAGTTTAGAAAGCAAATCGCGCTTGTCGTCAGGCACAGGCCAAAAACGATCTATACGGTAAGGCATTAATGCAGCTTTACCTTCTTTTGTTGTGTGCATTTCCAGCATTTCCTTGCGTAATCGTTCGACGAGGGGGGTGGGAAGATCTTTTCTGGCCATCACTACCATTCTGGGGATGTATTTTGTAGTGTGAATAATCCGAAAATCCTTTTTATATGATTCTGGAGTTTCTGCCGGATCACGCCAATCAGCAGAACTCAAGGCTCCGGCTGCGGTTTTGCCATAGAAAACATAACTAGATATGTTTAACTCTGAACCAGCAAAAATATAGCCCACCATATCTGCAGGAACCACGGCTCCCATAGTAGTTGAAATGAGTGGAAGCTGATTTGCCGCAAAACTGTTAGCTGGCCAGCGGTAGGATGAAGTTGACGTGGGATCTTCAAATGCGATAACTTTACCACGTAGATCAGACAAGGTTTTAATGGTGCTTTTTTTATGGACAAATATAAAGGAGCAGTATTCGATCAAACCTTCCCTTTCAACCATTAATAACGGGTATGCTCCGCTATGTTTTTGATACTCAGCGGCTGAAAACGGACTCTCTAACACTAAATCAATTGCTCCGCTGTTGAGGTAACCGATAATTTTCCGATTACTGTTTTCCCCATCCAGAAGTACCTTTGAGTCTTTAATACCGACATCTTCAAGCCGGCTGGCTAGATAGTCTGCTATGGGAAAAAGTCTGTTGAAATTTTGATTTATATTATCACTTGCCCGACCAATTGTAAGAGTATCTTTAGCATCTAGATCGGTCACTACAGATAAGTTAACAAGCAGAAATAGCAAGATACTGAACAGAGTTTTAAGAAATATGGTCATGTATTTTCCTGGAATAACGGATGATAGATTTACTACGGTTGGGAAAATGTTTGAGAGTGCTGGATAGTGCTTTTCATCATAACATTAGGTTACCTATTTCTCCGGCTATATGCAAATTAACCAGACGAAAAAGATGAATAAAACTTTTCAACAGGAAAACAGTGATACTCTCGATAAATGATAAGCACTTTTACCTGCTCCAGATCGTTTTAAAAACATGATCGGCTTGACTCCGCCGTCTCTAATATGAGATCAGCATGACAGGGGTTTTCCAACAGGTCACTATTTCGAAATAATTGTCATAATTATTTGTTCAATAAGTTGAGTGTTATACAATAATGCGTCTATTTCTTCCTGTCATAATGCTAATAGCAGGCTGCCTCTTCAGCCCACCCATTATTTCTGCTGCAGCGGAGAAAGTTGTACTTGAGCTGCGCTGGGATCACCAGTTCCAGTTTGTCGGCTATTATGCAGCCAAGTGGCAAGAGTATTATGCGGAAGGTGGTTTTGATGTTCAAATACGTTCTGCATTATCCTAGGGTAATATACTCAGTGCAGTGGAAGAGGTAAGCTCGGGGCGGGCTGATTTTGGAATAGGGGCAGCAGATATCCTGATTGCCGGGTCTGATGGCAATCCATTAAAGATTATTGCACCAATTTTCTAACACAGTGCTGCGGCATTTTACAGCAGAAAAGATACGCCAATCAATTCGCCGATGGATTTTACCAGGCTTAACGTTGCCAGAAGAGTTAATGATCTAATTGACGTTGAACTTCAAGCTCTCCTGCTTGCAGAAGGGATTGATCCAAAAACCGTAAAAACCTGCGAAAATCAACCGGGTATGTTGCACTTGATAAATGGTGAAGTTGTTGTGGTATCTGGATATATCATTTCCTTTCCGTTTGAAGCACAGTCAAAAGGTATATCTTTAAACTTAATTCGACCAAATCAGTACGGTATTGATTTTTTTGGAGATGCTCTCTTCTGCAATGAGACAATTCTTGAAGAAGCACCTGAAGTGGTTGAGCGGTTTATCAACGCCAGTTTAAGAGGGTGGGAATGTGCTCTGGCAAATAGCAAGGAAATAGCGAATAGAATTGCCAAGGAACTCATCCGCTCAGCCTACCTGGAAGATTTCAAGAGTTATAACCATTATCAAATCGAAGGTGAAAAAATGTTTATCAATTTCCAGAAGTGGAAATTGGTCATATAAATCGTGCAAGATGGTCTTTTATGGCAGAAAAGCTTCACAATACTGGAGTTTTACTGCGTCCTCTAAATGTTGATCAACTTCTCTTTGACCCTGAAAGATCACAGCAGTTGAGGGCTCAGAGATGGACACGTATACTTATATTTGCTCTTAAGCCTCTTGTACAAGGTGACTTAGCTCTACTAGTACGCAAAGTACTTGATGCAGAGGATAAGGAATCGCACTCAACCGCAAGATCACATAATAATGCTCCAAATATTCAATGAGCATTGCGGAAAAATCTTTTCATGCTATCTTAATAAACCGTAATACTGTGTTATAATAATTGCATAGTCATAGTGAAAAGAGCTGATCAACGGGGGGTTGAGAGATGCCATTTCATGAGAAGATCGATTACATTGAAATACCCGCTATTAACATTGAGGCTTGTAAAACATTTTTTTCCAAAGTTTTTGGCTGGCAATTTGAAGATTATGGGCCGGAATATACTGCTTTTTTTAATGCCGGTATAAAGGGTGGTTTTTTTCAGTCTGATCTTTCTACAAGCCAGGATAGCGGCAGTGCTCTTATTGTTTTCTACAGCGCGGATTTAAAGCAGACATCAGAAAAGATTGAGAAAGCGGGTGGAATAATTGTAAAGCCGACATTTAGCTTTCCTGGTGGCAAGCGGTTTCATTTTGTTGACCCCAGCGGAAATGAGTTTGCTGTATGGTCTGATACGGATTAAATCCTCCGCAGATTTGATTGCGTGTAATTTAAAAAATATGACTTATGCGTCGCGACAGAGATGCTGCACTCTTTCTTAAAGGTTTCGTACTGCTGATAGGTTTCATCATTATCGTACCGACACTGTCTAAATTTTTCAATTATGCTACTGTACGTCTTCGTTGCACCCATGTGTATGGCTCAGTGACCCGTACCGGCCACGGTCAATATCTTGGCTCCAAACCTTATGTCACCTTTAAAGATGGAAAAGGTGACGTTTACGAAGTGCGAAGCGCCGTGAATTACTACTTCCTTTTTGCTCCTAAAAGAGGTGATAGGTTACGGGTGTATTATTCTGCGTCCGATCCTCAATCAGCCCTGGTCGACAACTGGGTCCATTACTTACTGCTACCCCTGGTTTTTCTCAGTATTGGCTTTTTCTTGATATATTCTGTTTTTGTAAATAGTTTTAAAGAAAATTCAACATGACTTTAGTATTGAGATAGTGATCAAACTAGTTCGGATATTTCATGAACAATTTAATGATCACAGGTTAAAACATATTACTTCGACACATTACGAGTATTAGAAGGGCAATTTCTGGCAATACAAAGTGTACTGTCCACTTTTGCCAGCATTATTCACCCTTTGGGCGAGCCTGAAAGGCCTATGGCCTTAGTTAGCGAGGGTTCGTGCTAGAAAACTACAGCTACACCCTCGATGCCTTAGCCATAAACCTTTCAGGCTCGTGAAATATCCAGGCTATAGGAAGAAACACTTCTTTAAAGCTTTCCCGTGATCATGTATAGTTGGGCCTGCACTAAAAAAGGTTGCTAAAATGAATATAGATGGAGAATTTGATGTCGCAGAGAAAATTTAACCGAGCAAAACAAAAAAACAAAAGAGTAAAAAAGGATGTTCAAAATGAAGTGGTTCATCAGCCTTCTGTGCAGGCTATGGTGTGGTATAAGGAAGAGGACTGGGAGAGCTTAAAAGAGTTATTTGATGATGCGGATAAGTTGCCTAAAACCTATAAAGATTGGCTGAGCAGGGCAGAGGAAATGCAGGAGAAAGTCCAGGCAGAAGGAGATGCAGTCATTAAGGTATTTATAGATCCAGAAACATTTCCGCAATGGTGCAAGAAAAAGGGAATGAAGATGAATGCCGAGGCACGCTCACAACTTGCAATTGAAGTCGCTCAGGCACAGACCTTCAGTCTCTAACTCGAATATTTCATGAATAACTTTAGTTTCGTGGCGCATTTTAAATATATAATGGTCGTTAAGTTTGATGTTGAGACAATATTTCCTGGCACAATTCGTATCTAGTGTTCTAGGGGCTTCGTAACCATAATTTTCACCCACCAGGCGAGCCTGCTGGGCCCATGCCCTTCGTTATCAAGGGCTAACGGTAGCAAACTACAGCTACACCCTTGATGTCTTGTCCATAAACCAAGCAGACTCGTGAAATATCCGGGCTAAGCCAAATCCATGGAAGAGGAAAAAGCAGTCCTTTATAAAGCTGAGAAACTGGAGAATCTTCTGGTGTTTAAGGCTAATTACAAAAAGTTTCAGTTCAGACGGCATGTTCATGAAGATTTCTCTCTAGGGTTAATGCAGCGAGGGACTCAGAAATTTTACTGTCGAGGAAGAGATATTTATGTCCCTTCTGGTCATCTCATAACGGTCAATGCCGATGAAATCCACGACGGAATGTCGGCTGATGGCAACCTCTACCACTATCACGTCATTTTTATTCCACAGAAGATATTAAAGAGTATAGGAGAGGAAATGGTTACTGCGAAAATGGCATTATATTTTCGCAGTCCAGCGACTCAGGATAGAGAGCTGGCCAGCCAACTTCACCATATTTTTTCACTGCTCGACAATCAGAGCACGGATATTCTCGAAATCCAGTCACTTTTTTACACGGTGGTCGCAAAATTACTACAACGCCATGGCGCGGTGACAGTAAATGATGAATACTTCAAGCGAATACCTCTGGCTGTAAATCGTGCCTGTGAATATATAAATGATCTGGCATTGAGTAATATCTCTCTTGATGATATTGCCACCGCTGCGGGACTTTCACGGTATCATTTTTTGCGTACCTTCAATTCCTCTCTGGGAATCACACCTCACGCCTATTTATTGCAGCGACGCTTGCAAATAGCACGAGAGTCAATTCAAAATGGTACGGCTATTGCCGATGCGGCCATTGATGCGTGCTTTGCCGACCAAAGTCACTTTTCCCGAAGATTTAAGGCAGCTTTTGGCATAACCCCTAAGCAGTACCAACGGGCTGTCTGCTAAAATTCATAGTATACTGGTGGCTTCAGAAATTGCATAAATCCGAAAGCCTGCTCCAATCTCCTCATCACATTCGAATGTATCATAGCTAGTGCGGATATTTCCTGGAAAACCGAATGATCAAAAAAAGCTATTTTATTTTGAAATATTACGGGTATTGCAAAGGTGATATCTGGCGGTGCAAATGGTACTGTTCGCTATTGATAGCATTATTCACCCTTCGGGCTCGTAAAATGAGGTCGCCTTTCTTCATCAAATATCTGGGCTAGGGCGGTTTTGCAGATTTAAGCAAAAAACAGCAATATTGTTCAAGAAAGATAACGCCAATGGGAGTAATGTTTGGTCATGGAAAAACAATCACACAATAACATTGCTCAGCTCAGATCCGGTTTCGTCGCCAATCTTGTTGTGGCTGCAAGTGTTGCTGCCTATGGTAGCGTGTTAGGGCTTCTCGCCGCTAAAAAAGGTTTAAGCTGGGCTGAGCTGCTTATCATGAATCTCAGCATTTTCGCCGGATCAGCCCAATTTGTCATGGTGGATATGTGGCTGCCGCCTTTGCCAATAGTTGAGATCACACTGGCAGTGATGGTTATCAATATGCGGTACTTATTGATAGGTGCCTCACTCAATCCATTATTCGTAAATACTTCTTTGCGTCACAAGTTTGCCTTTATACACCTGGTGGCCGATGAGAACTGGGCAATGACCATGGCCAGGTTCCACAAAGAAAAAATATCTACCTATTTTCTTTTGGGTGGCGGAGTATGTGTGCAGGCTGCCTGGTGTGCCGGAACAATGGCTGGGCATCGGCTGGGTGCGGTTATAGCCAAGCCGGAACAATTTGGTCTTGATTTTGCCTTTGTAGCGGTGTTCACAGCTTTGGTATTTAGTTTCTGGCGTGGTAAAAAAGATCTTCTTCCCTGGTTGTTTACAGCTTTTCTTGCGGTTATTTTTGAAAAACTGATACCAGGTAAATGGTATATTTTAGTAGGCGGTGTGGGTGGAGCTTTACTTACCGCATTTCTACCGGAAAAGCAGGGAAAAGAGTGCAATGATGATTGAAAAGAGCTATCTGGTAATTGCATCAGCAGCGCTGGTCACTTACTGTTTACGCCTGGGCGGTTTGCTGTTAGCGGGGAGGCTGCCTAAGACCGGTCGCTTCAAAAAGTTTATGGATGCTTTACCTGGCACTATTTTACTCTCCCTCATAATACCTGCAGCACTTGCTGGGGGAATTTGGAGTTGGGTTGCAACTATATGCACCGCAATGTGCAGTTTGAAAACTGGAAATGTTTTTATTTCCATGATTGTGGGTGTAGCAATAGTTGCGGGAAGCAGGTGGCTTGGTGTATGACATGACTGATGTATACTTAAACTATTTCTTCGTTTTCAATAACAATTTCGCGGCTTTGATATTCATTCAAAATAACAAATCATGCTCAATTTTCTCACCATTGGCCTAGTTTTAGGATTATCCGCAGGTTTTGCACCTGGTCCGCTGTTGACGTTGGTTATTTCTGAAACACTACGGCATGATATTAGAGCTGGTATAAAGGTGGCGATCGCCCCACTAATAACTGATCTGCCGATCATCTTGATCTCTGTTGCAATCATTACCAAAATAACAGAATCTAATACCATACTTGGCATTATCTCTTTTTGCGGGGCAGTCTTCATTGCTAAAATGGGGTTGGAAAATATTACCATAAAGCCTCTTCCACAGGAGGCTGCCGCTCCGGCTTCACGTTCCACCCTCAAAGGAATAATGACAAATATACTGAGTCCCCACCCATACCTTTTCTGGCTAACAGTCGGTGTGCCAATTATGAGCAAAGCGATGGCTGAAGGATATCTACTGGTAGCCGCTTTTTTAGGAAGTTTCTATGTTCTTCTGGTTGGGTCAAAGATTATTTTGGCCATTGCGGTGGGAAGATCAAAATCATTCCTCTCAGGAAAGCTCTATCTCATCACAATCAAAACGCTCGGATGCATCCTCTGGGGGCTGGCAGGGCTGCTCTTTTATGATGGCGTCCAGCTTATCTTCACTTCTGGATAGAAAGTGAATCCTGCCTATAATGTTGAATCAAGTTGAATCAAGTTGAATCAGGTTGAATCAGGTTGAATCGGGTCTTTACAGATGTATTATTCTTCTGTATTGATTAACATTTAATGGAAGATAATTGTTAAGCTCACTTAGTATGCAAAAAATACTAACAATACGACCTTACGTTAACACCGATCTGCAGGCGGTGGTCGACTTGTGGAAATCATGTGGTTTAGTTGTGCCATGGAATAATCCGCAGGAAGATATTGAGCGTAAGCTGAAAGTTGATCCTGATCTTTTTCTCATAGGCATTGTTGGAGAGGATTTAGTCGCCACGGTTATGGGAGGGTACGAGGGTCATCGCGGCTGGATAAATTATTTGGCTGTTTCACCAGATTTCCGGCGCTGTGGTTACGGTGCCCTGATTATGGCGGAAGTAGAAAACAGAATTCGCACAAAGGGTTGTCCGAAAATAAATTTACAGGTACGAACCTCAAACAATGACGTAATTTCTTTCTATAAATCGATCGGATACAATGTGGATGAGGTGGTCAGCCTTGGAAAGCGCTTGATAGTGGATTGACTCAACTGCAGGGTAATTCTATATCTGAATGGAGCAAATTAACTCAGGAGGAAGGTATATTTATGGTTACTTCTGTTATTCTAATAAATGTAGAGCGTACAAGTATTAATGACGTCGCGGCACAACTCGTCGAGTTTGAGGAAATCTCCGAAGTTTATTCGGTTAGTGGTAAATATGATCTCATAGCTATTATCCGGGTAAAAACCAACGATGACCTTTCCCGTCTTGTGACCGAAAAGTTACGCAATATCAGTGAAATCAAAGCAACTGAGACAATGCTGGCATTTCAAGCCTATTCTAAGCATGATTTAGAGTCCATGTTTACCCTTGGCCTCGGTGCTTAATCTTTTTGATACAACTTCTCTACTATGAATAAAGTTCAGAGGCTCGGTAAAATTAGCCTGGTGGTAATTCTCGTTGTTATACTGGATCAAATCACTAAATATCTGGCGATTCAGCTCTTGGAAGGAAAAGGAGTAATCTCGCTGGCTGGTGATTGCCTCCGCTTCCTTCTGGTGGAGAATAGAGGAGGGTTTTTAAGTCTCGGAGCATCCCTACCTGATGGCCTGAGAACTTTAATCTTCCTCTTTATTACTTCCATCTTTCTTGTGGCTTTCTTTTTCTATACATTACTGGATAAGTACAGTACTCCCCTTATTCTGGCATCTTCTTCAATGATAATTGGTGGGGGTGTTGGTAATTTAATTGATAGGGGTCTGCGCGAGGGTTCGGTAATTGACTTTGTCAATGTTGGTATAGGCGGCCTGAGAACTGGGATTTTTAACATTGCAGACATGGCTGTACTTTTTGGGTGTAT
>CAZWVC010000130.1:0-10862 GCA_964637245.1 uncultured Desulfocapsaceae bacterium
TATCGGTGATCTTTCAATCATGATCAAACCAACCCTCACCATACTCGATGGGTCCAGAATTCTTATGCGTAACGGCCCCACTGGTGGAGATCCGGCATACGTAAAACCGTGGGATGTCATTGTTGCCGGAACCGATCAGGTAGCCATGGATGCCTGGGCATTTATCAACCTGCTGCAACGGGATGAGTCAAAGCTGCCGCAATATCTTTATCTGGCAGAAAAAAAAGGTGGAGGAAAAATCGACGCCTCGAATCGAATTTTGGAGGTGTCATGAAAAGATTCCTTAGACTCACCAATATTCGGATAATTTCCCAGGTGGTCTTCCTTGGGTTATTCTTGTTTACTGTATGGGCCTCCTGGACCACACGGATTCAGGGATACCCTGTCTCCCGTTTTTTAGAGATCGATTTATTGGTAGCGCTATCTACTGCACTTTCAACCGGACATATTTATCGTTTCCTTGGCTGGTCAGTTCTATTACTGCTGCTCACCCTGTTGTTCGGTCGAGTGTTCTGCAACTGGATGTGCCCCCTTGGAACCCTCCATCAGTTTTTTGGTTGGATGTTTAATATCCAATCCGTTAAGGAGCACCAGGACCAGAACAGATACCAGTCGCGCCAGAGCATTAAGTATTCAATTCTGTTCATTCTATTGATCCTTGCAGCCTCCGGCACTGTGCAGATTGGCCTGTTTGATCCCATCGCCCTGTTTCATCGCAGCATGTCCTCAGGTTTTTCTGTCGTTTGGGATTCTTTGATCAGCAGTACCTCATTTACCCAGATGCAGTTAGCTCCAGGAACCGCAGAACGGATTTTCACCGGCTCATTTTGGATCGGTCTGGTTTTTATCACCATTATCGTTGTAAACATTTGGCATCCCCGTTTTTTCTGTCGAACACTTTGTCCGCTCGGCGCTCTTTTGGGATTATTGTCAATATTCCCACTTTTTCGAATTCACCGAGATTTAGAATTGTGCACGGATTGCGACCTTTGTTTAACCCGCTGCGAAGGTGCATCCAGCCCTGAGGGAAGCATACGCCTCAGTGAATGCGTTGTCTGTATGAACTGCATTGATGAGTGTCCTGAAAACGCACTCAGTTTCAGCCTACCCCCGCAAAAGTCAACACCGGTCAGGCCAGCACCCGATATCACTCGTCGTCACTTTGTCTTTGCCGGGCTCATTGGTCTCATCGGATTTCCGTTGATACGAAGCAATGGTAAAGTCAATGATGCAAACTATTCACCCTTAATGATTCGACCGCCTGGCTCGGTAGCGGAAGCTGAGTTTTTAAAAAAATGCATCAAGTGTGCTCAATGTATTCGCGTGTGTCCCACCAACGTCCTGCAACCAACCGGCCTGCAGGAAGGCGGAATTGAAGCACTTTGGACCCCGGTGCTCAATTTTAATGTAGGACACTGTCAACAAAAGTGCTCATTGTGTTCATCTGTCTGCCCTACCGGAGCCATACGTGAGATCTCAGTTACCGAGAAACTGGGTTTTGGAGAATTTAAACAGCGAGGCCCTATTCGAATAGGGACCGCATTCATCAATCGATCACGATGCCTGCCCTGGGCCAATGAGATTCCATGCATAGTTTGTCAAGAGGTCTGCCCCATTGCGCCCAAAGCAATTCAGACCTATGATGAAGAAATCAAAGATACTTTCGGCAACCTTGTGATCCTCAACAAACCATTTATCATTCCAGATTTGTGCACTGGTTGTGGAATATGTCAAAAAGAGTGTCCGGTTACCGATAAACCGGCAGCTTATATCACTGCGGTTGGCGAAAGCCGCTCCCAGGAGCGACGCTTATTGCTACGATATCGAACAAACCCGGAGGAATCATGAAAGAGTATAACCCTGATCGTCGTCGGTTCTTGAAATCTGCCGCACTGTCCGCCGCAACCATTGGTTTTTCTCAACAAGCAATTCTGGAAAGAGCCGAAGCCGCGACGAAAAAAACCGACTACTCACAAAAAATACCTCACCGGCCGTTGGGCAAAACCGGAGCCTCTGTACCTATTCTACAAATCGGAACAGCCCAGACTTTGGATCAGGAATATGATAAAATCCTGCACCTGCTGTTTCGCGAGGGTGTCTATTATATCGATACCGCACTTTCCTATGGCTGGGGTTCTTCGCAAAAGGCCATTGCCAATTTTGCTTCACAAATCGGAGGTCGACAGAAGCTCTGGCTAACTTCCAAATCCAGTGCCTGGTCGCTAAACGGTTTTGTAGATGACATCGACGAATGCCTGGCTGACCTAAAAACGGACTACCTGGATCTTTACTTGCGTCACAGCGTCAACGATGCAGATGACATTAATCGAGACCTTATCCAGACAGGGGAAAAACTAAAAAAATCAGGAAAGACCCGCTTTTTCGGTTTTTCTAGTCATGGGGGGAATGTTGTCGAACTACTAAACAAGGCCGTAAAAATCGGCGGCATAGATGCTATTTTATTCAGCTACAATTTCAGGAGATATGGCCATCGGGAATTAAGCCTGGCCATGGACAATTGCAAAGAGGCTGGAATTGGCTTGATAGCCATGAAAACCATGGGATCTGTGCCTCGAGATGCCGAGGCTGTTTTGAATTTCAAGTCCCGAAACTTCACCTTGGGTCAAGCAAAATTAAAATCCGTATGGGCAGATGACCGTATCGACTCCGTTGTCGTGGAAATGGACAGCACCAAAGTCGCCAGGGAGAACATTGCCGCAGCAAAATCTGGAGAACAGCTCACTGCAAATGAAATTCATCAACTTAATAGGCTGGCAGCAATGACCGCACAATATAGCTGTCAAGGGTGTTCACATCTTTGCGAAAAAGCTGTCAACAAAAGTGCTCGCATAGCCGATTCTTTAAGGTACTTAATGTACCATGAATGCTATGGTAAAACTGATATCGCCAAAGAATTTTACCACCTGATACCAACAAACAGCCGTTCACTTACTAATCAAGAGACAATAATTGCTCAATCGATTTGCCCCCAAGGGATAGATATTAAAACCAGACTCAAACTTGCACAGCGAATATTATCCAGCTAATTTGAGATTAGACCGCATTTCTCATGAACATTGTGTCAGTTGAGGATGATTCTGGCATCCAAGGCAACGCAGCCTTTGTTTTCATGATTGATCCGCAGGGGATTAATATCCAGTTCACTGATCTGCGGAAACTCGACCAGCAATTGGCTGATCCGCAAAATCACTTCAACCAGAGCGTCAATATCAAACCGTTCCTGGCCCCGAGCACCTTCCAATATCTGGGAACCCTTTAACTCATCAACCATAGCCCTGGCCTCCCGCTCACTTATAGGGGCGACCCTGATAGTTGCTTCCTCAAAGATTTCCACAAAGATTCCTCCCATGCCAACCAGCACAACCGGGCCGAACTGCTTATCCTGCCGACCCCCGACAATGAGTTCCCTACCTCTTGCTGCCATGGGCTGGATAACTACACCTTCAAGCTTGGCTTTTGGATAAGACTTTCGGACTCTAGCCATCATGGTATCGAAGGTTTTTTCAACCGTATTTCCGTTTCCAAGATTAAGCTCGACCCCACCCACATCTGATTTATGCAGGACATCTTCTGAGATCAGTTTCATTGCCACGGGATATCCAATATTTTCTGCAAAGTTTTTAGCCTCCTTACTACTGGTTGCAACAGCACTTTTAACAGTTGGTACCCCGTATTGCTCCAACACTTCCATAGCTTCATGTAAGAGCAGGTTTCTTTTGTTGCTCAAGCCCAGATCCAGCAGTTCTTGGACTCTTCTGTTGTTAACTGAGAATACCGGAGGAGCATCTTCATTACTCGTACCAGCAATGATTTGGGTGTGGTCATAGCTGAGTTTCAATGCCTGGAAGGTCTCGACAATCCGGGTGAAAATCGGAAAATCGAACTGCTCCATTAAAGAGTCAATCTCATCTTCCCCTGCGGAAAGATATATGGCGATGGGCTTGTTCTGTTCTTGGCACATCTGCGCGAGGCTGCCAATCAGCTTGGCATTATTATCACGCTCTGTTTTATCTACAGATGTGTGCAAGAATACCACTCCATCAACATTCTCCCGGATCAAGGTCTCACTCACAATTCGGCGATAAACATCAAGATCAAGAATATCGCCTAAATCCAGGGGGTTTGTCAGTTTGATTACGGATGCTCTAAAATGTTTCTCAATCTCCTGGATAAACTCTTCTGGAAATTCGGAGAGAGTAAAGCCTGTTTTTTCGCAGGCATCCGCTGCAATTATGGCATGACCACCGGAGCGGGAAATAATTGCCAGCCGATTTCCCGTCAGGGGAGGCAGTCTGAGAGTTTTCATATAATTGGAAAGCGTCGTTACATCATGCACTCGTGTGATTCCACACTGGTGAAATGCGGCTTCCACCACCTGGTCATCACTGGATAATGCCCCGGTATGTGATGCTGCGATATTATGACCCATCTTACCTACATTGGATTTAAAAACCAGAACTGGTTTGGGTGAACGCTTTGCCAGTTCCACGAGACGGCGACCGTCATTAATGCCTTCCAAATACATAAAAATAATCTGGGTACCCTCATCCTCAATCAGATATTCAAGCAGGTCTTCTGCTGAAGTATTCAATGCATTGCCAATGGAAACAAATTTATTGAGGCCTATGCCTTCCTTTGCCATATGATTCATAATACTCATTCCGACCCCGCCGCTCTGGGATATCATTGATACGCTTCCCACGTGGGTCTGCGGCTCAAGCCTGGCAAAAGGAACACAGAAGCCATTTTCCATATTAATGGCTCCTATACTGTTTGGGCCAGTAAATCGAATTCCATATTCCTCTGCAGTGGCAATCATCTGCTTTTCTAATGCTCTGCCCTCTTCGCTGTATTCACTGAAACCGGCGGTTTCAATGATAGCACGCTGCACGCCTTTTTGGCCGCATTCTTCAAGAACTTCAGGGACAAATCTCGCCGGGACCAGTATTACGGCCAAATCAACATGATCTGGAATATCCAGCAGAGACTTGTAGATCCTTCTGGTTGCAAACATCCCCCCATTAGCTCCAACCGCATACACAATCCCGTCAAAGCCGAAATCAATCAAATTGAGAACAATGTTTCGACCCAGGTTCCTTGGCTTTGGGGAAACACCAATAACGGCAACACTTTTTGGATAAAAAATCTTTTTCATCGTTTACTTTACCCCAGCTGTTTGCTAGCCAGCACTTTTCATGAACAATTAATTATGTCAATTAGGCTTCGGTTATGTAATTACAGTATTTTCAGTAAGTCTACGCAATTTAGATAATTTACACAATGTTAACCACAGTTGCCCGTAGGAAATACCCTTGGGTACAATACAGGCAACACCATCTTCGGCAGTCTTTGGGCAGCAAACATAATCCACCATCGTGCACGGCCAAAAACTTTGAACCTGGTACCTCCTATACTGATCAAAAAAAACGAGCTGGTTATTCTTGCGCCAGAACCTTTTACGTTCTGATTTGCCCTTGATTTGCAACAGTACAATAAAATAACAACGTTCCTTGCGCCAATAGACTTTAGTATCAATTATGACAAATATAATCTCAGGCCAGTCTCTATCTGTAGCGAAATATTTTCTTTTAGATCGAGGGGTTTGATTGGTATGTGAAAATGGGGTTAAAAAAAAACAATGGCATGACTAGAGCAAAGGATTTTTTAGAAGTTTTAGGTGTAATTTGTGCTATGGTTAACCCTAAAATGCTTTTTCTAACCAAGATCAACAAGACCATTATAGCCACGCCAACAATCTGAATGGATAAGGGAATCAAGTTTAACCTATCTCCGTCTTAGCCTTTTGCAACGTGGTTTTGCTGCAATCTGGAACCATCTCTGTGTATACTTTCCTTGGCGTTTAATGATACCAAATACAATTGTTTTGCCAGACGCTCCGCAGCCCTTTTTGCCTCTTACTCTTCTGGCACCAAAGAAATTCTCATCAACCTCACCTATAAATAAGGATTCTTCTTGACAATTCTCAAAGATCATTTCTCTGATGGTGGTGAGTTATCGGTTAATAGTATTTCGGTTTACCTCTGTTAATATAGTGATCTGAGAGACGGTTAGATCTATTGTAAATAGGCCAAAGATTTTCTCCAATTTTACTCATAGAAATTCCAGCACGATTTAAGTTTTTTTAATTCTAGTCATGGTAGAAAATCAGACCATAATTCATTGGTCTGTTCTAGTCATAACCCTTAAGCTATTGCAACGAATTGCAAAACCTGACCTAACCTGTCATATGAGAAAATACCAGCATCGCTAGCTGCATACCACGCTGTTCCCTTGTTTTCTAGCTCGTAGTTTGTGTATAATTAGACAAATATATCCACACTACACTAAACGAACACAAGATAAAGCCAAACCTCCAGCATAGCAGGGACGGAAAGCCACGGGTCAGCAAAGATAGCCGGGCTGCTTCTTCAAAAAGGTGGTCCGGCCTTTTTATATAGGTTCAATAGGCCAGTTAAGCCCAACAAGAGCGGTTAACAAGCAAAAGCTAGGGTAAATCTCCAATACAATTGACAGAGGTTTAACCTGTGCAAAGTCATCGGAAATACGCCTAAATGTTTCTTTTGACGATACAAGAGGTGATCAAATTCAACTGTGATAGCTTTACTTTTATGATTTCAATTGACCAATGAGAAAAGGGAGAAAAATCATGAAAAGACTAACAACAATAGTGGTGCTTATTGGCATGTGCACTTTTTTTACGGGTCTGAGGCAAGCTAACGCTCTTCCCATAGGCGCGTCGCTGATAGATGCAGCAGGCCTCCAGTGGCTCTCACCTGTCTATAGCACAGGTATTTCCTTCGATCAAATGTCGATGGAACTTATGACAGATAGCAGTGACTTTTATGGCCTCAGGTATGCTTCTTATGCCGAAGCTATCCTCCTGGCAACGGTTTACGGCGTTGAAACACCTTCTATTGGGCCGGCGATGGACCTCTTTCAGGATGATTTTGGCATCACCCAGAGTGAGTTGGAGACAAACCTCACCAGAGGATTTGTAGATCCCGGCCCATTCCCACCTGATCCTTTGGATCCCTTCTTATGGGTCGCTCAATTTATCAACCAGGAAGACCCTACCGCGATTGACAGTTTCGAAATAGGTGGGTTCTATCTAGGTGATCCTGATGATCGTTTCGGTAGCTGGTTGGTAGCAACAGGAGATTCACCAGTTCCCGAGCCAGCCAGCATGATTCTATTAGGAACAGGTCTTATTGGAATAGCCTTTTATCGTCGCAAAAAAAGAAAATAAGCCTCTCATTATATCTACCCAATTCAGCCTCATATTCCTGGATTTGGGGCTGAATTGGGTTTATTAGTCTGAGTTTTTCTTATAAGATTCCCTAACTTTTTTTTGCAGAGTCACTCTTTTCCTTAAATTTCCTTCAATCAATCATTACTTGGCTAAAAACTATCCTTTTCCAACCTTCCTTATAAGTATATTTCGGTAAATCTCTCTCAACCCTATAGATTCAAGATGAAAAGCTCTCTAGTCGACCCTATTAAATTTGATATCGAAGGTACTTATCCATTATCCATTAGCAGATCCCAAACTTTTAAAACTCAGTAACCTGCTCATCATATCTAAAATTTTCTTCGCCTGAAGGTGACAATTCACAACCAACGCTGAGATTGAGCAGAATGGTAGTTTTAGGGCTGGAACTAGTTATATTGTAAATGAGAAACAACAGATAATAGATAGATCATCTTTGGGGTATAATACCAAACGGAGAGAGAGATTATGACATCACGGAAAACCGTAGGGCTGGCTCTTGGTTGTGGCGCATCACGCGGGTGGGCTCATATTGGTATCATCGAAGCGTTGCTGGAGGCCAAGATTTCCATAGATTACATCGCCGGATGCAGCGTTGGTGCTTATATAGGAGCACTTTATGCATGTGGCAGTCTAGGAAGTTTGAAAGAATTTCTGTTGCGGATGGATGGGAAAAAAATTTTTTCATATTTTGACATTGTTTTTCCCAGATCAGGGCTCTTGAATGGCTCAAAACGCGTCCATGAGCTTTTTACAATGTTTACAGATGCACAAACCTTTGCTGATCTCGATATCCCTTTAGTAATGGTGGCAGCTGACCTTAAGCGGGGTAAGAAAGTTGTACTTAAATCTGGCAATCTCATCGAAGCGCTCAGGGCCACCATGTCATATCCAGGACTTTTCTCACCGAAAAGGCTAAAAGGCCGCTGGCTAGTAGATGGTGGACTTGTTGACCCAGTACCGGTCGGCGTTGCCAGAGCTATGGGAGCTGAAGTTGTCATTGCAGTCGATCTAAACGGCAGGATCGTGTCACGCGCCAGGCAGTCACATACAACAATCGACAACGACAAACATAGAAAACTAACCTCTCATCAATCTGTTACCAAAACAGATCATCGTAATGAATTAGTTAAAAGAATGGCTGATTATTATGAAAACCTTGAAAAAAATCTGCGACATAAAACTGATGAAATTCTGCGTCGCGAGCTGGTTCCCCCTGACATTATCGAAACTGTCATGACATCTGTAGGGATAATGCAAGAGCGTATCACCATCTCCAACCTTGCTGTTGATCAGCCAGACATACTCGTACAACCCAGATTGGGTGAGGTAAAAATGATGAACTTTGACCAGGTGAAACATTCTATTGAGGAAGGTTACATTGGGATCCAGGAGAATCTTGAAGATATCCATAACCTGCTGTCATCAGCTGATGCCTGATGTACCAGGTTTGATAAAAACAAGATTAAAGGCAATTGCGTTTACAATTCCTTCTTCCGATTCTGCAAATTCTTTTTACTGCCTCCAGCCGCCCTCTGTGCTCTATCTTTTCGTTAATTCCTCTTTTAAGGAGTTAATGATTATCAGGATATGTTTGAGTTGCTTCAAGCAAAAACTGCCTAAACTTTTCTTTTATAAACGATTACTTTCAAGTATACCCTTTGCCAGCAAGATCTTGCAGGATTCTTGCGTAGCCATGAGGAAATTATACCTCACAGGGAAGGGATATAGAAAATGTGGTTCCACTACCCTGTTTCGAGTCTACTGTAATTGAGCCATTATGTCGTTTTACTATAACATCATGGGCAATAGCAAGTCCTTGCCCGGTACCTTTATTTAGCTCCTTGGTAGTAAAGAATGGATCGAACACCTTATCTCGAACTGAATCAGGCATGCCATTACCGTCGTCCTCGATACGTATATCGACAAACTTGTCATCACTGGCAGTTGTGATAGTTATCTTTCCCTTTAATTCGCTCTCTTTGCCATTTTTTTCTTCTATTGCATGGGCTGAGTTGACAATCATAGCCAGAAAAACTTGATTTAATTCATCAAGAAAGCATGGCACTAATGGGAGTGATGGTGAGAGCTGTAAATCAAGATCGGCAACATATTTCCACTCATTGGTGGCGACCGCAACCGTATTTTTTAGGGCTTTATTGATGTCATTTGGCTCTGGAGAATCACCTGAAGGGTGAGAAAAATGTTTCATTGCACTAACAATACTGGAAATTCTACGTAGTCCCTCTTTTGACTGTAGCAAAGCACTCGGGATTTCTTCCTCAAGATACTCCCAATCAGCCTCATCGTAAGACTGCCTGAGCTGGTGTATTACTTCTTGGGAATTTTGTCCCTCCTCCACATGCTCATCCAACAGAGCAACTTTTCTCATTACTCCTGAAACGTCCTCAAAAATCTCATCAAGAAAATCAATATTTGAATGAACATATTGGGTTGGTGTATTAATCTCATGGGCAATACCCGCAGCAAGGCGGCCAACAGATTCGAGTTTTTGCGTTTGCGCCAGCTCCCTTTTCATAGCATTGAGCTTGGTTGTATCGCGCAGGGAAATAACTCTATCAATATTAAAAACTGAAAAGACCTCTGAAGAAGAAAAATCGATGTGAATCGTCTGTTCATCTATGGTGATGGTGAAATGGCCTTGATCTTTTTCTTCTAATTGAGAGTTTAGACTTGAGAGAATCGTTCTTTTAATAAAAGCAGTATCTTTACTGAGGGATCTGGCCCAATTATCAACAATAACTTCGAATGATTGATTACTATCAACAATCTTTTGGTCTCTACCAATAGTAATAAGGCCTTCCGGAACCACATTAAATAACCCTTCTATATATTCTTTTTGACTTTGCAAATCTTCCATTGCCTTTTCTTTTTCGGCAATTTTACCTTCAAGTGCTTTTTTGGCAACAAACACACTTGAATAAAGATTTGTAATAACAATAAGAAGAAGGGATATGAGAAACGCATAGGAGTAGAAGTAGATTGAAGTGTCGCGCCATTCAACATCCAGCCAGCCGAGCTGCTGTTCGTCATAAATAATCTCTTGTTTAAATCTTATTCTGGGGATTATGCCTAATCGGAGTAATTCTTTTTCCACCTTTTCTATGTTTTCATCATGTGCCTCAATAATTAGAGTTCCATCATCGTCTATGAGTTTAAGCGATTGATAATTATTTTTGCCTGCCGCAGCCTCAAGATATTTTTTCAGCGGTTCAGTATCATAATTCCACATCGGTTCAGCAGCAACTAATGCATGTTCAAGCAAAGCCATTTCAATTTGCTCTATCCTTGAGGTCCGATAGATAAAACTGACTACAAAAAAACTGGCTATGATAATAATTATAATGCTGCTTTTTCTAAGTAACATTATGGATAGAAGAGTTTCGGAGTTTATTACTCCATGGTGTATCTAGATCGCACATTTTTGTTATAATTCCTTTCCTGATTACCACTATTGTTCAGCAACCGATTTTTAAAAGGGGAGACAGATTGAATTTTTCTTGGAATAACCTAGGGGACCGATTTTTTTTCA
>CAZWVC010000131.1:0-10830 GCA_964637245.1 uncultured Desulfocapsaceae bacterium
CAATTGCAGCCTACTATGTAGGAGCTGCAAGAGCTCGAAAAGTTGCTGAAATCAATGGCGGAAGAAATCATTCTCTTCCCGGCTATTATGGTCTCTTTACTGCGATTTGGTGTTTATCCCCAGCACTGGTTCTTTACTGTATTTGGCAGGTAACAGAGGCAAGCATTCTTACATCAATAATCATCCAGGGGCTTCCTGCTGAAATTCTCAAGCTTTCACCAGCTGAACTCACCCTGGTGATCAACGATATAAAAAACATTGTTGCAGGTGATATCATTGCTGGCGTTGAAAATGCAGCAGTCAAAGAAGCCGCCGACAATTACCTGCTGCTGCAGAACCGTTTTCGCTTCATAGTCACCTGTACACTCTTCGTTATTTCCCTGGTTTCGACGTGGCCTGCATATCGTAAAATAGCACCTACCCTGGAAGCGAGGAACATTGTAGAAGGGCTGGTTAAGTATTTTCTCATAGTCTGTTCGGCACTGGCCATTCTGACGACCATCGGTATTGTCCTCTCCGTTCTCTTTGAAGCAGTCAGATTTTTTAAAATTATCCCCTTCACTGATTTTCTCTTTGGACTTGACTGGAGCCCACAAACCGCCATTCGTGAAGATCAGGCGGGCTCTTCAGGTGCCTTTGGAGCCATTCCGATTTTCGCCGGCACCATGCTTATCGCTTTTATCGCCATGATGGTTGCCATCCCCATTGGCCTTATGTCAGCAATTTATCTCTCGGAGTATGCTACCAAAAGAATCCGTACGATTGCCAAACCATTGCTCGAAATTCTTGCTGGTATTCCAACAGTTGTTTACGGATTTTTCGCAGCACTTACCATTGCCCCAATGATACGTGATGCTGGTGCACTTATAGGTCTTAGTGTTGCCTCTGAAAGCGCCCTCGCTGCTGGGCTGGTGATGGGCATGATGATTATCCCCTTTGTATCATCGCTTTCCGATGACGTTATCCATGCCGTCCCCCAGGCCATGCGAGACGGCAGTTATGCTTTGGGAGCAACCAAATATGAAACTATTCGCAGCGTGGTCATTCCCGCTGCACTGCCTGGAATTGTCGGTGGAATACTTCTTGCCGTATCCCGTGCCATTGGCGAAACCATGATTGTGGTGATGGCGGCAGGTCTTTCGGCAAATCTTACTGCCAACCCGTTCAAGGCGGTTACTACAGTTACAGTACAAATAGTAACCCTGTTGGTTGGCGATCAGGAATTTGATAGTCCGAAAACACTTGCGGCGTTTGCCCTCGGCCTGCTGTTATTTGTATTTACCCTTATCCTTAACTTTATCGCTTTGCGAGTTGTGCGTAAATATCGTGAGCAATATGAATAGAACTCCATCCACTCTTTGGTGTGTAATGTATAGGTGCTGTTTATGAGCATTAAACGTACAGTGGCAGACACAATAAATGAAGGCTTATCGCGGCGCTACCGAGCCGAGCAGCGCTTCAGAAGAACGGGCATTGCAGCAATAATTACTGCATTGGTTTTTCTCTCCTTCCTGTTTGTTTCGATTTTTGCAAATGGCTACTCCGCCTTTCAGCAGACCTATGTAGAACTCGATATGGAATTCACCGAAGAGTTATTTAAGGATGAGAATCTCTCCGCAGCGAATTATCCAAAGCTGATTAAGGAATCTCTCAAGAAGATGTTTCCAGAGGTTACCTCACGGCGGGATAAAAAAGCCCTGTATCACTTGATCAGCCCTGGAGCATCATATGCTCTGCGGGATATGGTAGTTAGCGACCCGTCACTTATTGGGACCACAAAATCAGTTTGGGTACTGGCTGATGATGATCTTGATATGTTCATAAAAGGTAAAATCGATGCCACAGTAGCCGAAACAGAACGACGGATCTCCGACAACCAGCTTAGCTGGATAAAAAGCCTCAACTATTCAGGTAAAATAGAGAAACGGTTCAATACTGTTCTTTTTACCTCGGGTGACTCCAGAGAACCGGAACTAGCCGGTATTCTCGGTGCGGCAAAAGGCTCATTTTATACTCTGCTTATAACTCTGTGTCTTTCTTTCCCCATTGGGGTTGCAGCAGCAATATACCTGGAAGAATTTGCCCCCGACAATCGCTGGACTGATCTCATCGAAATTAATATCAACAACCTGGCTGCGGTTCCTTCCATCATCTTTGGTCTTTTGGGACTTGCCATTTTTATTAATTTCTTCGGCCTACCGCGCTCAACCCCAGTTGTCGGTGGCCTCGTCTTAACCCTGATGACTCTGCCCACCATTATTATTGCCGGACGGGCATCGCTAAAATCAGTACCACCGTCAATCAGAGAGGCAGCACTTGGTGTGGGAGCTTCCAAGCTGCAGACCATCACCCATCACGTATTACCACTTGCTCTTCCCGGTATGCTTACTGGTACTATAATTGGCATGGCCCAGGCACTGGGTGAAACTGCTCCCCTGCTGATGATCGGCATGGTTGCCTTTATTGTAGATGTTCCCTCAGGATTTGTCGATCCTGCAACAGCGCTTCCAGTACAGATCTTCCTCTGGTCAGACAGTCCAGAGCGAGCATTTACCGAGAGAACCTCTGCAGCGATTATGGTGCTGTTAACGTTTCTCATATTCATGAACGCAACCGCAGTAATATTACGGAAGAAATTTGAAATCAAATGGTAGTAAGAAGGTTAAACCTTATGAAGTCCATAAAACCAAGAACAAACAATGTATTTATGCAAAGGAGAAAAGCAATGAAAGTTAAAGGTTTGTTAATTGCCGGGGCAGTTTCCCTCTCACTCATCGGTGCGAGTGGTGCCCAGGCTGCGCGTGACTACATCTCAATCGTTGGATCATCTACCGTATACCCTTTTGCCACAGTTGTGGCAGAGCAGTTCGGCAAATCCAGCAGTTTCAAAACCCCGAAAATAGAATCAACTGGTTCTGGCGGTGGTTTTAAGCTTTTCTGCGGCGGAGTAGGTGTATCGCATCCTGATATCACCAATGCCTCCCGCGCGGTAAAAAGCTCTGAGCTTAAAAAATGTGCTGCTAACGGTGTAAAAGACATTATCGAAGTAAAAATTGGTTATGACGGTATCATACTCGCCAATTCCAAGGCTACCAAGCAGATGGACCTGAGTCGTAAAGATATCTTCATGGCACTCGCCAAGCAGGTACCGGATCCTAAAAACCCAGAAAAAATGATCGACAATCCTTACATGACCTGGAAGGATGTGAACTCTGGGCTTCCTGCAACCAAGATTGAGGTTCTTGGGCCTCCTCCAACCTCCGGTACTCGTGATGCTTTCGTAGAGCTCGCCATGGAAGGTGGTGCAAAGAACTTTGACAATCTCAAAGCTTTGAGAAAATCTGATAAAAAAGCCTTCAAAATAATTGCCCATACCCTGCGTGAAGATGGTGCTTACATAGAAGCTGGTGAGAACGACAACCTTATTGTCCAGAAGCTTCAGGCAAATCCAGCGGCATTGGGAATTTTCGGATTTTCTTTCCTGGATCAGAACGCTGATGTCATCCAGGGATCCAAAGTCGATGGTAAGGTACCGAGCTTTGAAAACATTGCCGACGGTCAGTATCCTGTATCCCGTCCGCTCTTCTTCTACGTGAAGAAAGCTCACGTTGAAGTAATTCCCGGTATGAAAGGCTATCTTGCCGAGTTTACCTCAGACAAAGCCTGGGGTGAAGACGGCTATCTCGCCGACAAAGGGATGATTCCCATGCCAGAAGAGGAAAGAAAAACCTTTGCTGCTAATGTAAAAAATCTGCAGACTGTTGAAATCAAATAGTCTTACCTCACCGGTCTCTTCTGCCTTCTCAGAAGAGACCGGAATCATACAGTTTTTGCATATACAGCCTAAAGACTCACAGATACCATTGAGCAGACTATGGAAGCGACACCAAATATTCAAGCCCAACCGTTCTCCGCGTTTCTTGCAGAAGAAAAGGTGAGCGAAAAAGTGAAAACCAGATCCAGGAAAAAAAAAGCAACTGTTGGTGAATCCTTTGTGGACTCACCACGGATGACCTGCAGGGATGTTTTTGTCTACTATGACGATAAAAATGCTATCAGAGATGTTAACATCGATGTGGGTTGCAATGAAGTGCTTGCCATGATCGGACCATCGGGTTGCGGCAAATCCACTTTTCTCCGCTGTCTGAACAGAATGAACGATACTGTGCCAGGATGTCGGGTTGAAGGAAATATCAAACTCGATGATATGGATATCTACGATAGGACCGTCGATGTCGTTCCTTTGCGGGCTCGAGTCGGTATGGTGTTTCAGAAACCCAACCCATTCCCCAAGTCAATCTATGACAATATAGCCTACGGCCCAAGAATTCATGGACTGACTACCAACAAAATAGAGCTGGATGAGGTTGTTGAGAAATCACTCATCCGTGCGGGTTTATGGGAAGAGGTAAAGGACAGGTTACATCAGCCCGGTACTGGTTTATCGGGTGGCCAGCAGCAGCGTCTCTGTATTGCCCGGGCGATTGCAGTAAGTCCTGAGGTAATACTCATGGATGAACCCTGTTCGGCCCTTGATCCAATCGCAACTGCCAAGGTAGAGGAACTTATTGCGGAACTCAGGCAGCAGTTCTCCATCGTTATCGTCACCCACGCTATGCAGCAAGCCTCAAGGGTATCGCAACGTACCGCTTACTTTCACCTGGGGGATCTGGTTGAGGTTGGTTCGACCGAGAGAATCTTCACAAATCCTCGTCATAAGCTCACCGAAGATTACATAACCGGAAGATTTGGCTGATATCAATCTCAGTTGCAAGTAAAAAGGAGGATCTGCTGTACAGATCCTCCTTTTTTTATTCTGGCTCTGCGTGACAGAGGTCACAATCTTGGGCAATAATATCGCCTTCTGCGGATTCATGCTCTTCATCATGACATCTGAAACAACCGAATCCTTCATCTTCATATTTATGACCGAGATGTGATTTATACTGCCCCCAGCTAGTACCAACTGTGGGCCAGATATTGCGAGCATAAGTTACCCTGAGGAAATTGGCTGCAGTAAGCAGCGCTTCTCGTTTTTCAGTGACGAACTCCTCACCGTGACGCTCTTTCTGCAGTATTAGCAAGTCAGCTTCAATGGCACCATCGGCAGCATCTTTTGTACTATATTCCTTTTGCAGCACTGTCATACTATCTTCCCGCAATCCTTCTATCTCCGGATCAAGTTTCTTACTCAATAAACCAAAATCAACAACCTCATCGAGTTCATCATAGATATGGGCTGCTCTATTGTGACAATCCGTGCAATCCATCGTTCGCCAGCCATGTGATTCGTTTGCATCCTCATCACTCTCGTACTCATACACAACAACAGTACCATCCGGTTTGGTGGCTTTAACCTTGCCGATCTGGGTTCTTTGGTCATTTAATGAAATGTACTCTATTTTTAAACCATCCATATTATGCCAGTGGATACCTTCCTGCATTTCAGTTGCCGGATTGTACCCCCCTACATACAACTCAAGATCGGTTTCTTCATCAGGTTCACTTTGATCGTCGTTTGAAAAGCTAACGAATTTCTTGTTTTTTGTGCCAGTGTATGTCAGAGGGGAATGACATTTCTCACAAGTTGCCTCTGCAGGAGGTAGGTTGTGTACCGGCACCGGAATCGGGCTTTGGTAATCACCAACAATCACTCCCTTCAACTGCCTCAAACCGGATACTTTTGCTTTCACCAGTCCACTAACCCCAGGACCGATATGACAACCGACACAGGCAACATTCGAATGAGGTGAAGTCTGCGACACTGTATATTCAGGTAACATTATTTCATGACAAACCAGACCACAGAATTCTGGGCTGTCCATATAGTGGTAGCCCTCGTAAGCAGCAACGGAGAAAACCGCAAAATTGATTGAGGTAAGTACTACTATAAGTAAGATGTTTTTGCGGTGAGCGGAATTGCCGAAATCAATTTTAAAATCTTCCTTCACCAGTGTTTGCTTAAACCTTTTGCGTTTTTGCAATATCGCTGCCAAGGGAATAAGGATAAGGCCTAACAACATCCCTGAGGGAAAAAGAAAAACGGTAATTATGGGGGTGTAGGGATTGTCCATACCTCCAGTGATATGGAGGAGCATCCCAATACACGTTAGGATAAAGAAGACAGTGGTAAGACAGACCCCAAAAAGCCCTAAGGGTGTCTTCGCAGCATTTTTTAGCTGCTGTAGCCAGGAGTCTTGAGGAGCCTCAGATTCGTTTGCCTCGGTTTGTTTTTGCTCAGCCATTGCATCTCCTTCTATATCAGATAACTCTTCAAACATCACATTTGAGACAGCTTACACCACATGCTTACTACCATTTTTATGATGCGGAATTCAATACTTTCTTTTAACGAAGCAAAAAGAAAGAGTCTATCAAAAGCATCATTAGCATATGTAGAATAGACTCCTAGCTTGGAAAACCATCGTATTCAAGGGTGGACAGAATCGATAGCCAGGCTATCGCTCATTTGAGGATGGGTGAGTAGAGAAATCGGTTAGTGTAGAATTCTACCCTAAAGTGGAACCTTGATGATAAAAGTGGTGCCCTCACCAGCCTCACTTTCAACTTTGAATTCTCCTTTATGTTTTTCAGTTATGATATTCCAGGCAATTGCAAGTCCCTGTCCAGTACCGCGGCCTGCCTTTTTGGTAGTATAGAAAGGATCAAAGATTTTACTGAGAATTTCTGGTGACATACCTATGCCAGTATCGGCTATCCGGACCTCGGCATAACCGTTGACCTTACCAGTAGTTACAGTTATTTTGCCTTTATCTCCTGTGGGATTTCTGCCAAGTTTATCTTCAATTGCATGAGCAGCATTGATCAGGACATTGAGAAAAACCTGTCCCATATCATCGCTATAACACATGACCGCTGGCAAATTTTCATCTAGATCCATTTTCAGTTCAGATACATATTTCCACTCATTTCTCGCTACAATTCCGGTTGTTTGTATTATATCATTGAGATTTCGCCTCTCCTTTTCCTTTGAACCAGGGTGGGAAAACTCTTTCATTGCTCGAACTATAGAGGCTACACGCTTCAAACCTTCCTGACTTTGTCGAAGAGCTGCTGGTATTTCCTCCTCAAGATATTCCCAATCGGCAGTTTCCCTCAAACTCTCAACGTCAGCAACCAAGGAATCGCTAACCAAATCTTGTTTAGCCGCCCCAAGCAGTTTTTCGTAAGAGGCAATTAGTGCGCCGAGTTGGCCGAAAGATTCATCCAAAAAATCATTATTTGTGCTAACAAATTGCACGGGTGTATTTATTTCATGAGCAATCCCAGCTGCGAGTTGCCCCACGGATTCAAGCTTCTGAGTATGCAGACGTTCTACCTGCATCTTTTCCCTGTCGCTTTCCATCTCTTTAAGATCGTTTATATTTCTGGCAATATGTACCGAGCCGACCAGGGATTGACCATCATCGGCAAAATAAGGAATTACCGTAAATTCAAAATAACCTCCTAATTTTTCTTCGCAAATCTCCACCACATGTTTGCAGCCATCTTCTAATAGTTTCACATGTGGGCAGTATGACGGTGGCGAATCAGTCCCATGGATAACCTTATAGCAGAGGCACTGATTTTGTTCGTCAGGGATGATTCCCAGGGTATCATTCATTGCTTTATTCGATTTTATAATTCTGAAGTCACTATCGATGATGGCAATGAGGTCAGGTATTGCATCAAAGGTTTTTTCCCACTCTTTTTGGGCTTGTAACAATTCCTTTTCCGCTTTATCTCTGGCAGTAAGTTCTGCACGTAACTCTGCCGTTTTTTCGGCAACTATTTTCTCTAAATTATGCTGATAATTTTGGTTGGCCTTTTCAAGGTTGAGCATTTCAAAAGCCTTTTCCACTGCATGAATAACTATACCTTGATTATGGATTGGTTTTTCCAGGTAGTTATGGGCTCCGAGTCGCAGAATCTCAATTACATCTGCTTTTTTTCCAACTCCAGAAAGTACCACAACAGGGGTTAATGGCGAGTGTGCTCTTATCATTTTGAATAGGGTGAGACCATCTCTTTTAGGCATTTTCAGATCGGTGATTACCACATCCGGTTCATGCTCTATAAAGAGCTCATACCCTTCCACCCCGTTCGAGGCCTCAAATATCTTGTAGTTCTTGAGATGTCTTCGCAGCAATTTTCTTACTACGGCTTCATCTTCCACGACAAGAACGGATTTATTAGATAGAGTCATTATTAGGTATACGCGTAAACAAGTACGCTCTCACAATTATAAATCTACTCAACCAAAGAGTTATGCTAATTATGGCCATGGGTAGCCACTAAAAGCCCTATTACTTATCTATCAGCTATAGTGGTAAAAATCAAATAAATGCCTGGAGTTCCTGCCACGAATATAAGTATTTATAGGCAATATGGATATTCTTGCTGGATAAGAAAATAATATAAATACTAAAGAGAAAAGGCTGGTTTTCTAGCGTAAGTCTTGTGTACGCCAATTATGATTTTGGCTTTTAGCTCTCTACTGTGTTCCCTGTTTAAAATTCTCAGCTTTTATAGGAAAGGAAGCCTATGATGTTAAGCCTCTGTTTTTACAGATGCAGTTCTTTGTTCTGCTACACTTCTTGGATTAAAGTCTGATATTTTCTCTAAATCACGGAATAGCTGCTGTTCTTTCTCACTCAATTCTTTTGGTACATGTACTTGAATTTCGACGAGAAGATCTCCTGCATCGCTGTTTTTTTTTGGTAAACCTTTACCACCGATGCGAAGTTTCTTACCACTGCTCGTTCCTTTTGGCAGATTAAGTTGAATCCTTCCATTCACGGTCTGCACTTCCACTTTTCCACCAAGTGCCGCCTCCCAAGGAGTAATCATTAAAATTGTCACCAGGTCATAATCCTGAACACGAAATCTGGGATCATCGATAATCCGGATATGCAGGAGCAGATCACCATCCTTACCAGACCTTTCCACCTTTCCACCTTTGCCGGCAAGTCGGATAACTGACCCCTCTTTTAACCCTCGGGGAAGTTTAACCTCTACTGACTGCACTTGAGGTTTAACATCACCTGCCGATACCTGCATGGCAGTCCAGCTGATAGATTTTTTGGCGCAGGCAAAAAGTTCTGCTAAAGTTACTTGCAATTCAGCCTCAATATCGGCACCCCTGTTATCATAGAATCCATCATAACTTCTTCCTGCCATCTTCTCTCCACTAAAAAAGTGAGAGAAAAAATCATTATGTGACTTCTTCTCAAAAGGATTGCCGCGCTTTTCATGATTGAACCCTGAGGTAAACTCCTGCCAGTCATCTGTTCCATCCGTACCACCTTCTTGGTGATACTGATGATGCTGAGCCTCCTGCCTATTAGGACCATAAAGATCATAGAGTTTGCGTTGTTCCGGATCAATCAGTGTACTATGCGCCTGGTTTATCTGCTTAAACATCTCCTCAGCTTTCTTATCACTGTTCATATCCGGATGGTATTTTCGCGCAAGTTTTCTATAAGACCGCTGTATATCCTGCTTTGTAGCATCTTTCCTAACACCTAGTAAATGATAATAATCTTCATGCTTTTTCATTCTCCAATCCTTCATAGTCACAATACAAAACCGGTTAATCAATCAATAATCATTTAGATATTCAATACATAAAACATAAGAACTAAATATTACTTTGTCAAAAAGTTACTAATAGTAACATTGGCCGCTGTGCACATTTCATGATCATTGTGTTAAATATACACACAATACCAAGTGATGTTCTGATGCGGGTTATAATTCGGACCGAACCCGATAGGTGAGTGTAGCAGCCCCCTTGGCCTTTACTTCCATCTTCCAGGAAACGGTTGTTGAATTCTCTTTGGTATGCTTTAGCGATTCACTGAGTATCTGCCAGTCACCCGGGATCATCTCTTCAACATTGACGATCACATTCTCTGTTTTTGCATTCTTGAGGGTTACCTCATATTCACTTTCATGGATTCGTTGATTCTTATCAGTCCCCCGCACTAATTTAAAATCCGTTTGCACCCGATCAGCAGTAACATCGAATGCCTTACCAAGTTTGATTTTAATGAATTCATTTTCTGGTGTATGCTGGATGCGATCTTCCCCTAAAAATTGGGAAAACCCCTCCTTATCCGACTTGTAAACACGAACCACTCCTGCAGGTTTAGGTAGGCCGAGGTTGGACTCTTTATCATTTTTCATCTTCAGAAAAACATCCACTGCCTGCGATTTGCTAATCTCACCAACCCTTCCCCAATAGTAGGATTGATTCATTGATGTTAGTAGCAATTCCTTACGTACAATGGCACCATCTTCCTGGAGCAGTGCAATTTGTTTTGATTGATTGTCTCGTATGGTTGTTGGTCTTTCCACGGTATACAAATGATATTCAAACAAAGTCTCCTGGCTCACTTTCTGCCTGCCACGAGTAGGCATGGACCCAGCCCTTTCCTCCATTGCCATTGGTACTATGCCACTATCTGGCATTACTCGATTGATATCACCAGCCACCAACTGCAGTCTGGAATTCACATAACTTGCACCACTGCTGTTGGTCAAGGTAACCCATCCTTTTAAATCAAGTCTATCTTCATCTTCATTCAATTCGGCAATATAATCCGCTTTCCAAGTTAACCCACCAGTCAAATATGATAATTCTAATACCTGCTCACTGACGTTGCCGTTTTCAACTAGCATGGTTAAGGTGGGTTTCTCCCGCAGATTTGCTGGTACATCGGGGTAGATAATCCGACCATGAACAGCAGTCTCAATATCATCGCCAATTTTTAGGACAATCCCACCAGCGGTACTTAACACTGTAGCCACCAGGTTCTTTTCCTCTCC
>CAZWVC010000132.1:0-10724 GCA_964637245.1 uncultured Desulfocapsaceae bacterium
CCCGGAGCGGAGGGCAGAGCGGGCGCAGTCAATGGCAGTGTTTCCACCGCCGACGACCAGAACAGTACCGTTGAGCTGGGTCCCTGATTTTTTATTCTCTTTGAGAAAATCTAAACCCTGCTGTACCCCATCCAGCTGGTTTCCGGTGGCATCGAGGGCAAAAGCCATGCCGAGTCCTTTGCAGACGATAACTCCATCATGCTCGTCGAGTAAACGAGAGATCCCGTCTCTGTCGATTGGTGATGAGTTGACCACCTTAACGCCGAGTCCTAGAATTCTGTCAATTTCCCTATCAAGAATATCTTCGGGTAATCGATATGCCGGTATACCTGTGCGAAGTACTCCGCCCAAGGCATCCTCTTTTTCCACGAGGGTAACATTCTGGCCTAGCATGGCGAGATGGAAGGCGGCACTCAAACCTGCCGGACCACTGCCGATTATGGCAAAACTCATTGGCTCCGGATCGGATTGAGGTATAAGATTTCCGGTATCGTTATCGGCAATCCATCGTTCCAGACTGCGGATATTGACGGGACCATCATAGAAATCTCGATTACATGCCTTCATACATGGTGCCGGGCAGACCCTGCCGCAGACCGAGGGGAGTGGTTGGGTTTTCATCAACAGTTCGGCTGCAGCAACAACACCTTGTTCCTTTAAGGCGTGAATAAATCCAACCACGTCATTTCCTGCAGGACAGGCAATGGTGCAGGGAGCTGCATACACCTGATAACTGGGGGTCTGGGTCGACCAGGCACCAGTTTTCAGCGCAGTGGGGATGTCCTGTAGATGTTGGGTGAGCGGTAAAACAGTTGCAGGCGAAGGTGCTGCAGTAATTTGCCTGTCGGTCTTATCAACAGTACCTGAATCTTCAAAGATGGTAACAGCCTGGCTGGCCGCAACGGCTGCATCGAAGTCATCGCCAAGGTTGAAGAATTCGAATGCCCGTTGCACAGCTTCCATGGGTAGCCCTGTTAAAGCCGCATAGGCACCTACTAAAGTAGTATTGATGATTACCACAGCACTGGTTCCTATGCCGTGTTCCCTGGCGATGGCGGTGGCGTCAATTACCGCCAGCCGGTATTGGGAATATTGCTTTTGGAATAGCTCTGGGTTTTCACTTGAGTTAATGAGCAGGCTGGCTCCTTCTGAAACTCCATCGAGGAGAGAAGGCCCTAATAGTCCAGTGTCGAGCACCAATAAATGATCCGGCCAGTAAACCTTGTTCCTGTTCTTAATGGTTATCCTGTCCACTCGGGTAAAGGCACGAATGGGTGCACCCGTTCTTTCAGCACCATAATCTCCAAAAGTTTGAACATTGAGATTGAGCTGGGCATAGGTGGCTGCGATGAGTTTGGCACAGGTGACCCCACCCTGACCGCCTCTGCCATGAACCCGTATTTCCAGGGGCAGCGAAATAGATTCTGGGAGTAACTCGGATGCCGCCGTTTCCTGGTGACTCTGATTGGCATTCCGCTTTTCCATATGCTCTCCTGTAGAGTTGTCGTTTGTGGCAGATATTATTGGGTTAGACTTCACCTGAACAGCATCTCTCCTAGTAATGGAGGAGGACGGTATTCTATGGAGAATTGGTATCCAGGGAGAATGATGAGGCAAGGAACTTGGGCAGCGCAACTATCCGTCAACAGAGTAGGGCGGAGTTTTCTTTTCCCCAACTGTCGGTTAGCATTTCCAGAGCTGCAAAGTGTTAGATATGTTGCCATCCTTTCCGACTCATGGTTGGGATGATAAATAGCATTCGGGTTTTGTTATACCAAACTAAAGTTCCATTTAAATAATATCATTGTTATGGGTAAGTCCGCAAGTCTAAACTTTATATCTGCATAATTACAATTGCTTAGATTGCTATTGGCAGTCTTTAAGCAGTTAGGTCTAACCAATATAATACGGCAAGGTTTTGTGGATAGGTGAGAGGCTGCGGTTGGGCTTATACACCCACCAGTTTGGCAAACTCAGCTCAGTCGGTTTGGATAACAGCTGATAGATCTGACTATTTATGGGAGAATTTCGTTTATCTTTCGATTTTTGGAACGTGGCAGGTGATAGTTTAGATTAAATTGTCCAAGGTTTACTTGCTGCGACCTATTGTATTGCAAATCAAGTTCGAATTGATGAAGCGAGGATTTGACAGCGCCAATTACTACAAGGATGCTACCCTCTTCTCCGGGCTTGATTGTATTCAATATACGCGTTTGGACGGAATAATCTTGTTTGTCTGCTTCAAAAATTGCCCTTTTAGCAATGGATTCAGGATTAATGGTGACGTCATTATTGGCTGGTTTTTCTTGGACATCTTTATTCAACAACCGGCATTCAATTTCTTGCGTACCCGGAACTTCGGTGCCATCGGCTCCATAATAATCGTACTTGAGCGAGCCTGAAAAAAGAATTTCCTCTCCCAGCTGAGGTGTGGATATGCCAAAGACATTGGAAAGCAGCGCGCTTGCGTCAATTTTTGCTGAGCCTTCGAATTCACCAATCACAATATCCTGTATTGTTTGACTGGTGCCGCTTCTCACCAATGTGCCATTTAGCAGGGAACTCTTAACAGTCCCCCATCCATCATTTTCAATGACGATAAATTTTTCTTCCGGATCATTTAGGTTAATTTCGGACGAAACCAGAAATTCCGGGGTGATTGAGGGGCCTGACTTTATGGCAGAGAAGTTGAGCTCAGATAAATAAACAGTTGTATCACCGTTATTTTGTATATTTATCTCCAGAGCAGGCAAGCCAAAATTATCAAGCGTGTTGCTTGTCCGGGTAATAGTTTTTACTCCAAGAGAGTCTTCTAATTGATAATACGCAGCATCTTGCACAACACCTGCCAGAGTAGTAACCACCTCAACGTCTATGAATAAATTTTCATTAACAGTGGTAGGGGGTGGCAATGCACTTCCACCTGCGGTAGCAACCCCAGAAGAGGCTGCTTGCTGGCGAGGTTTTGCAGAGTTTACAACGGTTGATTTTGCCGAAACAGCTGTAGGCTGACCAGTATCAAGGGATATGCTGCTCCTGTCATCATCTGCTTTGAAGATAGATGGCACCACATATATAGCAGTAAAGAGGATAATCGCAAGGGTACCGAAAAAAACAGTGTTAGAGCTAAAAATAGATTTGGGTTCTTCGGCTGCCGGTCCACGTTGTTTGATACCTCTTCTTCTCGCAGATTTCCTGGCATTCTTCTCTTTCATTTTTCGCTTGAACTCTTTTTTCTTCTTGCCTTGCAATTGCTGACGGGCCAAACCAAGATCAATACCCATAGCTCCCTCTTGTGCTTGTTAGTGCAGAAACCTGAGAACTCTACCAATTAGGTCGTAATTTCTAAGTGTTCTAAACATAGTATGATAAACTTTCTTCTATTCCTATATCAGTTAACACCTCATCCTGACAATCTTTTTATTATATACGAGACTGTCACGAAAAAAAAACTGATAACGTGTCTAGCCCAGATATTGCGCAAGTCTGAAAGATTTAAGGCCAAGGCATCGAGGGTAAAGATAGAAAACACAGTACCTGGCTGAATGGTAAGAAGTGTTTAACTTCTATGATATTATAAGCAAGCATACTACAACATTTTATGAGCTGCATAACACTTAAGTAGACTGCGGAAGAGATCATTTCTACCTCTCTATCTAAAATTCTCTCACCATGGTATAACAGTTATGGACCCTGCACGAACAGAAGCTGGAGCAGATATACCTGGAACTACTGCGGAAGACATTTTAAAATTTATCGGCAATAAAGCTGCATCTGGAATTATCAGTTGGGTGGCTACAACGGCATTTAAGAAGCTGATAGGCAGTACTACGCTTGGTGATCTCTCCCGGGAGTTGGAACAGGTATTGGCAAATCAACAGTTAATACTGCAGCAGATTCAACAAGTGCTGGAGCGGATAAAGTGGCAGACCCGGATCATCAACTCCTTTCAGTCGCTGGAAAATATCCGTGTTTATTATCACAAGACTCAAATGATAGCCCAGGAGATAGATAAGATAACCCGTAAGGCAGATGCCAAGCAATTGCGTGATACAATTTTATTAGATGGCAGTGATGGGCTATGGCAATCACTGGAAAAAATACATGACATTCTCACATCGGCTTCCCCTTTAAGTGATGAAAAATCAGGTTTGCTTCAATTGTTTGAAAAAGAAATCAATACGTTGATGTATCCCTCAAAAGGACTATTACCCTGGGAACACTACTATGAGAAAGTGAACGGTTATCTTGCACTGGTATTTTACATCCAATTCGTGGGATTAACCCTCTATGTTAGTGCCTACCGGTCAAAATACGGCGAACATAAGGGTGATCTTGCTGAAGGCTTGGTGAAGAAAACCCTTGAGCGATTGGGACAACAGAGCAAACTCGTTCACTCCCTTATACCACCTGCTGCTCATTATATGAAAGAACATCCAGAATCAGGGTATGTCCTGACCTTTTTGGGGCGAAACAAATATAACGTCATAACGGGTACGGACGGACCATATTATCCAGTGATGCTGAAAAACAGAAGTTCACGTTTGAATCAGGTCTGGCAATTTATCCCTTCGCCGGAGTATAAAGCTAAAGGAAACTATTTAGTTGGATTAAAAAATCGCAGCAAGAGACACGGCTGGCCTGGTGGGTTTATGGGGCATCCCAAACTGTATTATAATATTGCTTGTAATTATTCGATTGGCAGTACTGCGATGCGAGTCTTTGTTATTCCGATGCGCGATGCAACTCATTCCACACGACTACAGGCACGTATCTATTGTCCATCAAAGGTTCAACCCAAATATTATCAAGGTTACTTCGGTCACCTGGGGTTGAATAAAGATTATGGAGATGAATACTATTTAATGCCCAAACCTCACCCTTTTGTGGTTGGGCTTACCCCGATCTCATGAAATGTGGGGTAAGAGCCGTATTCTCTCAGCCCTAAGAGTCTGGTGTATCTTCACCTTTTCACCTAATGAGGTTGAGAATCAATGAGATTGCAGCCAAATATGCCATTTCGGCCTTTTCCAGCTTCGCCTGAATTCATCAACATCTGCGAGAAAAGCTTTCTGCTTCTTCTCATTCCCATCTAAGAATACAACGAAAGAAAATTGCTGCTTAGCTGTATCAAATTCCTCATCGAACAGCCGTGCTATTTGGTTTGGAGCAAGCAGGGGACGTTTCAATGTTTCCGTCAAAGGAAGGGCTAAGCCTACAGAGTCTGCTGAGCCTTCGTAGGCTTTATATATTAGCTCTGAGCAAACCAATTCTGAGTCTGTGCGAAAATCAAAATTAAAATCATATGGTCTGCCACTATAATGAAAAGCTTTGATTACAGCTTGAACTATACTTTTATGGGACAGCTTTGGTCTAATGACAACCATTGAATCTGCCGAGGCGGAATGTTCAAGCGTTGTAAAAGAGACACCTTCAGCAATCGCCTCGACAACACGTGGGATACTGCTGTGTTCTTGCAAGGATATACTTTTCTGGTATTTATCGGGGTAATTTTGCTTGAGCAGGGCATCAAGGCTACCATCAATACTGCCTTGTTGCGAAAGCCATATTTTAACATCCTGGGAAGAAAAAAAAGCAGATCTTTCTTCCGGACTGCCAATATACAGTGCCGCATGAGTCCAGAAACCAGGAATGCCAACATTGGTTGCATACCACTCGCGTCGCTGAAGCATGATATCGCCAGGGCGCATTATCTTTTTCAAGTCTTGTATTTGATCTGCTGATATCAGCGATATGCCTGGGCGCCATACTTTGATGTCTCCCATCATTTCAGATATGTTTTTCTGCACAGGGAACCAGGCAGTGAAACCAACTTCTCCAACGATTTTGAGGGCATTTTGTGCTGTAAGCGATGGCCCCCGTCCTTTTCCCATGTGCCAAATTGCATCGATATCTTCATCTATTGCTTCTACCAGTGCTTGTGTTTTTCCTTTTTTATAATATTTGTAGAGCATATTAAGGCGCACAAATTCACCACCGCGAATTACATTCAGAAAACGGAATTTAACTTTTGCATAGCCGCCTTGGTCGAGGCCAAATTCAGGCACACTGTCGTTGAGAAGTGTGTGCATGTTTGGATTTTTTTCCATCCTGTCAATGTATTCCATGGCGAAACGGTATTGAGCCAAGAAGCAGGAGAATGCTGATATAAAGGGCTTCCGCTTTGCCTTTTTTCCGTCAGCATTTTTATAGATTTGACTATACATACTCCCCATGGTGTCAAGAAAGAGAATATGATCGAGCATACTTTGCCAGGTTTGCCAAACCAGGATGCGCTGCTCGCGGTCCAATTGCTGAAAATCAGCAGTTTTGGAATCTTGAAACAAATCAGGGTGGCCATCAATGAAAGTCAGAATCGATTTCATGCCGTCGCGAGAGGTGAGAATTGCTTGAACATCTTCCTGGTAGCGACTCTCATAATTAGCATTGGCAAATACCGGTACCGAACTAATCACGGTAAGATTGAATATAACGGTAAACAGGCCAAGAATGAGCCGTTGTTTAATTGAGTGCACATAAATCATGCGTATATCCTGTTCTTTCAGTTCATTTGAATAATTGATTTTCCTGTAATCATTATCCAATATACCATTTTCTGAATATAAATAGTGAGTCTATCTGGATTTAACCTTCCTTTTCAAGACCTTCTGCTTTGCCTGATAACCTGCCAAGGGATCTATTCCATCGATCATCAATTATTGCTCCGAAACTTCTTCTGAAGTCAAAGAAGGACTATTTATAATTTCAACCCAGCCATTGCGGCGTCATTCAATGTACGCGTGTTGTTCAAAATATGTCCAAAAAGACGTTAGGGGTTGTCGGTAGAATCTAGAAAGAGTGATTATATGTTGTGATATTACAGCTAGATATCTTCTATGCTCTCATCTGGCACAAGTCTCGCTATAGCAAAACTGTCGTTTACAATAATTATCACTCAAGCAACGAGACTTACAACGAGGGCAATATGAAAATGCAAGGCAAAAAACGGAAACAATCAACGGCTGATACATCCTTTGCGGCGATGGCAACCTCGTATTCGCTGGGTGTATTTAATGATAACTTTTTTAAACAGGCAGCCTTGCTCCTGGCAATTGGTGCTGGTTTACCTCACCTACAGGGAACAGCAACTATTGTGTTTGCCTTGCCATTTATACTTTGCTCCGCCTATGCGGGCTGGCTTTCAGACCGCTTTCCCAAAAAAAATATTGTCATTCACGCCAAAATTCTTGAATTAGTGGCAATGCTTGTTGGTGCATGTGGAATCCTTTTCACCAACTGGGGGTGCATTCTCATAATGATTTTTCTCATGGGTTTGCAGTCTGCCATATTTTCCCCAGCCTTAAACGGCTCGATCCCAGAGCACTTTCCGGCAAGGTTGATTACCTCTGTTAACGGCAGGTTAAAAATGTTTACAACTCTGGCAATCCTTACAGGCATAGCTTGTGCTGGCATTGCTCTTGATCTGCAATCGCAGTCTTTCGGGGTGACCACCCTCGGGCAGCTTATCATAGCTGCGGTGGTGATTTGTGTTTCGTTGTTTGGTCTTTTGGCGAGTTTGCAACTGAAGAAATATCAAGCCGCTGCCCCAAACAAACCTTTTCCCTGGGCAGGGCCTTTCCATTCATTGAAGAACCTGGCAGAACTCAGACATGACCCACTTCTTCTCTTTGCTGTGCTGTGTTATTCTTCCTTTTATTTTCTTGCTGCTCTGGTTGTTCTGATAATCAACTCCTATGGGGTGGAACAACTTGGGCTGTCACAATCCTTGACCAGCCTTATGAGTGTTGCCTTGATGGTTGGTGTTGCCTGCGGCGCCATATTTGCATCGCAAAAAGCAGATATCAGTGACTGGACCAAAGTTCTTATTCCCGGGGTATTGGGGATGGCTTTAGGTCTAATTGCAGCGGCCTTATCACCCTCTTTGCCAGGAAGTTATGCATCGGTTGCTCTTTTTGTATCCTTTGCCTTTACAGGCTTTAGCGGCGGTTTCTATCTCATACCAATCACTAGCTTTATCCAGATAAGGCCGCAGGAGTCCGATAAGGGTCAGGTACTTGCGGTTGTGGGATTCTGTTCTTTCATTGGTATTCTGCTGGCAGGTCAACTATACACCGTCTTTGATGCACAGATGGAGCCAGCCACGATGCTTCTTGTCTCTGGCTTGGCCACTTTAATTGCAGCCCTACTGCTCAAGTTCGCAAAAAAGCAAGGTTCTGCTGCTGTGGCTAAAGGTCTGCACGCGACAATGAATAGATTGCTCAGGCTGCGTTATGACATAAAAATCGTTGGGCTTGAGAAGATTAATAAAGCGGAGGGAGGGGAAGGTATCCTTTTTCTGCCCAACCACCCTGCCTGGATTGATCCAGTGATAATGATGTCCACTCTTCACCGCGATTTCAAACCACGTCCATTGGCAGATTATGAGCAGACCAATGCTTTCTATATCCGTCCAATAATGAAGCTTGTCAATGCAATCAGAATCCCCAAACTGGTAGGCGGGGGACGCAGTGCTAAAGAGAGAGTTACCCGAGCTATCGATACGGTTTCTGCCTGTCTGCGTAATGGTGAAAATGTTATTCTATATCCAGCAGGACGGCTTTATCGCTCGAAATCTGAAGAGCTTGGAGCAAAAAGTGCAGTTCATACGATAATGAGAAAAAACCCTGGTCAACGTATTGTGCTTGCCAGAACCACTGGCCTCTGGGGCAGCAGTTTCAGCTGGGCTAAGGGCATGCCAAGCCTGAGAAAAGAGTGGAAATCCTATCTCTCATTTATATTAGCTAATCTGGTGTTTTTTGGTCCTCGGCGAAAGGTTATGCTTGAGTTTTTGGAACCAGAAGATTTTCCTTACTCTGGTGACCGCACTACAATCAACCAATATCTGGAAACCTTTTACAATGCCAACGTGCTACCTAATACGCAGGTACCGTATTATTGGTGGCAAGGGAAGAACCCCATTGTGGGAGAGGAACCACAACAGCAGTCTTTGTTACACGATCTCTCAGATGTGCCTGAAAGTGTGCAAGAGCATGTGATCAAACATCTTCAGGAAATCAGTGGAGTTTCTAAAATCAATCCAGGTGCCAAACTATCTGAGGATCTGGCAATGGATAGTCTAACTATCATGGAGCTTAGTGTGTGGTTGGAGAATGAGTTCGGTATGCCGGTGGAAAATCTGGAGTCCTTACAGACAGTGGGTGATCTTATACATGCTGCTTGTGGACAGAATATGAACACTACCTACCAACCAGCAGCAGCGGTAGCATCTGCCTGGTTTGCAGGTGATACTCCTACCGAACTACAATTACTTGCCGACGATTCCATAACCCAGGCTTTTCTCAGCAAAGCCAGACAGGCTCCAGGTAAGGCAATTATTGCCGACAAGATCAGTGGTGTCAAAACCTACCGTGATGTCGTCATTGCCACCATGATATTGCAGAAAAAATTTAAACGATTTGCCGCAGCAAATCTGGGTATCATGTTGCCGCCATCGGTGAGTGCTTCGATCACTTATCTGGCTACCCTGTTTGCAGAGAAAACCCCGGTTATGCTGAATTGGACAGTGGGTACTGCGCACATGCAGCATTGTCTAGATACAGCTGAGGTTACCCATGTTATTACCGCTAAAGCACTAATTGATAAACTTAAGGAACAGGGTGTGGATCTGAGCTTGCTGAATATAGAGTGGATATATCTTGAAGAGATCCGAGAAAAAATCAATATCGCGGATAAAATTCGTAGTCTGGTAGCGAGCTATATTTCATGGTCTTCGCTTGCCCAGGCAAAAATATCGGAACACGCGGCCATTCTTTTTACCAGCGGCTCAGAAGCCAAACCCAAAGCTGTACCATTGAGTCACGCCAATATTCTTGCCAATCTCAGTGATTTTAATGCTGTTCTTACTTTCAAGGAAGATGATCGTCTGCTTGGCATGCTGCCACCATTTCATTCTCTTGGGCTGGCTGGAAATATAATCATGCCGCTATGTCTAGGTCTGAAGACGGTATATCATACGAATCCAACGGAAAGCGCTACTCTCGCAAAGATGATCGGTCAATACAAAACAACCCTGCTCATCGGCACACCCACTTTTGTAAACGGTATTCTTAAATCTGCAGAACCTGAGCAACTCGCTTCTCTGCGACTGTTGTTTACCGGAGCGGAAAAGTGCCCCAAATATGTCTATGAACTTTCCCGGCAGTGTATACCAGAGGCTATTTTGTGCGAAGGTTACGGCATCACCGAGTGTTCCCCGGTGGTCAGCGTTAATACACCGGAAGCCCCGGTAGCGGAAACCATCGGTCGGATTCTTCCAGGTATGGAGTATGCCATAGTTCATCCCGAAACCTTGGAAAAGCAGGAAAACGGTCTGCAGGGCTTATTGTTGGTTCGGGGGGAGAATGTTTTTTCCGGATACCTGGGAGAAGGTGTGACTTCGCCATTTGTGAGTTACAACAACAAGCAATGGTATAACACCGGTGATCTGATTACTGCTGATAAAGACGGTTTACTCACCTTCTGTGGTCGTCTCAAAAGATTTATAAAACTAGGTGGCGAGATGATCTCCCTACCAGCAATCGAAGCCGCCCTACAACACCATATTCCAGGCAGCGATGATGGTACTCCAGCAATGGCAATCGGTGCCACAGCCGATGACAGTCATCCCGAGATTGTGTTATTCACTACCTTCAGAGCACATCGGG
>CAZWVC010000133.1:0-10701 GCA_964637245.1 uncultured Desulfocapsaceae bacterium
GAAACCAGAATCCCGGCGCTCTATTACAACATTTGAAACATGACACGACACTAGTTTCCATCTTAAAACTACCCTCCTGCTCAATTTCGGCGTTGTGGCTTAGATTTTTATTCTGGCAACATCGAGTATATGGCTGTGGTAAAAATCCAAGTCGAGCCTTGATCTTAAACTGAATGCTGAGTTTTAGGATGGAAACTCACTAGTTGAAAAAACCAACACATGTAACTGATGAACTATATGCAATGCTGTCTCTGATACTTTGTTATCGCAGCCTATTTTGACAGCTCTCAGAGAAAAAAACGGAGCAATTACTCTCCCAGATCAGCTATGAGCTCCTCTGCCATTTCTACATCTTCCTTACAGCCAATAAATATTGGTGCCCGCTCATCTTTGCTCTGTGGCATTCGGTCGAGGATCGCGCCATGGCCGTCCGAGGCGGCTCCTCCAGCCTGCTCAATCAGGTAAGCCATGGGGTTTAGTTCAAAAGAAAGTCGCAGCTTACCATTAGGATGACCCTGCAGATAGGGATAGAGGAAAATGCCACACCCCTTTATCATTATTTGGTTTATATCAGGGACAAAACCGCCGCTATAACGTAGCTTGCAGCCGCCATGTTCGAGTTTCTGGACATAGTTTTCAACAGCTGGGGTATAGAGGTTGCGTAAACCTCCGGGAGAATAGAGGGTAGCTTTTGATTGCAGCCGTATATCTTCTCTGAGAAGAGTATATTCCATCAGGTGGTTCATCCCAAATTCATGTACACCTTCACCCGTACTGTAGAGCAGTGTGGTTCGGGGACCATAAAGGATATACATTGCTGCAACTTGTTTCCTGCCGGGTACCAGCAGATTGCAACCTTCAAAAATAGACACGATTGTACCAACAGAAAGGTTGACGTCAACGATTGAAGAACCATCCAGCGGATCAAAAGCGACGGAATACAGTGCACCGCAGTTTTCTGACATACAGATGATATCATCAGCTTCCTCGGAGAGGACGTTACCCACAACTCCCGAATGGGAAAGCCTCTTGGTGAGAATACGATCAGCTAAAACATCCAGGGCCAATTGCTGTTCACCATATAGGTTAGAAGTACCTGCTACGCCCAGGTCACCGGTGCGGATAGAGTTAATGATATACTTTGAGGCTTCGGCTATTTCACATATCAGATGAACTAGATCTGGCAGAACGCCTCTTTCGCGCAAGTGCCTGCGCAAATCTATTTGAAACTTGGTTTTCCCTCTCACGCTCATATGCGTACCCAATTGGAAAAAGTTTGTTGTTTTCGGTATGGCAACTCCAACCTGTGTTTCAGCCGAAATATAGCATAACACATAACAAGCATGGAGCTACTCCATTATTAGTACAATGAAATTATTTCTCTTTATAGATGATTGTGCCGACGTGCTCACCGTTTAATGCTTTGGTGATATTGCCCTTCTCCATTCCATTGATTATTTGAATGGAATCAATGACTTCACTGTTTTGAATGATCTCAAGACATGGCCGCTCCACCACCAGGTCATCTTGATCATTTTCCAATAACTCTTTTGCACTTATCCGAGGAATAAACTCTGCTGCAGGATTTTTCTTTGGATCTTCAGTATAAAGTCCATTTTCATCCTTGATGAACAGGATATTTTCCGAACCGATAAGATCGGCCAGGATAGTTAAGCCGACATCTGTACGATGGATTGGGATACGACCGGTTTCTGGTTTTATGGCAAAATAATCATAAGGCGGCATACCATGCATAACCGGGATAATCCCCTCTGCAAAGTAGGTAGGCAGCTTAACAATATCAGAATGAGCAATTTTTACCCCACCCCAAGGGGAGAGCAGAGTGGCGATCATTAAGGCATTCTGTTCTGATATCATACTGCCGAATTTGGCAATAACCCCTGTAGGCATGCCCATTTCCAAGCCGATGGTATAGATGTGCCTGCTTCGTGTTCCGCCGCCTGTGGTTACCAACATCTTATGGTTCGGCCGGTTTTGCACGATTTCCTTGAGAATAGAAGGCAATGCTTTGACACCACGATCACAAATTGACTGACCACCAATTTTAAGAACAGTTACATCCGGGTAAAGTCTTTGTTGGGGAGCTATATCTAATTTTTCAATAAATTCCTTGCTGACAAGGCTTTCTCCCATCAATCTGCTTTTCACATGTAACCGCTTTCCATCCTTGTCTCGCACAAGTGCCATACTTGTCCTCCTTTATTTCCCTTTTTTCTTGGAATTCTTCCCTTTGGACTGCTTACTAACACTTTTTAATGGAAATAGTTTTGCTCCACATTCTGCAGCGATGTGTTGGAGTTCTTTGAGACGGAGGTGATTACCATAAACTTTGAGGTTCAGGTCGGAAACCGCAATTACTCTAAACCTTGGGGTTCTGGCACCTTCTTTGACTTTGGTTCTCTCACGGTAAAATATTTTTCCAGCCATTATTATCTCCTGTGGTGAGTTAAAATTAAATTACTCTGTCGACTATATACATCCAACTGACCGAAAACAATCTGGTAATTTGATTTTCAAGGGTAGATTAATGAATTGGCGAGGTAAGCAGTAAGGATCTATCAGCTATGTGCAAAGAAAATGGCAGAGAAACAATGTCGGCAGAACCTGGTGGTATTTACTTAATGTTTATGAGGTAGAGATCTTGTTAATTATTAAAACAACAGTTAGCTGATACTATCAGAATGAAATAAGTTTGGAGGCTGTGCATGTGATGTCCGGTGTTTATACATTTTGGTGTATTTGGTGTAAATGACAATTGGAGAATTGATGTACAAATAACAAGATATTTCTCTTTCGAATTATCAAAAATAGATCCCCAAGAAAAGAAGTGGTATACTACTTTGTGTAATGAAGCATCATGTATTCCTTCATGCTTCAGGTTTTAATAGATTTTCAGTGATCTTAGTGAGAAGGGGTAGTAATAGTTCTCAGCGGAGTAAATATGGGGTAATCAAGGTCAGTTGGCTGAAAATTCATAAAAGATGAGGACAAATGGATCTATTTGAAGGAATAATTGTAGAATCTCGTTATCTTCACCTAGTGTCCCTTGCCGGTGTAACCGAGTATCAAAAAGCAGGGCATGAGATGATCAATCAGGTTGATACTGAGCTCGAGAACTATACCAATATCCAGGAGTTAATAGGGAATAACCCACTTTAGATTATGTTTGAAAACTATCGACATCATTGGGCTTTTATGGCGACGGTTTTCGGCATCAGTGGTTATGAATTGCTTGCCAGAACGATACCATGGTTATACAAATTGCTTGCTGAGATAAAGAGACTATAAAGTGCGAGGCTGCTCCAAGATTCGATCGATAAGAGATATTTGCAAGTTCTTCAACACAATCGTAAAACAGTAATGTTATTAGTGGGATATGTTTTTTGTTGTTTTCGCAAAAATCACATTTACGAGTATTTTAGCTTCAATCTACAATCCAGAGCTTTCTGGCAACATATCCTACTACCTGTTGTATATATCTAAAAAAGCTTAAGATATTTGAATGCTCAACATGTTGCTTAGGCAAATAATAAGTGTTGACATCTATTATTTCTTCGGTAATTGTTAGTGTAATTAAGGTCTTTAGCGTTTTCAAGGGCTGCAAAATTAAGAATGCAAGCTGATACCTACTCGATCATATTTCTTCAAAAGGGGAGAGGAGTAAATTATCGGAGCGGTTAACTCAATCTTTTTTTTGTCTAACTCAAAGGTTCTTTCGTAGCAGAGGAATTATCTTCACTATTTTAGAGTGTTAGCCATGAATAGCTCTTTTCTAAAAATATTCAGAGAGTATCAGGAATTAACCATTCGATACGATGAGAAGCACCAGGCAATTTGGTACTATTTCAGCCCTACTCATCGGCCTTGTTTTTCACTAACAATGCTTGAGGAAATTCGTCAGCTCTTTCAGGATGTAACAGATTATTTCGAGACAGTTGATGAAGGCAGAGAGCCAGCTATACGATATCTTGTGTTAGTCTCGCAGGTTCCTGGAGTTTTTAACCTTGGAGGCGATCTTGCTTTATTTAGCAAGTTAATTAAAGAAAAAAATCGAAGTCTTCTTTTTGATTACGCCAAGCTCTGTGTAGAGTTATGTTATCTCAATGCGGTAAACCTGCATTTACCCATTACCACCATGTCGCTTGTTGAGGGCACAGCGCTTGGTGGCGGCTTTGAGTCAGCCATGGCCAGCAACATCCTCATCGCCACTGAGAAGGCCGAGATGGGGTTTCCAGAAATTCGTTTTAATCTGTTTCCCGGTATGAGTGCTTACAGTTTTCTGGCAAGATCCTGCGGGATGTTGACCGCGGAGAAAATGATAATAAGTGGCGAAACATACAAGGCCAAGGATTTACATCAGATGGGAGTTGTTCATGCCATTGTTGATGCAGAAAATGCCCAGGAAAGTGTTGAAAAATATATACGTCAGCACAGACGTTCGGGCAATGGCCGACGGGCAATTCAAATGGCGAGTCAAAGGTATCATCCCATTGATCATCAGGAATTGATAGATATTACAGAAATTTGGGTAGATGCGGCATTGCGTTTAGAAGATCGAGATCTGCGAATGATGGATCGCTTGGTCAAGGCACAGTACAGAAAAATGTCGAAAGAGAACGGTTTCTCTTTTCTTAGAACCAGGCAGGACCGTCGGTTTTATACGCATAATTCAACCTTTCCCTTCCTTGACTGGTCTGGTCAGACAATTATGTATGATCGCCGCAAACAAATAGATCGCCGTGAAGAAATAGATCGTCGCAAAGAAGCGGACAGGCGATACGAGGAAGATCGCCGCCAGGATGCTGCACGTCAGCAAAACAAAGACCGTCGCCAAGATAGTAACCGGCGTAAAGATAGTAATCGCCGGAAAGATATTGATCGTCGTGAAGATAATGATAAAGGTCTGCTTAACCAAGCATAAAATGAGTAGAGTTAGAACCCGCAGAAATAATGACCGACCAGCAACTCAATATTGAACAGCAGATTGAGATAGATCGGCTTGGTCAGCTCTACCGGAGATCGAAAACTACTTCGCTGGCGCTTTTTGTGGCATGTACCATCTATCTTCTTTTTCTTTCTCAGATCTTTGCCTACAAGACTCTCTTGGGCTGGTATATTTGCTTTGTGATAGTACTTGCAGGACGTATTCTCCTTCACCATTTTTATAATAAATCACCCAAAAATATTAGTACCTTACCCTTTTGGCTGACGACATTTCGCTGCAGCATACTGGTGGTTGGCTTGGCTATTGGCAGCCTCAATTTGTTTTTCTTCCCGCGTGAACCAGTCTCTTTTTTACTTCTAGCTATTTTCTTGCCCTGTGGAATAATTGCTGGCGCTGTGACTATACTTGTTGATTTCAAATCATTTATTCTCTATGCAATCACTTTACTGTTTCCAGTAATGTATCAGACAGCAGTGGCAGGTAACGGGGCATATATCGGAACTGCTGTCTTGGTAGCGGTTCTGGTGCTCTTTTTTCTCAAGTTCAGCAGGGAATTCAATGATAATTTTGACCTCACCATGAGGTTACGTTATGAAAACAGAACGTTAGTAAAGGAGTTGCAGGAAGAACGAAATAAACTTAGAAATCGTTTGAGCCGCATATTGAATGATAGTTTTAGCGAAATTTTTGTAGTCGATGCTGAAAGCTTTAACTGTTTAATGGTGAATAGGGGAGCTGTAAAAAATTTAGGTTACACCGAAGATGAGCTGTGCAGAACGAATCTGCTTAATATCTTCATTCAGCTTGATAGAGAGTCGCTTGAGAGGCTCCTCAGGCCCCTGTATAATGGCCGGCGTGACGTAGTGATCCATAATGGCTATAATCGGCGCAAGGATGGAAGCAAATATCCCGTGGAAGCACGACTGCAACTTTCCACTAATGATGACCCTCCAATAATAGTAATTTCAGCGCAGGACATTTCAGAGAGGAGAAGCTGGGAAAAGAAACTGATTTATCAGGCAAACTTTGATCAACTGACCGGACTTTTTAATCGCCACTATATGCAATCATATATGAACTCCGTCTTTGCTCGTGCCAGGAGGCAGAAGCTAAAGGTTGCACTTTTGTTTATGGATATTGATAGCTTTAAAAATATCAATGACACCCTTGGACATGATACTGGTGATGAAGTCCTCAGACATACGGCAGACAGAATACGCTCAATACTGCGTGAAACAGATACACCGGCACGCACCGGTGGGGATGAGTTCACCATATTAATCGAAGGTTTAAGCGAGAACAATCATGCCCAGGTGGTTGCCGAAAAGCTGGTAGAAATATTTAAAGAACCTTTCATAATTAATGAGCGGGAGGTTTACACGACTGCTAGTGTGGGGATCAGCATCTATCCAGATGACTCGAAATCGCTTGATCAACTGATGCAATATGCTGACATAGCCATGTACCAGGCGAAAGAAGATGGGCGTAATAGCCACCGTTTCTTTTCCAATGAAATGCGCCGTTTTTCAGAGGAGCAGATGGTTATCACTAACCATTTACGCTATGCTTTAATTAAAAATGAATTCTCCCTCCTGTTTCAACCCAAAATTGATATTGTCAAAGGCCGAATAATAGGCGCTGAAGCCTTACTGCGTTGGCACAATCACGAACTTGGCAATATTTCACCGGTTGACTTCATCCCTCTAGCAGAGAATATGGGTTTAATGAAGGATATCGGACGCTGGGTGCTACAGGAGGCTTGCCTCGAGGCTGTTTCCTGGCAGCAGGTCTCATCTGAGACACTAACAGTGTCAGTAAATGTGTCACCCCAACAGTTCCGGACCATCGGCCTCCTTGACGATATTAACAAGGCATTGGATATTAGTGGATTGAATAAAGAGCTATTGGAGATTGAGATTACCGAGAGTCTTCTCTTACATGACTCTGAACAACATTTAGCTATCCTCAATTCAATCAATGAGTTGGGAGTGAGTCTTGCTCTTGATGATTTTGGGACAGGATATTCATCCTTGAGCTATCTGAAACGTTTTCCTTTAAACGTTTTGAAAATTGATCGAAGCTTTATTCATGATCTCCTTGAAGACAGTAACAGCAAAGCATTAGTAGAGGCGATAATAGTTATGGCTAAAAGCTTGAAATTGCAGGTTGTTGCCGAGGGCGTGGAGGAGGAAGAACAGTTAGACTATCTACGCCAACAGGATGTTGGAGTTGCCCAAGGGTATTTCTTCAGCCCGCCAATTCCCAGTGAAAATCTTCGTGAACTGTTGCAGGGATAAGTTGCTCATTTATTACCATCCCTTTGCTGGCTCATGATATAAGCAGAAAAGGCTGAAAATTAATGGCCGGTAAAGGCTACCATGCAGGTTTGGCGGTTCTTGCATCCCTGGGGCAGGATTCACCCTACCGGCCACCTGTTATGCCAAGAGTTTTTGGTGATCGAACCCTACCTCGTCTCGCATTATGTAATACGCCACTCTCGCTTCACCCCTCAGTCTTGCGTAATATCCGTTTGATATTCTTAATGTAAATGAAGTATTGCCGACTTTAAATTCCTGCCTTGAGTGGTTGTCGGAGCGTCAAATTGGGATAAAAAGTTTTGGCAAACTTTGCAGAGCAAGGTATATTAACAATCTCATTAATGATTTGTAACAACACTATTGTTATTCCCCAAAAACGAGTAAAGGAGAAGACTATGGCATCGACAACTGACAATTTAAAGGACGCATTCTCAGGTGAAAGCCAGGCATTCCAAAAATACAGTGCTTTTGCAAAAAAAGCAGAGAAGGAAGGCTTTGCTAATATTGCCAAGCTTTTCAGAACAACTGCCCAAGCTGAGAAAATTCATGCTGAAGGACATCTGAAAGCACTAGATGCGATTGCCTCCACAGCGGAAAACCTGCAGGGTGCAATTGATGGTGAGACCTTTGAGTATACTGAAATGTATCCGCCCATGGAGGAGTTGGCCAGAGGCGAGGGCCATCAAGCCAAGACGATGTTTAAATTTGCTCTCGATGCAGAAAAAGTGCATGCCGAGATTTACACCAAAGCTTTGGAAGCAGTTAAAAACGGCAAGGACATGGATGTCAGCGAGTTCTACCTCTGTCCGATATGTGGGTATATCGAAGTGGGACAGGTACCTGAAAAATGCCCTGTGTGCCATGCACTGGGAAAAGTTTTTACTCTAATTGATTAGTGCGAGCTAAGTACTAAGAATTAAACTTTTTTAGATCGGAAACAGGTGGAAGAGGCGGTATGTAAGTATCGCCACTTTCACCTGTTTTTTCTAACCTGATGAACATTTTAAGTTTACCGCACCGAGGAGGCGAGTTTTCTGTCACCTAAACTGCGGATGACAGATTCAGCCATACGATAGGGATCAACTGCACCATCATTTGCCTCACTGGCTGAGAGATAAACCTTACTAGCCCAGGTTGCATCGCCGATATTGACGGCAATGGACTCTGCAAGTAACATCAAATCTTCCGCTTTATTGAAGCTTTTTTCGGCCTCTTCATGAATAATGCGCAATAAGTCATCGGACTTCAGCGGGCTTTTTAGAACAGAGCTCACTACACTTCTAAAATCATAGTGATCCATCGCTTGTTGAGCCGCTTTACTGGCAACAGTTTCTGACCAATTGGCGTCTCCAAGATTTACTTTAATTGCCTTGGCAAGTTCTATTAATTCATGACGTGATGGACTCTGCTGTTCTGCCGAGGCGTAGAGTTTTTTCACCCACTCGTCATCTTGTAACAATCTCAGAACACTGGTACCTAATTTGAGAAAGCATGAAGCCGAGGTGCATTTCTTCTCTTCCTGCTGGTAGAGGCTTTCGACCCAAGATTTTCCGGTGTCAAGTTGATCAACGAGCTGTTCCGCGACAGCATTTACATTGGAAAGATCCCCCCATTTTTGGAGAATATTCTCGTAGATATTCTTTAACCATTCCTGATCACCAATATGGTTCGAAACTCCTTGGGCCAGGCGAAAGTAATCATCATAGAAGACGCATTGTCTCTCTGCTTTCTCATACAGTCTTCGACAATAGGCAATGTCCTCGGTTTCATTATGTACAGCTGCGGCGAGATTACGAAAACACCCAGGTGTGGTGCATTCCTGCTCACTGGACATAAATGCTGTATAGTTGGATGCGAACTTCTCTCTTTTTTCAAGCTGAAGTTTGAGTTCGTTTTTCCAATCATCATCACTGGTGTATTTGAGTATCGTTTCCGCCACTAGTTCAAATGACTTGGGGGTTGCAGCTTTTTTCTCGGCACTTTTGAGAAGCACCAGAGCATCTTCTTTACGATCAATTTCATCGGCGAGTTTTTCTGCTACCTTAACCATCTGTTCGGCGCTTTCAGCATATTCGCCAGCTTGACTGAAGTATGATGATGCCACTGTTTTGTCGGAGGTGTTTTTGAGTACCGATTCGGCAAGCTTGAGCGAACTTGAATTGTTTGTACAATGTTCCGCAGCCTTTTGATAAAGCTGAATACCAAAAGCCTCATCACCAAGGGTTTCGATGGAGGTTTCCGCAACTTTAATGGCTTCATCGCTGTTTTCGCATTTATTGGCTGAAGCAGAAAATAACTCCAGGGCATAGGTGTTATCATTCAGATCTTTAGCACAACTTACAGCAAGTGCCATGAGTTCAGGGCCTTTTTCAAGCTGCTGTTCCGCCTTTTTCATTATAGACAGAGCCAGGTTCTGGTCACTCAGCTTATCCATGGCGCCTACTGCAAGAAGCGCATAGTCCTTACCACTTTTAGATGATTCGACACCTTGATTTAACACGCTTTCAGCCCATGCCTTATCATCAAATTTTTCCATGAGCATGCCAGCCAGCTCAGCAAAATCAGCAGCTCCCTTACATTTTTCCGTTGCTTTGGCATTTAGCTGTTCACTCAGGTCAGCGCTATCAAGCTTTTCCCCAACATGTTTGCCCAGTTCGAGCAGTTCAACGGGGGACTTGCATTTATCGGCAGCCTGAAGGTAAGCATCTGTTGCAGTTTCCGTTTCACCTATGCTCAAGGAGATGTCTGCAAAATTCTGCAGATCTGCGGATGTCTGGCACATATCCTTGGCTTGGTTCATAAGGTCCTGAGCTTTCTCCTTGTCTTTAAGAGCAGATTCAGCCGCTTGGGCATATTGGAGTAATTCATTGGCATCGGCCGCCCATTCTGCACCTTCTTCGAAAACCTCCAATGCCCAATCCTTATCATCAATATGGGTCATGATATCGGTAACGACACCTATATAATCCTCTGCCGTTTGGCAATCACCAGCACGTTCTTCCAATTCTTCTTTTGTCATGGTTCGCTCCTCGTTTAAGTGATTAAATAGCTGTTGTTTTGTGGGGTAAGCCTATTTCGGAAAAGATAAAAACCTAGAAACATTACAATAAAACAGGTATGCCTCTCCAGTTTCAGCACAGTGGTGATAGTAAACGTGTTGTGCTTAGAAAACTTATTTTGCTGGTGAGTGCATTTAAGAAAATTGTTCGACTGCTAAAAGATAATCACACTATTGTTTAAATTTACTTTAAATTGTGAATTTTTTGAATTAGTGCTCTTATTCTCGCAAGCACTCTTATCTCTCGCTTGTATGTTGACTTTTTTAACTAATCGGTATTTTTTTTTAATGATTTATCTGATTGCTATTCTTCAGCAAACGTAATCTAGTGAGATAGGTGTTGGACTTTTCTCGGGTGT